>JAEZAF010000131.1 GCA_023430545.1 Chloroflexota bacterium
AGACTAACAAGAAAGGAGTCTGCCCTGATGTATGCGACTCGACCAAGCGGCCTGTCTGCGATGTCTGAAGCGGAATATCTGGCCTTTACCGACGAGCAGGAATTCAAATACGAATACAGCCGGGGACAGGTTTATGCGATGACGGGCGCAAGCGTTCGTCACAATACCATCATCGCCAGTACCATTATTCATCTTGGCAGCCGGTTAGCAGATCAGGAGTGTACAGTTACCTCATCTGATACACGGATTCATATCGCCAGCAAGAAATCGTATCGTTACCCGGATGTCACCGTCTTCTGCGGTGAACCTGCGTATCTGAAGGGGCGCACCGATACAATCACGAATCCAATCTTGCTTGCAGAGGTATTGTCACCGGCTACGGCAATGCGTGATTACAACGAGAAGCTGGAAGAATATACTCAGATCGAGACGTTACAAGCCTATCTGCTGATCGCTCAGGATGTACCAAAGGTTGAAGTTTTTCGCAGGCATGAAGCAGACAAGTGGCTTTATGAATATGCGACTGGACTGGAATCAGAAATCAGTGTCCCGCTGTTGGATACAGAACTTCAGTTATCTCTGGCTCAGATTTACCGTCGTGTTCAGTGGGACGTGAAAGAGACGCCTCCGGATGGCGGTGGAACAGAAGGCGAGGATAAACCGCTTGAACTATAGTCCCAGTCTTCAAGCAGATCATCTTTAGTTAAAAGCTAACGACGGCGCGAAGAACTGGAGCGTCGGCTTGGCTATCCCTGAACCTTTGGAGTAACACCTCGTTATATACGTATCCCTTATATCATTGACAATGTAGAGACCTGCCTCGCCGATATGCTGAATTATCTGCTCCAGCGCCAGACCGTTCAGCAGGTCGATGTTGCTACTGCCTATTTTCAGCGTGCGTGGCTACGCACTGATCCGTGACGTGCTGCACGCGGTTCGCCATTTCAGTCTGCTGTTGGGCGACTATCCACAGGTCCCATACCTCTGAAAACTGGGCATAAGCGATATTTCTCCTTTAAGCGCATTTGATTTTAGTGCGCTTGTCCACGACATATACCTACCAGAAGAACGTACTCACCTGCTCCAGTTCTTCCAGTTCAATTCTATCCTCCAGCATGTAGGATAAGTATGGAGGATGGGCTCAATCGACATCCTCAACAATCCAATACTCAAGCCGCTTGCTGATATGCTTCGCCTGCTAGTTGTGAGATTTCACCCAGAACAATAAAAACTTTGTAAAAAACTATGCCTGTCTCCAAAAGGACAAAAAAATAAGCCATTCTTAAGCGATTGCTCCTTAGAGTTGAAATCATATCCATAGTTCAAGGAGCTTACCTATGTACTCAAATCGCAAGAGAATTACCAGATGGTTGTTGACAACCGGTGTCGTAGTCACCTTGATTGCACTACTAGTCGGACAGGTGGCTGTGCAGGATGTGGGTGCAGCGGAGCCAGAACTGGTTTGTTCTGCAAGCCAATTGAACCCAGACAACAACATGCCCGAAGCCGTTGTTGACATCACACCGGATTACCTGGCCCTGATGCGATCTGATGGACAGGACACTGAGATTTTTGTTCAGAACCGCAGCACCGGTGCAACAACCCAGATCACTAACAATTCCTTTGAAGACCAGGCTGCGCAGATGGATGGTCAGCATATCGTGTGGTCATTCAAAAACCCCGCAAATGGCACATGGGATATTGCACTGCACAATATAATCACCGGCGTCACACAAATCATCAGTAACAGCCCTACACACGAAGGAATGGCTCTCATCGAGGGCGAACATGTTGTATGGGCACGCAATGGAGATACCAGCAGTGTCGCCCATTACAACATTGCTACAGGGGCTACAGAAACCATCGACGTACGTCATATCGGCAAACATTCCTATGCTGTATATGGGATCAGTAATGGAAAAGTGCTGTATCGACACCGTGGAAGCTCGTCCAAAACCTCCAGTCTCCACGTGTATGACCTCCAGACTAATCAAAAAACACTCATCACTGAGGGAATACCTCAGAGCGACCAAAAATACAGTGGCTATATTCATGGTGATATTGTGGTGTGGCAGAATGAGGCACCCGGAGGTGAACGCGCATCAGCGGAAATTTATGCCTTCGATCTCGGAACCGAGACACTCACTCGAATCACCAATAACGATGTCCCTGATGAAGCGCCTATGTCGTATGGCAACCACATTGTCTACCGGAGGACGACTCAGGATGGCAGCGAAATACGTCTGCACAACCTGCAAAGCGGGGTAGCTCAGGTCATCGCGTCGAGTGCAAGCACTGAATTTGGGCAACCTGTTGTCAATGCCACGAGAGCTGCCTGGAGCGACACCAATGGCATTTACACCTACGATATCGCTAGTGGCATATCAGCAAAACTCACCAGCTACAATGGCGATCAACTGATATTTCTTGACGGCAACCGCATTTTCTGGCATCAAGTACTAGGTCAGGATGATGTCAATATCTATATGGCAGAGTGCAGGTTCCCGAACGAAATTGTTCAGTTGCTGCCCAATGCGGACTTTGAGATGGATGCGGACAACGATAAACTTCCGGATGGTTGGTCGGCAAAGGGAACCACACTGGATAAATCTGACAAGCTGAAGCGCAACAAGCTCAAGGCAGATGGCAGTATCAAGCAGTTTGCGTACAGTGGTGAAACCGCCTTCATGTTCCGGGGCAATCCTGATGGGAAGAAATCAAAGCTTCAGTACAAGGTCAGTGACGTCGAGGCTGTGACCCACAACGCAACACTCGAGTTCAGTGCCTATGTGAATCGTTTCAACGTCGCACCGGGTACCGCAATCGGTAAGGTCAAGATCAGCTTTAGTGATGGCAGCAAAGAGACTCTCCTGCTCACCGCTCCCGCAGCGCAAGGCTATGCATCGGTCAGTGATTCACGGGTGATTAATCTCAATGGGCGTCAGATTGAGCAGATCAAGGTTCAATTCAGCACAAACCTCACGAGTGGCAAATTCCTGATCGATGCAGCAAGCCTGCTGCTCATCCCGGATGGGGCATTGCAGACAAATCTGGTCCCACTGCCGTAGGCACACGTTACATTCACCCTTCGAGTTAACACCGCTGCGAGAATTCAACTGCCTGTGCTGAGTTTAATCTCCCTCAGCACAGGCAGTCTCAACTCCTCACTGTGAGGGTTATCCATCAACGTACTTTTAATCCGTTCCGTTGGGGTAAGGTCGCTGGACAGTGCCCTGATAAGGCTACTGGTTGCAGCTTTCAACCCCAACAATAAAAACTTTGTAAAAATCGGTGCGTGTCTCCAATAGAACTAAAAAATAAGCCATTCTTAAGCGATTGATCCTTAGAGTTGAGTTATATCCATAGTTCAAGGAGCTTACCTATGCGCTCAACTCACAAAGCAATTTTCGGACGCCTGCTGCTGAAAAGTGTGCTCTTTACGCTCGTCACATTATTGGCGGTTGGACAGCTTCAAGCACAGGACATGCGTGCAATTGCTGTAGAACTGGTTTGTACTGCAACCCAACTAAACCCCGATAACGACATCTCCGAAACAATCACAGGCGTCACGCCGGATTACCTGGCCTTGATGCGAGATGATGGTCAGGATTGGGAAATTTTTGTCCAGAACCGCAGCACCGGTGTTGTGACCCAGATCACGGACAACACCCATGATGATTGGAATCCTGCGATCGACGGTCAGTATGTCGTATGGCCATTTGAGAATCCTGCGAGTGGCACAAAAGATATTGCGCTGCACAATATACTCACTGGCACTACAGAAATCATCAGTGATAGTCCCACAGAGGAGACAACCGCTTTTATCGAGGGCGAACATGTTGTGTGGGCACGCAACGGAGATACCAGCAGTGTCGCCCATTACAACGTTGCGACAGGAGTTACAGAAACCGTCGATGTAAGACATGTCGGCAAGCATTACTTTGAAGTGAATGGGATCAGCAATGGAAAGGTTCTGTATCACCATTATGGAATCATGAGTAAGACTTTCAATCTCCATGTGTATGATATCCAGACAGATCAGAAAACACTTGTCAGTGAAGGAGTACCACAAAGCGACCAAAAGTCTGCTTACCATATTCAGGGCGATGTCGTGGTGTGGCAGAATCAGCCAACCGGATCGGAAGCAGCATCAAGGGAAATCTATGCCTTCCATCTCGGAACCGAGACGCTCACTCGAATCACCAATAACGATGTGGCAGATAGATCACCAATGTCACACGGTGATTACATTGTCTACCGCCAGAGCAAACTCGGTGAAGGCGATGAAATACACCTGTACAATCTGCAAACCGGTCATACTCGAGTCCTCAGTACAGGCATTGAATTTGGGAAACCTTTTATCAATGGCATGAGAGTTGCCTGGGGCAGCACCGATGGTATTTATGTCTATGACATCCCCACTGGTATATCAGCAAAAGTCAGTGACTATGCTAAAACCACAGGTCTGATCCTTGAAGGGAGCCTCATTTTCTGGAACCAAACGCTAAGCTCAGAGGAAACGAACGTCTATATGGCAAAATGTGAGTTCCCTGCTCAAATCGTGCAGATGCTGCCCAATGCGGACTTTGAAGTGGATGCGGACAACGACAAACTCCCGGATGGCTGGTTGGCAAAGGGAACCACACTGGATAAATCTGACAAGCTGAAGCGCAACAAGCTCAAGGCAGATGGCAGTATCAAGCAATTTGCCTACAGCGGTGAAGCTGCCTTCATGTTCCGGGGCAATCCTGATGGACAGAAATCGAAACTACAGTACAAGGTCAGCGAGGTCGGCACTGTGACCCATGGATCGACGCTCGAGTTCAGCGCCTATGTAAATCGGTTCAATATTGCACCGGGGATACAGATCGGCAAGGTAAAGATCAAATTCAGTGATGGCAGCAAGGGGACCCTACAGCTCGTTGCCCCAGCCATACAAGGCTATACATCCGTCAGTGACTCAGTCGTGATTGATCTCAATGGACGACAGATTGAGCAGATAAAGGTTCAATTCAACACGAACCTCACGAGTGGCAAATTCCTGATCGATGCAGCAAGCCTGCTCATGATCCCGACTGGGGCTTTACAGACAAATCTGGTCCCACTGCCATAGGCACAAATCACATTTATCTTCGAAGTTAACACCTATGTGAGACTTCAACTGCCTGTGCTGGGACAGCGTCTGCACCTCAGCACAGGCGGTTCTGACTTCTCGAGTTATTCCGCAGTGATTGCTTCCGCGATATATAATTCCCCATCTCAAATGCAGGTATTTTTTAAGCTGCGTCCATGAGACATTAAGCTAGCGCCTCGGTCAGGACGCCTACCCTTTCTGAATTACTTCACTCTCTCAGTTCACCCGCCTTTCATAATGTGATACGCTCGTCTTGAGTATGTTTGAGGAGAATAGGGTATCGACCTGTACTGTGTAACATCCAAACAACAGGCAGAACCTGAACAGCACATACCAAAGAAAACGGAAGATTACGACAGTGGTCCAATAACCGTGAACGGATGATGCATTCATGAGACGTGTAAGCTGGTGTGCTTGGGACAACAATACGGTTGGGGCCGCACCTCTAGCCGATGGTTGAATGAGGCTCTCTGAATCGGAAACGGGAACGGAACTGGTGTGCCTTCGTGGGCCAGCTCGAATGAGCTGAAAGGTTCGAGCAAATGGAATTCACACAGGCTTCATGGAAGCTTCGGTGGCAGTAAGAAGGGACAAGTACAGCAAAGGGAATAAGCTAGGAAAAGGGGGTTTAAAGGCTGGCATTTGTATCTGCCAGCCTCTCTAAAAGCCTATGCAGCCTATGGCAGCGAAAGGAAAAGTTCCTTATCCTTCGGATAAGCCGCGGTGATCGCGGTCTGTGCGATAAGGCCATAGGCAGCGGCCCAGGCGTCACGGACTTCCGGGGTAAACACACTGCCAAATGCATCTTCTAATGCCCACAGCAGTGCCGCGCCTACGCTGTTCCAATGATCGATGGTCACTCCATAAGTGACATGCCGTTTACCCAGGTTTTCAATCGCAGGTACGATCGCGCTCAGGTTGTTCAGACTTCCGACAACAACGGTGAGAGTCTGAATTAACTTGATGCGCTGTTCCATCATATCTCCCTGAAACAGCGACTTTGTCGTGCTGTCAATTTCAAATAACCGGGTGTAGAAGCGCTCGGCGAGCTTATCAGCATCCACGACCTGATTGAAGGTCATCTGTACAATACTTCTCTGAGCATTGGTGAGGGTCATGATTGTTACTACTCCTTAGGTCACGTGTCACGTGACAGATCCTGTTTGAGTGTAGAGTGATTGGACACTAAATCTATCGGCTGAAGCCGAAAGAAGTTGGAGGGAGAAACCTCTTTGTGGGTTGAATTAGGTCAACGGAATGGGTGCCGGAGCACCCATCAGGTAGGAGGATTTACGGATGACGACTAACGGCGTCGACAATGTCAAAGACAATAATGTCACCACCATCTCCACCGCCGGCAGGACGACCAGCAGCATTATTCACGGCGGTAGCATCGATAATGTCGAAGACAATAATGTCACCGCCACCCCCGCCTCCTGCAGGACGGCCTTCAGCAGCGAATGTCCCAGCGGCATGAGTAAACAGGACAACCGCTGCCACAGAGATAGAGAGAACTTTGGTAGGCTTCATGGCTTATGCTCCTTAAGCAATATTGACTGATACTCCTTATGCTAAAGAGCAAGCGCCTAAGAAGCGCTTATTTATCGTCTCAAAGTACAGGTACTTCCCATTTTTATGATTCTTTATCAGTTGATGGGAGATAGCCGGACAGTGTGGCTGCCAGTGCTATTGCTGAATCCTGAGACAGTTTACTTCCTAAGTTTACTAATCCTTCAAAGTGAGGTCCCAGAATGCTGCTCATCTCCACTTGGTAGTCTTCCATCCGTTGGAGCGTATTGGACCAGAACGCAATATTGTCCTCTTCGCTGCGTTTGAGAATATAGCCATAAAGTTGTGCTGCAATCGTGTATTGCCTCGTCAGAAACGCAAGCTGAGTAAAGGTCTCCAATTGATAGAGAACGCTTACCCTGCGCTCCAGCCGGACGGCCAGCATAATTGCTTCAGTCAGTCTGTCATGAGCCTGAGCGTAATGCCCAAGCATCATCAAAGCGCGACCCAAATTCCCATTGGTTGTCGCCAATAGGTTGTCATCCCCTACATCATGGAAACTGGGTATGATGGCCTCGAAATATTGTCGTGCGGAATCATAACGCCCCTCACGCATATCCAGCAGCGCAAGGTTGTTCCTGACTTGCGCCTGCATTAGTGGTTCATCCATTTGTGTCCAGCGATGCAAGGCAATATTGAAATGCGAACGCGCTATTTCGATTTCACCCAGATGCATTGCGGCTAAACCCATTCCGGTATGATTGCCTATCAACAGATAGTCAAGCATCGGATCATCAGAGCCTGGAAGCAGCGCTTCCATTTCCAGAATACTCATCAACTGCTGCCACGCCTGTTGATAATCACCGCGCTGCATATTTAATCGGGCAAGGTTTTGCAGTGCATCGACCTGTACATACAGAACATCCGGCGCTGTAACCAATGCGCGTTCGCATAAGTCCTGCACGAGCTGCTGCTTCCCTGTCTTAACCAGAAGATTGGCTAACTCGACCATCGTCCGTGCGCGAAGCGCTGCTGGATGATCATCGTCATCCAGTGCTGGTAAAAGAATTTGTGTGACACGTTCGCCAAAACCTCGGTTGCGCCAGTATTTTTGCAACGCAGGGATAATTTCCATAAGATAGCGCTGCTGTTCATATTCATTCATCAGATCGAGATGCCAGATATTCACGTGTTCGATGTCAATGACCAGTATCTCGTCATGGCGCTGCTTTTTCTGCTGGTACAGATTGAGACACCACTGAACGTAATAGGCAGTTAACCGCTGACGCACACACTCCTTTTCACCTGATGCAGCGAGCCTCTCGCTAAAGACCTGCCGTAGTATGCTGTGAATTCGATAGCGGAAGTTTTCGACCCGCTGAATGAGTGACTTATCGACCAGTCGGATAAAGGTCATTGTGCTCATGTCTGCCACACTCAGAGTAGCCTCATGCCCAAAACTGTCAGGGAAGATTGTGAGTGCCATCAACGCTCGCTGATCTTCCGCATCCAGTTGCTTTAAAACACTGTCAATAAGATGAGTAAATCCACGATGCCGAACAGGCGTATCCTGATGCGCCATCGTGAATAACGATATATCACTGTGCAGCGCAGCTAAAATTTCCGGTGGGGAAAGGATTTTCATCTGGCTAGCGGCAATGACAATACCTAATGGCAGTCCATCCAGAAATGTGCAGATCTGGCGAATATCATCTTCATAGTGAAGGAAATCAAAGTGAGGCAGAATACGCTCAACTGTTTTCTTGAACAATTGCAGCGCTTCATCCTCCTGAATCTGCAGCCCATTAAGGTAAAGAAGCCATTCCTGACGCAGATTAAGAGCAACCTGGGAAGTGACCAGCACGCGCACGTCTGGTGCCTCACTGAGAATACGTTCAACGAGATCGGTTTCAGGTAGCAGATGCTCGTAATTATCCAGCACCAGCAGCATCTTACGCAGCCTAAGTTCACCGAGCAGCTGGTCTTCGGCACCAGCGTTCTTTATTACATCAACATTCAGGCTGGCTAAGATCATTTGTGGCAGTGATTGAACATCCCTGACATTCGCCAGAGGAATGAAGACAACTTCCTCACCATGCACAGTTTGTCGCTCATGAGCAGTGAATGTAGCAAGCATCGTCTTTCCGACACCACCAATGCCGACCAGCGTCATCAATCTGCATTCGGATCTGTCCAGCATCCGACGAAGAGCAGAAAGATCATTTTTAGGCGGAATATAGGGTAAATCTGGCAGCACGATGCGAGGAAGCGTCGCTTTGACATCCTGCACCACACCTGATCTGATGCTTTCATACAGCGACACTGTTTCCTGTTCAGGTTTTATACCCAGTTCTGCATCCAGCAGTGAGACAACTCTCTCATATTGGAGCTGTGCCTCTCCGGTCTGCCCCAGACGTGCGAGCATGATCATCAACTGGCGATGTGCTGCTTCCCATAGCGGATTCAGACTCACAAGCTGGCGTGCAACCGTTACGCCGGTATATATCTCTCCTATTTCAAGACAATACTCGCCAATATGATAGAGCAGTTGCAGATATTTCTGATGAAGTTGGTCCCGTTTATTGTTTATCCAGTCTTGTAGCTCATCGGCCTGACGGATGTGCAGATCACGCAGGAATTCACCCGTATACAGTGCGACAATTTCCATCATGCTGTCCAGCGATTGGTTATTCCCGGCGAAAACAGTGTCACAGCCTTCCTCGAAATGACGGGCATCAATCCAAACACTCTCACTGATGTGTACGGTCCGACGTGTAATCCGTACCGCATCAGGTGCGTTTTTGCGTATGTTTGACAATACCGTCCGCAGATTTTTCAGAGCCTGCTCGTCACTGGTTTCACTCCAGAACAGCATTGCTAATTTTTCGCGAGCATGTTTACCGGGATTCATTGCCAGATACGCAAGTAACAGCATCGTCTTGCGCGTTAAAAATGTCTCAATAACCTGATGGTTGTACTCGATGAGGAAACTGCCCAATGTCCGAATGTGTAGTCGATGCGTCATACAGGAAGCTCGTGTCGTTATTAAGGTTAGTATAGTGATTTTTACCCACTGGGTATGTATTACAGTAATGTTTCAACCTCGAACGATTAACCCTTATACTTTTAGAAGCAAACTGACCTTTACCTGAAGAGACAAATTGCTGTAACACGCTGTTGCATGCTGTTGAGATAGAGATTTTAAGAATTTGCCATTTACTCAGTACTTTTAGCAATCTGCCCTACCCTTGTCCAGTGGATACCGAATACCTGAGCAATTTGTCGATAGCTCATACCTTGTTCACGCATGTCAAGAATATCGGCATGAAGCTGCTCTTTATCAGGATTACGCAAATTGCTTTCGGTTGAGGCTGTTAGGGGGATATTGAAGCGGAGTATATGCCTAGTTAACGGAACTGTGTCCCTCAGGTCCACCAGAAGCGGTACAAACCGAACGTTTGAGGGCAGCGGCAGCAACGCCGCTGTTTTCATTTTTCTCATTACCCTTCGAATCTGCTCCCTGCTTTACCTGATCCGTCAGCCGCTTCAGGTAGCCAAAGGGTGGGAGCAAATCCATTCTCACAATATTTCCCGCACGATCTACAACGATCCTGTCAACCATCTCGCGCAGTACATCGCGTTGACTGCACTGATCAAGACTCTCGTACAGTATACCCACTTTTGCAGTGATTGTCAGAGCGGTATCCAAATCGGCAATATGGACCTCATGCTGCCGGTTCAAACCAGCTAAACTGGTCTGGATCGTTCGCCGCTTGTCCTGCCATTCTTCCCACAGTGCATCCCAGACGTGATCGGTGATTTTTCCTGACGCGTACAGACGCGCTGCTCGCGCTTCTTCTTCATCCACTGCTTTTAAAGCCGACTGTAATTCCTGCTGTTCACTGGGACGAAAATGCCCCAGCCTCTCAGCAATCTCCTGCGTATAGGCTTCCCGGATCACCGGAATCAGATCCGGGTCGATCCGAATTTCACGCATCTGTTCAGCCACCTGCTGGTCGACGATTTCGCACCGAATATTGATATCACTGCTCCACACACAATAGTAAGCGGTTCCCCCTCCCTTACGACTGGCATTCGAGGTCGAACCATTCAGTTTCATCAGCTGGCCAGACTTTTCGTCCCAGATATAAACCATGCCTTTCAATAAATAAGTATGACGACGTCTGGCAATCCGGTGTCGCTCCCGATATGCCAGGATTTGCAATCCCCGCTCGAACTCTTCCGTCGTGACAAGTGGTTTCCAGGCACCACGAACCGTTTTCGGCGGAATCCCGGCTCTCTCACTGACGACCCAACCCGCGTAGAACCAGTTGTGAAACCGCTTCGATAAGGTATTGGTCGCAGGGTTGCGACGGTTGTTTCGGATTTCAACGAAAGGGCGTCCCGTGCGATATCGATATCCCCGAGCGTGAAGTTCCTCACAGATGTCCTCCAGTGTATAGCGATCAGTAAGCAGTAAATCCCATGCCAGCCGCCAGACCTTAAACTGTTCCGGGTCGGGTTCAATCCAGCGCTCATAGCGTCCCATCCGCGAACGTCCAGGGTCATCCGCTTTGCGTTCAGCGTTTCGGTAGCCGTCGGGCGCGAGTGTGGCGTATCCACCGCTTCGGAATTTGGCATGGATCCCACCCTTCACCCGTTCCCCTAATTTGATCGACTCCCGCCGTGCAAGGGTGAACGAGATCGCAATCAGCAGGCGGTCATCAGCATCGATCGGATCAAGGTCAGGATAGTCTGCGAAGCGTACCGCAACACCGAGCTGATGGAGTTCGTCAATCGCCGTCAGAGCCTCGGTATCATTGCGGCCAAAACGTTCCGCATTCTCGACCGCCACATGCGAGAACTTGCCCGCTCGCGCATCCTCCAGCAGACGCTGATATCCTGCACGATCCGGTGTGCGTCCACTCATGACATCCGAGTATTCCGCGACCACCGACAGCTCAGACCGTTCTAACAGTGCCCGGTTGATATTAAAGCGCTGGCGATCCTGCGACATCGTCGGGTTCTGTGCTTCCTGAGTGCTGGTCCGCAAATACATCGCCCAACCCGGTTTAGGTGGTAACCGCTTTACCTGTCTACGCGCCATACCACCTGCCTGTCTTATAGAACGCCATCTGCAACTATTTCCCCATCAAATGCCGATAAAGTTTTGCTTCACTTTACACGGATTTCTGCATCTCGGGTTTTTCGACAGGTGGTGTTTGGGTCGAGTTATTCACATGCCGCGTCTCCTGTTTCGCAATGATGTCGGCAACAGCAAAGATGCGTTTCAGCATATCGGTTGGCGAAACCTGACGTTGAGCGTTTGAAGGAGGGAGTGGTTTTGACACTGCATGTTCTCCATGATAGATCGACTTGCATGCCTATATGCTAGTACGCTTTAAAGGTAACACCACTCCAGATGACGACTGCGGTAAAACAGGACTCTGGGTGAGGCAAAAGCTGACATTCGCAGTGGCAATGTCTGACACGCTTGGGAATTTCGCCATAGTGAGCCTCAACCACCCTTTGCCGAATAGCACAAAAGAACCATTGAGCCAGTCCTACGGCTAGGTTAAGTTTCCATCGTTAGACAAATTGAAATAAATGGAGTGTAACCGCCGATTCATGAATGATGCAGCCGCAACCAGCAGGGCACAACGTGTTCTAGGGTGTGTCCGCAAACTCAGTTAAAATAGAGACATGACGAAACGACACGAATTAACAGACGCACAGTGGGAGAAAATCAAGCCGCTGCTGCCGCCTGAAAAACCGAAAACCGGACGTCCGAATCTGGATCATCGCAGGCTGCTCAACGGAATGATCTGACGAGCCAAGACGGGAACACCGTGGCGGGACTTGCCCGAACGCTATGGGAAGTGGAAGACGGCGTATAGCCGGTGGTTGCGCTGGCGTGATAGCGGGGTATGGCAGCGGATCTGGGACGCTTTACAGCAGGAAGCCGACCACAAAGGAGAAGTGGCGTGGGAAATCCACTTCATCGACAGCACGATGCCACGATGGCAGCGACCTTAATGCAGCAAGGGGCAATTCCATCAGGCAAACGGGGGCGTCCTCGCCTTCGACCGCGAAAGTTGGTGGCAGACAAAGCCTACGGCTCGCGCCAGTTCAAGCGCCACTTGCGGCGGCGTGGCATCCAACCTGTTATCCCGCGTAAGCGCAACCAGAAACGCGGACGTCCCCATAATGCGGCGTTGTATCGGGAGCGCAACATCATCGAGCGTTTCTTCTGTCGGCTGAAGCATTTTCGAGCCGTCGCCACTCGCTACGACAAGCGAGCAACTACCTATCTGGCGACCGTAATGCTCGCCTCCATCGTCCTGTGTTTATAGTTTGCGGACACACCCTAATACAAATAAATACTTATCTTATTCTCAAAAGATGCTATAGTGGAATCATTTCGTTATGGTTATGATGGCTTTAAGAAGCACTACGCATAACTATTGTGATGATCAGTGATGTAGCCAGTTGCGAACCTCAAAAATCTGGTTTTATTGCATGGCTGACCGATTAGTTGACGGTCATGGGCGTTCAGGAAGACAGTCAATTATCCGGGAATAAGGTGATTGATGGTGAAACTATCTGACTCGGGATTTGCTTTCAGAATTAGTTCTCGAATGAAGCAAACGATCCAATTCGCGTTATTAGACATAATCATCACCTTCGCTGCATACACGGCAACCTACATCATTCGCCTGATGGCATTGCCTACTGAGGTCAATCTCAGTTTTCTACTCATCGGTATTGCAGTCTGTATAACCCCAGTAGTGTTCTATCGGGTTGGTGTTTACCATTGTATCTGGGAGCGCACCAGCGGACACGGTATTACCGTTATCATCAAGGCTGTAGCCTTAATCACGATGATAGTCGTGTTACTGAACTCCATCCCATCGTCACGCACACTTCCGTTTAATGTCATTTTCGTGAGTAGCAGCCTCAGTTTGGGTGGCTTCATTACCATCCGCTATCGTTCACGTCTACTTAGCGGTATGTCGTGGCGATGGCGCGCGATCTGGTATCATGAGTTTCCTACTCAGAAACTACCCGTGTTGATTGTTGGCGCAGGCGAGGCGGGTCAAATGCTTGCGCTGCGGCTCAAGCATCACTTCGCAGGCAACCAGTATGCAGTCGTTGGCTTTATAGATGACAATCCTGAAAAACAGAACATGTATGTGGAAGGCTGTCGTGTCTTAGGTGAACGACGCTCCATCCCTCAAGTGGCCAGAGAACACAATGTTAGCCTGATTGTTGTCGCTGTCCACAATATTGCCAGCCAGGATTTTCGCGACATCCTGAGCTATTGCGAACAGACCAATGCGCAAATAAAAGTTATCCCCGATATTCTAGCGCTGATGAACTCTACGAACGGTCAGGCTCTCCTGTGTGATGTCCAACTGGCGGACTTGATCGGACGAACAGATACGACGAATAATAGTTCAATTGATCTCGCGCCCGTTACAAACAAAGTCATCCTCGTGACAGGTGCTGCCGGTTCAATCGGTTCAGAACTGGCTCGGCAGCTTGTGACCTACCAACCGAAAACGCTGGTGCTGCTCGACAACAACGAAAGCAATCTGTATGAACTGGAACTTGAGCTAATCGCCAAATTTCCTGATGTCCGGTTAGTCACGTTCTTGGCGGATATTACCCAACGCGACTCGCTGCTCCCTGTCTTTCAGCGATACCGGCCACAAGTCATATTTCATGCTGCTGCCTACAAGCACGTTCCGATGATGGAACGCTATCCAGAGGAAGCACTGCGTGTCAATATTGGTGGCACACGCAACCTGGCAGAATTAGCGTACGAGTACGGTGTTGAGCGTTTCGTTTTGATCTCCACTGACAAAGCGATCAACCCAACCAGCATCATGGGTGCGAGTAAACGGGTGTATAAACGACTGCTTCATGCCTTATCCCAACAGTGTCCGCAGCGCACCTTGTTCACGTCCGTACGATTTGGCAATGTGTTGGGCAGTCGCGGCAGTGTCGTGCCTATCTTCGCGCATCAAATCGACACAGGTGGGCCAGTTACGATTACCCACCCGGATATGACCCGCTACTTCATGAGTATCTCGGAGGCGGTCACCTTGGTTATTCATGCTGCTTGCCTGACCGAAGGCGCTGACGGGTTTATGCTCAAGATGGGTAAGGTGGTTCGCATTGTTGATCTGGCAGAACGCATGATTCGGCTGCGCGGTCTTCGTCCAGGGGTTGATATCCCCATCGAGTTCACAGGCACCCGCTCAGGCGAGAAGCTTCACGAGGAACTTCACGATGACACTGACAATCCGATACGAACTCAACACCCTGGTACTATGAGAGTCGCACAGTGGAGAGATTTTGAGGAAGCGGCCTTATTCTTCAGGAAACTGGATCAGTTAGATTCTAACGGTGATGTTTTGTCCAAATTGCTTGACCTGGCTCAGGTAAACCAGCGATCAATGGATTGAAGTAATCTACCATGATTAGTCCCGATCCAATTTTTGAGGCACAATAAATCGTGACTCAACTGCTGACTATTGATGTGCCTAACCTGTCTTCGCGCCTGTCGTTGCGGCGCAACTTCACCTGGACATTCGCCGGGAACATGGTCTACGCCGCCTCGCAGTGGGGGGTGCTGGTGGTACTGGCGAAGCTGGGGTCGCCGGAGGTGGTCGGGCAGTTCGCGCTGGGGCTGGCGGTCTGCGCCCCGGTCATCCTGTTCGCCAACCTGCAACTGCGCTCGGTGCAGGCCACCGATGCCCGCCGCGAATACACCTTCGCGGATTACCTGGGGTTGCGGCTGATGACCACGCTGGCCGCCTACCTGGGCATTATCGCCATCGTGCTGCTGTCCGGCTACCGCCAGGAGACGGCGCTGGTGATTTTGCTGATCGGGCTGGCGAAGAGTTTTGAGGCCATCAGCGATGTGATCTTCGGCCTGCTCCAGCAGCACGAGCGCATGGACAGGATCGCCAAGTCGCTGATGATCGAAGGGCCGGTGACGCTGGTGGTGATGGCGGTGGTGATGGCGCTGACGGGCAGCGTGGTGTGGGCGGTGGCGAGCATGGCGGCGGCCTGGGGGCTGCAACTGGCGCTGTACAACCTGGGCAGCGCGCGGCTGATCCTGCGGGGGGCAGGGGAGGGGAGCGAGTGGCGGCGGCTGCGCCCGCGCTTCCACCTGGGGACACTGCGCCGCCTGGGGTGGCTGGCGCTGCCGTTGGGGTTCGCCGGAACACTGAGTTCGCTTAATCTCAATATCCCACGTTATTTCATAGGGTACTTTGAAGGCGAACATCAGCTTGGGATATTCGCTACCATCGCTGCTTTACCGATGGTAGGTGTACTGATAATCAATGCGCTCGGACTGTCCGCCGGGCCACGTCTGGCGCAATATTTCCGAAATGGGGATTGGCAGGCATTTCGACGGTTACGAAACCAACTGGTCGGGATAGGCGCGTTAGTCGGGATGTTGGGGATAGTCGGTGTGCTGGTGGTAGGCGTTCCGGTTTTGAATTTGCTTTACAGCCCCGAATACGCTGAGGCGGCAGACGTACTGCTCATCCTCATGGTCGCGGGCGCGTTGCAGTTCAGCTATATCTTCCTGGGTTCAGCATTAAGCGCGATGTGGAATTTTTCCTATCAGGCGTATGTTCAAGTCATCAGTATTGTGGCTGTCGTGCTGCTGTGTTTCATACTGGTTGAGCCATACGGTATTCGGGGCGCGGCTTATGCCATATTATTCAAATCGGTCTTTGAAGGGGCAGCATACATTGTTGCGCTGGTCTATTCGGTCAGGAGACACCAGCAACCGTCAATACAGGATGTGAGAAAAAGTTCATGATTAGAAGAGCTATAAGATTCCTGATACGCGAATGGAAAATCCGGCGCGACCCGATTGCTTATACTCGCTCGATTGGCGTACAGGTGGGTGAGAACTGTCGATTAATCGGCGTTGATGCAGGAACATTTAGCTCAGAACCGTATCTCATTCGACTAGGCAACCGTGTAACAATAACTGCTGGTGTTCGATTTATCACTCATGATGATGGGGTGTGGTTGTTCTTAGATGAGTTTCCTGATCTGGATATTATTGCCCCTATTCGCGTAGGGAACAATGTCTATATAGGGATAAATGCTATCATCATGCCAGGAGTCACTATTGGGGATAATTGCATAATCGGTGCTGGTTCAATTGTAACACGGGATATACCTAGCGGCTCTGTTGCAGTCGGTTCTCCAGCCCGTGTTATTAAAACTGTAGATCAGTACAAAGAGAAGGCACTAAAAGACGCACTACGTATCCGCACGCTTACACCCACTAAAAAACGTGAAGCACTTATCAAGAAATTTATTGAATAGATGATGACAACCCGTATCTTACACGTTGTCGGGAGGATGGATCGCGGCGGTGTGGAAACATGGCTGATGCATGTGCTGCGCACCATAGACCGCAGCCGCTTCCAGATGGATTTCCTCGTTCATACCGAGAAACCCAGCGCCTATGATGATGAAATCCGCGCCCTCGGCTCACGAATTATTCCCTGTCTGCATCCCTCTCAGCCGATTCAATACGCCCAAAACTTCCGCCGTATTATGCGCGAATATGGCGCTTACGATGTTGTCCACAGCCATGTCCACCACTTCAGCGGCTATGTCTTGTGGCTGGCGCATCGGGCAGGTGTACCCGTTCGCATCGCCCACAGCCACAGCAATACGTCTTCCTTACAGGCTCAGGCCAGCATCCCGCGCCGCCTGTACTTGAAGTCGATGCGCTGGCTGATCGGGCGATATGCCACTACTGGCTTAGGGGTTAGTAAAGGGGCGGGCGCTGCTCTCTTGGGGGCGGCTTGGGAAACCGATGCGCGCTGGCGAATACTCTACTATGGCATTGACCTGACCCCCTTTGAAACGCCAATAGATCGTGCCTCGGTGCGGGGGGAGTTGGGTATCCCTCAAGATGCTTTTGTAGTCGGGCATGTTGGCCGGTTCGTAGATGTTAAAAACCACCGCTTCATCATCCAGATTGCGGAGGAATTGGTACGCCAGAAACCGGAAGCATATTTGCTGCTGGTTGGCGATGGCCCGCTGCGGCCAGCCATTGAGCAGCAGATTCATGACGTGGGTTTGGAGGGCAGGGTGATTCTGGCCGGATTGCGGGATGATGTGCCCCGGCTGATGATGGGCGGGATGGATGTATTTTTAATGCCATCCTTTTATGAAGGGCTGCCGATGGTGTTAATTGAAGCGCAGGCCGCGGGGCTGCCCTGTATTATCAGTGATGTGATTACACCTGAAATCCAAATCCTAGAATCGCATATTGAATACTATTCACTTTCTCAGTCACCTGAAAAGTGGGTGAACCGAATTCTGGCTATGAACCAAAAAAAAGGCACAGTTTTAAACGACCAAAACCTTTCCCTGGTTGCAAATAGTCCATTTAACATTCGCCAAAGTTTGAGTTTACTTGAAAAGATTTATGAGCCATCTCGCTAACCATAACGCTGTATCTTTACGGCGAGGGGTAATCATTTATGTTCATGCCCTGATTTTTCTTCTTCTGGGGATTGTCATTCCAGCATTCACGGAAACCCATTCTGCTGAAACTATGATTCCCGCGTATTGTATATTTATTACGGGAATATTTGTTTGGTGTCTATGGTCATGGCGATTTGTGAATGGCAGACTGTTTGATCCCTACACATTATTTTTAATCGCAGCTTTCCTGTTTAATGGTGGACAGGCGCTGTTACAAGTATTCGGTCTTAACGCACATGGCCTTCTGAATGGCAGGTTCGCACAAGACACGCTTTTCAGCACCTTAGTCCTCGTCATCATAGGACTCATGGGGTTTCATTTAGGTGGCTTGTTGGCTTACAACGCCAAACATAGTCAGGTTACACCTGATGAAAGTGTATCGGTTGCTCAACATATACAGGATCGGGCATTACGTTCTATAGGCTGGATTCTTCTGTGTGTCGCAATAATCCCTAGTCTAATGCAGTTGGGAAGTGCGATAAATGTTGCATTGACCTCTGGATATTTTGCTTTATTTCAGCGTGATGCACAGACAGGATTCGATGCAGCTCCTCGTATATTGGCTACTTTCCTAATTCCGGCTGCGATGTTTATTCTTGGAGGGAGCAGGCAAAACCGATTTTCCAAATATGTTTCGTTGTGCCTCGTTTCCCTATACGTTCTGGTTGAATTATTTCTGGGACACAGAGGTACTGCCATTCCTATTGCAGTGGCCTATATTTGGCTCTGGAGTCGTGTAATTCAGCCACTTCCTAAATCTGTTTTGTTCACTGCAACTATAATCGGGTTAGTGGTGGTTATCCCTTTGGTGAGAGTTATTCGAAATGTCCCAGGTCAGGACAGATTACTATTGGAATACATTGTAGAAAGTTATACCTCCATTGACAATCCAGTCGTTGAAGCAATTTCTGAGATGGGAGGTTCAATGATTACGGTTGCTTATACTTTGCAACTCATACCCACGACTCAGGATTTCAATTATGGATTGGACTATGTATACGCAACTTTTACGATTGTCCCTAACTTTTTTGGCACGGTTCATCCCACAATAGCGCGTGGAACTCCAAGTGTATGGCTTATCCAAACCGTTAGTCCATATACTGCTGCTCGTGGGGGAAGCATTGGATACTCATTTATAGCCGAGGCTTTCCTGAATTTTGGCTGGATTGGAACGCCCATTGTGCTGGGGGTGATTGGTTTCTTCTTCGCAAAGTTCACGACTTGGGCAGATAAGCCAGGCGAAGCTGGACGACAGGCGGTGTTAGCGACTTTCTTGGCATTTTTCCTGTTCTATGTGCGTGCTGATTCAGCCAGTGTATTCCGACCGCTCATTTGGTACAGCCTTTTACCATATCTATTGGCAACCATACTTGCAAATTCAATTCGAGGAAGAGCAGCAATCTTTTCAGGTAATCCTACATCTGTTAGTGAGAAGTAATGCGACTCGTCGTTTTTCTCGAACAACGCTTTAACCAGACCCCGGATGGCGCGGTGTGGACGCAGGCGGGCTACGCTTACCCCTTCTGGCGGCGCTACCTGGAGGTGTTCGAGCCCGTGTCGGTGGCAGCGCGGGTGCAGCCGGTGGCCGGGGTCGGGGCGGGCTGGCTGCGGGCGGACGGCGCGGGCGTGACCTTCGCCAACCTGCCGTATTATGTCGGCCCGCGCCAATACCTCATGAAGCTGCTGCCGCTGCGGGCGGCCATTCGTCAGGCGGTGCAGGGCGAGTCGGCGCTCATCTTCCGCGTCCCATCGCTGCTGGCCTCTGGCGCTCAGTCGGCGCTGAAACCGGGGCGACCGTATGGCGTGGAGGTGGTGGGCGACCCTTACGATGTGTTCGCGCCGGGGGCGGTTCGGCATCCGCTGCGCCCCTTCTTCCGCTGGTGGTTCGCGCGGCAGCTTCGGGGGGTGGTGGCCGGGGCTTGCGCCGCCGCTTATGTGACCGAACGGACGCTCCAGCGCCGCTATCCGCCCGTCGCTGACGGTTTCACCACCTCGTATTCCAGCATAGAACTGCCGGAACATGCCCTCGCCAGGGATGCCCGCCCGCTCAGGCCGCTGTCCGGAGGCGTGAAGCTGGTCACGGTGGCTTCGCTGGAACAGCTTTATAAAGGGACGGATATTTTGCTGAAGGCGGTCAGCCAGTGTGTCGCGCGCGGGCTGGACGCGCGGCTGACGCTGGTCGGAGATGGCAAACACCGCCCGGAGATGGAAGCCCTGGCCGCCTCGCTCGGCCTCGGTGAACGGGTGTGCTTCCTGGGGATGCTCCCGGCGGGGGAGGCGGTTCGGGCGCAGCTCGACGCGTCGGATGTGTTCGTGCTGCCGTCGCGCACCGAGGGGCTGCCGCGCGCGATGGTCGAGGCGATGGCGCGGGCGCTGCCGTGTATCGGCTCGACAGCCGGGGGTATCCCTGAACTGCTGCCTGCCGAGGATTTAGTCGCGCCGGGGGATGCCGGAGCGCTGGCAGATAAGATCATGGAAGTGGCGACGGATGCGGAACGGATGCGGGCGATGTCCGCGCGCAATCTGGCGACGGCGCGGCGATACGGCGAGGCAGAACTGCGGGCGCGGCGTTTGGCATTTTATCAGTACGTGAAGGAAGTGACATTATCATGGCAGAGGGGCAAACGGTGAGGGTGTTGCACCTGCTCAAGACCGCGCTTGGGGCGAGCTGGGCGCTGAACCAAATGCGCGAGTTGGTCAAACTCGGTGTTGATGTACAGGTGGCGCTGCCGGACGGGCCGCTGGTCACTGCCTACCGGGAGGCGGGGGTGACGACCCACCTGGTACAGACCGATCTGCCCCTCCGCCAGCCGCACCGGATTCCGGCGCATCTGCGTTCGGTGCGGGCGCTGGTGGCGGATGTGCAGCCGGATATTATTCACAGTCATTTTGTCGGCACGACGCTGGCGATGCGGCTGGCGCTGGGTAAATCACACCCGACCCCGCGCGTTTTTCAAGTCCCCGGCCCGTTACATCTCGAACACGGTTTTTTCCGCCGGGCGGAGATGGCAACCGCCGGGCCGCAGGATTCGTGGATCGGCTCGTGCAAATGGACGTGCGATTGTTACCGGGGGCAGAGCATACCAGAGGAACGGGTATACCTGGCTTATTACGGCCAGGTGCTTAAGAATTCGGAAGTGGATGCAGCCGCGAAGGGGAGACTGCGCCGCGAGCTAGGGTTAAGTGATGATGTCCGCGTGGTGGGCATGGTGGCGTACATGTACGCGCCAAAATGGTATCTTGGGCAGACGCGCGGCCTGAAGGGTCACGAAGACCTGATCGACGCGCTGGCTGTTCGCCTGGACGCGGGCGATAACGTGGTCGGGGTATTCATCGGCGGGGCGTGGAATCAGGCGGTCGATTACGAAACGCGGGTTCGGGAATATGGCAGGGCACGGCTGGGTGATCGGGCGATTTTCCTGGGCACGCGCACCCAGGAAGAAGTTGCTACCCTGTACCCTGGAATTGATGTGGCCGTTCACCCCTCGCACTCGGAGAATGTGGGCGGGGCGCTGGAATCGCTCCTATGGGCCGTGCCGACAATCGCTACCAACATTGGCGGCTTCCCCGATCTGGTCATGGATGGCGAAACCGGACTGCTGGTGCCGCCGCGCAATCCGGTCGCGCTGGCTGACGCGATTCACCAGATGCTACAAAATCCGGGTCGCGCCCACGAAATGGCCGTTAAGGGGCAGGCGCTGGCGCGTGAGCTGTTTGATGTCCGCCAGAATGCGCGTGATGTGTATGACGCTTACGCTTCAATACTCGCACAGAAAGGCCGCTGTTAGGTACGGGTGACTATGCTCAATACACCGTCAATACTTAAACTGATGGATGAACCGGGGTTATGTCCAGCCGCGAACATCGACGGTCGTTCCGTCCCAAATTCTATACGCTCCTGCTCATTCTGGCGGCGCTTATCCTCATCAAAGGGGCTTCCCGGTTGGCCTCAACGCCCCACGCTTCCCTCGCAACCATGAAACGAGACGCAGTCTATCCCTTCAAGCGCCCCCTCGATGTGTCGCTCGCGTCGGTGGGCTTGCTGCTCATGTCGCCCCTGCTGCTCGGACTGGCGCTGCTGGTTCGGCTGAAGCTGGGCAGTCCTGTCCTGTTCACTCAGCAGCGCCCTGGACTGCACGGTAAACCCTTTACCATCTACAAATTTCGCACGATGACAGATGCACGCGATAATGAGGGTAACCTGCTACCTGATGCTGAACGACTAACACACTTCGGTCGTTTCCTGCGCTCCACCAGCTTCGATGAGATACCAGAACTGTTCAATGTTCTGAAAGGCGACATGAGTTTAGTGGGACCGCGTCCCCTGTTGATGGAGTATTTGCCCCTGTATACAGAAGAACAGGCACGCCGTCATGAAGTCCATCCGGGAATTACCGGCTGGGCACAAATCAACGGACGTAATACAATCAGTTGGGAAGAAAAGTTCGCGCTGGATGTATGGTACGTCGAACACTGCTCCTTCTGGCTCGATCTCAAAATTATTGCCTTAACAATTTGGAAGGTTTTGCGGCGCGAAGGTATCAATCACAAAGGCGAAGCAACGATGTCAGAATTTATGGGAATCCAGGCATCTACCTATGAAGAACGGTAATCTCATCATCGGCGCTGGCGGACACAGCAAAGTAATCGCTGATGCGATGCTTTGTAACGGAATGAATATTATGGGTTTTTTAGACGATAACCCATTACTTATTGGACAACGAGTCTCTGGTTTTCCAGTTCTCGGAAAAGTTGAAAACTGGCCCGAATTCGATGTAGAGAAATTGGTTGTAGGCATTGGAGACAATTCCATTCGACGCCTGATTGTACAGCGTTTGGAGCACGAAGGATCACCTATCTGGGCAATAGTCACTCATCCAGCAGCCACAATTGCCAACTCCGTTAAAATCGGTGCAGGAACCGTGATTATGGCAGGTGCTATCGTAAATCCGGATACAACACTTGGACAGCATACAATTGTCAATACTGGTGCAACAGTAGATCATGACTGTTCAATCGGAAGTTTTGCGCATATATCACCGGGCGCTCATCTTGCTGGTAATGTTAATGTAGGAGATGACGCTCTGCTGGGCATCGGTTGTTCTGTGATCCCCGGTTGCAGAATCGGCGAGGGAAGTGTGATTGGAGCTGGAGCAGTTGTCGTGAGCGATATACCACCCGGCGTAATCGCAAAGGGAGTTCCGGCACGCTGGAATGAGGAGTCAAAGGTTTAATCAGAACATCAGCACCCATAAACGAACTATCCTGCTATAACCTGTTTATACTTTCCCACCGACCGCTAAGTCTCAAGGTTTTTTGGCTTTACACAGTATAAATAAGCATTCTTGTGCACTTCTCTGCAATCAACAAAAAGATTGAAGAAAATGACGATGTCCGAGCGAATCTATCTGTCCCCTCCGCATATGTCCGGCACGGAACTTACGTTGATTCAGCAGGCATTCGCCGATAACTGGGTTGCCCCCGCCGGACCTCACCTGTCTGCCTTTGAACAACAGTTTTGCGAATACACAGGTGCTCCACATGCTTTGGCGCTCTCCTCGGGCACAGCAGCGATTCACCTTGCACTCCTGACAACGGAAATACAGACTGGCGATGAAGTGCTGGTATCAACGCTCACCTTTGCTGGAAGCGTCAATCCTATTCTGTATGTGGGGGCTACTCCTACCTTCATAGACAGCGAACCAGACTCCTGGAATATCGATCCCAATTTACTTGAGGATGTACTGCGACTACGTGCAAAGAGGGGTAAGTTGCCTAAAGCAGTTATGGTTGTCCACCTGTATGGGCAATCGGCGGATATGGAACCAATTATGGGCATCTGTGACCGCCACGGCGTCATGGTCATCGAGGATGCAGCCGAGGCATTGGGCAGCAGTTATCAAGGACGGCATCCCGGCACATTCGGACGCCTCGGAATATTCTCGTTCAATGGAAACAAAATCATCACTACTTCCGGTGGCGGAATGTTGGTCTCAGAGGAAAAGCACTTGATCGACCACGCTCGTAAGCTGGCCACTCAGGCACGTGAGCCAGTCCCACACTATGAGCATACGGAGATCGGCTACAACTACCGCATGAGCAATATTCTGGCTGCAGTAGGATGCGGGCAGTTAAATGTTATCGAGGAGAGAGTACGCCGAAAGCGCGAAATCTACGACTGTTACCGTACGCGTTTGGGTGACCTTCCGGGCCTGACATTTGCGCCTGAAATGCCCTATGGACGACACACTCGCTGGCTGACCGTTGTGTTGATCGATCCACATCAGTTCGGCGCAGATCGCGAACAGATCCGCCTGAAGCTTGAGGAACACAACATCGAATCGCGTCCGTTGTGGAAGCCGATGCATCTTCAGCCGGTCTTTCAATCATATGAGGTGATTGGCGGCGCAGTGTCTGAAAGGCTGTTCGAGCAAGGTCTCTGTCTGCCATCGGGAACAGCTATAACGAACGAGCAGCTTGACACTATCATCTCCGTAATCCGTCAGATCCATGAAGATGTGTCTGTCAAATAGGTAGTTCTCCTCTAACCTGCTCTATCAAGTTCTGTGCTTTAAAGAATCCCCTCTCAAAATGGATAAATGGATCGCCCCTTCAGGATTTATGGCGTGCAACTTTTCCCTTCATAACACAGACGCTTTTCTTTAGCATGGTTACCTTTGCCCTCGGTTTCTTAACAATCTTTCATATGCCATACATCGGACAATATGTTAAGGTAATGTAACCGCATAATATTTTACCTGTGACACCTAGTATCAAAATCTCGTATAGGAGAGATGAGATATGGCTGCACAGTGGTATACAATCTTTAGTAAACCACGTAAAGAAATTCAGGTCGCTAATTATTTAATCGCACAGGAACTTGAAGTCTACTGTCCTACTCTGGATGTGAATCCAGTGAACCGACGTGCAGCAAAAATCCGTCCTTATTTCCCCCGCTATCTTTTTGTGCTTGCTGATATTCAAACAATAGGCACCGGTGCGCTTCAGTGGATACCCGGCGCAGTGGGAATGGTTGCCTTTGATGGTGAGCCTGTCACCGTACCTGATCCTTATATTGCAGAGCTTAAAAGGCGTTTGGCTGAGATTGAAGGAAGTGGTGGTCTTCATGCAGCCAGGTTTAAACGTGGTGATGCAGTTCGTATTACTGAAGGGCCATTTGCGGGATTTGATGCAATCTTCGATACTCAATTGGATGACAACAGCCGGATTCAGGTGCTCTTGCACTGGCTTGGTCGTGAGATCCGCACGAAATTAGATAGTCAGGCTGTTGTGAACCGTAAGACACATTGACGTATGTAATAGTCGTGAATAGCCTTCGGGGCGATATCCCATGTGGTCTAACCAACTGACCGCAGGTTTATCATGATGTCATTGTGAGCACAATGGATTTATACAAACGAGAGATGCGTGATTTGCGTCAGCAGCGTTGCTATATGCTTATTGTCGATATCGAGGTCATGTGATGCGTGGAAAATATCTTACATTTGTGTTCTGTCTCATTTTGGTGACAGGTCTGACATCCGTCGCTCACGCACAGACCCATGTGAGCAAAATATGCAATCCTGAATGTATGAATGCAATTACCACTTCTTCAGCATCTCATTCACGTACCCCACTATCCTTCCAGCCACCTATCGTCTGTCCCTCAGGGGTTGGACAGGTGGTCTGTGAACTGGTTTTCGATGATCCAGATGATATCAGTATCATTCTTGAACTGTGTGAGCGAGGACTACTTGACCCGCAGATATGTCAGTCTCTGAATGCACAAAGCACTGTCATCCAGTTGACAGCGACCTGTCCGCTGGTCGTAAATTACAACCTTGCCCGTGCAGCACGCGGTTGCGCAGACCTTGACCGCAACGAAGCGTGTTACGGCTCGGGGCAAGCGGTCTCTATACCTAGTGAGCTATTCACTGAGCCTGTCGAGATCGTCGATTTACCGCCCGTGATCGCTATTGAAGTCGGCGGATACAGCCTGAATGCAGCTCAGTATAGCTTCAGTCTGCTGAATTCGGATGCTGATCTGCATATCGGCGTCGATGGTGGTTTGCGGATACTGATGTTCAACGGTGTGCGTGTCGAAAACGCCGTTACCCAAGCCGAGGCAGTTCTGTTACCAGAAGAAGCAGTCGAGGTATCCCTGCAAGAAACGGCAGCCCTGTTCGACAGCCCTTCAGAGGCTGGTAAACAAACGATCATTGCGGAAATTACGACAGGAGATATTCTTCTGGTCGATGCGGTCAGCGCCGATGAAGAGTGGGCACGAGTACTGTACTCCACTGAGACACCGTTCGGCGAAAATCCCAATGCATGGGTCAGCACGGATGCAGTCATGTTTCCAGAGGATGTTATCCCAGACGAATTACCGCGCATGGAAGTTGATGACCATACCCCCATGCACAGTTTCTACTTTTTGCCGAACAGTGTGCCAGTCCCCGAATGCACCCCCGTCTTAGGTGATACACTTTTGCTTCAGGCACCACGGGATATCGAGACGACCTTTGTCGCAAATGATGCCCGGGTACTTATCACGGATACGGTTGCCCTTCATTACGCTAATAGTGATGACGATCTTGAGTTGCGCGTTGTAAACGGTATTGCAGTCATCAATCCTGGCACTGAGCTGGCAGAAGTGATTGCACCGGGCTATGGAGTACGAATCGAATTAGCAGACCAGCGGCAGAATTTAGGTGCTGATGGTATAGCCAATGACTACACACTGGCCGCTGATGCACAGTGGGATGAACCATTTGAACTACCTTTGGCATTGATAGAAAATATGGCCGCATTCGAGACTCTTCCACCCGAACTGTTGAATCAACCCATCGATGCACCACGCTGTGGCAGCGAAACTCAGGGCCAGGACTGCGATATTGAGTACGACTCAGATCAAGATGCGGCACTCGTTGCTAAGCTTTGCAATGAAGGGCTTCTCTCAGATGAACTGGAAATATGTAGTGAATGATCATGAGAGGTAGCAAGGGCATGGCTCTCCCTTCGCGCTTCCTATAACACATCTGGAAACTTTAATATGGAATTGATTGAATACTATCGCCTTCTCCGGCGGTGGCTATGGTTAATTGTGATTGCTGCATTTGCAGGTGGCACACTAGGCTATATTGTCGCAGACAGTCGCGAACCGGTTTATCGGGCACAGGCGATGCTTTCCATTGGCAGCTATATCTCATCACCCAATCCCCAAACAGGTGAAATTAAACTTGGACAGGACCTGGCCGTGACCTATGCGGAATTGGCGCGGACCTTCGAAGTGCTGACAGGAACGGCTTCCGCGGTTGATGTCTCCCTTACTCCAGAAGCCCTGCGAGAGTTAATGAGTACGCAGATCGTGCCGGGAACTTCTCTACTGGTTATTCAGATCGAATACACAGACCCTGTAATGGCCGCTGAAATCGCAAACGAGCTTGCGAACCAGTTGATTTTGCTCAGTCCTACAAACCTTACACCAGAACAACAGGCACAGGTCGGGATTGCGGTCAGTCAGATTGATGCTCTGCGACAGGAAATCGATCAGCTTCGGTTGGAGCTCAACGAGGTCGATGAGGCACTTGGCACCGCAGATTCACAGGATACAGTCGATAGACTAATCGGCCAGCGCAACATTCTGTACGAGCAGATTAATGAGCGGACCGGGAATATCGCCAGTTTCTCAAATACGATCGCGGGTTATTCCCAGCGCACAAACTCTGTTGAGATCGTTGAGACAGCTCGTATCGCTACAGAGCCAATCGCGACCAGCCCACTGCGAAGCGGTATTCTCGCAGCAGTGGTCGCCGCAAGTCTGGCTTTCGGCGTCGTAATGCTGATAGAGTATCTTAACGACACGTTCCGCTCTGCAACTGAAGTAAGTCAACAGCTTGGTTTACCTGTTATTGGTGTCATTGCAAAGATGGCCGGCAAAGATAACGGATACCGAGGCAATCTGATCACTGAGAATCTGTTCTCACAGCATTTCGAGCAGTACAACACTCTTCAAACTAACCTCCTACTGCGGACAGCTAACCGACCACGCACCTTTATTATCACCAGCGCCATGCCCTTCGAGGGTAAGACGCTGACTGCTGCCAATCTTGCTATCGCAATCGCTCTCGGCGAGAAAAAAGTTCTGTTGATTGATGCCGACCTTCGCAAGCCCAAGCTACATAGTGTCTTCGGCCTGCCCAACATCGTTGGTCTGACTAACCTTCTGCGTGATTTCAAGTTGCAATCAAGGGCAAACGGTGCCGAACCGCATCAGGAGTTATGGGTAAATCCGGGCAAATTGAATGAGTTTGTTCAGGAAACTCATGTTCAAAATCTTTCAGTGATTACCAGCGGCTTCACATCGCAGAATCCAACAAGCCTGTTGAGTTCCGAAATACTTACGCATTGGATAAAACTGTTTTTTGAAGATCTGAAAGTCGATGTCGTGATCTTTGACACTCCGCCTGTACTCGTTGTGCCGGACAGCATGATGATTACAGAGGGGGTTGACGGGAATGTGGTTCTTGTCGTGGAAGCGAATCGTACCAAGCGAAGTGCTGCCATCAGTGCAAAGGAACGTTTCACTGATGTTGGGTATGAAGTCATGGGTGCTGTATTGAACCGCGCAGCATCAGGTGACCTCGACTACTACGGTTATCAGGGTTATTACTACTATTCAGATAATCCAGGCGACGAAGTAACAGCCGAAGAAGGCACATAGCTCCTTCAACATGTAATGTCCTCAAATTTGCCAATTCTCTATGGTTATACTTATATTTATTAACATGTAACACGGCGCAAATAAAAAAGGATCTACACATGCCCACCAATGGAAGCAGCTATGTTGAAATTCAGCGGAAAGCAAGAAGATTCGCAAAATGGGCAGCAGCCGATGCGGTCATTATTGGTGCATCCTATATCATTGTGCTGTTCATCCGCCTGATTGCCACCAGTCTCTTTCATTATGCCAATGCACTACCCTTTATTATTGCGGCTGTTATTATCACTATCGCCTCCCTATATCTTTATCGTGTTTATCATAGAGTATGGGCTTACACAAGCGGACATGGTGTGGCGACTTTAGTGGCCGCTATGCTCACCGCCGGAACTATTGTTTGCATCCTGAACATTGTTATCACCCCACGTCCCCTACCCTTTAGTGTCATTATCGTCTCCAATATGCTTGCACTCAGCGGAATCGTTGCTATTCGTTATCGCACACGCCTGATCAGCGGATTTAACTGGAGATGGCGCGCTCTACTCTTTAATGAATTCCCCCGGGACAAGTCGAAGCGGGTAGTTATTGTAGGGGCGGGAGAATCGGGGCAGACCCTAGCATGGCGGCTGAAACATCGCTTCACATCCCACCACTATAAAATCGTTGGTTTTATAGATGATGATCCCGAAAAGATGGATATGTATATCGAAGGCATTCCTGTACTGGGAACCCGTTTTGCGATCCCTGATATTATTCAGGAACGCCAGATCGACCTGATTGTCGTTGCAATCCACAATATCGATGGTCCCACGTTCCGAGAAATTCTCAGCCTGTGTGAGCAGACTGAGGCACGTATCAAAGTCGTGCCCGATATGCTGCTTTTCCTTGAAAAGACAGATAATCTGGACCCACTGCGTGATGTAGTCCCTGAAGATCTCATCGGACGCAGCATTGTGGAACGACATTCCGCAGTCGATCTGCGTCCTGTCATGCATAAATGCGTCCTTGTGACTGGTGCGGCGGGTTCTATAGGCTCAGAGTTAAGTCGTCAGCTCACCGACTATGAGCCGCAGACGTTGATTCTTCTGGACAGCAACGAGAGCAGCCTGCATGATCTTTATATTGGCCTCAAAGCCAAGCATAAGCATCTGCACCTGATCCCAGTGCTGGTGGATGTCACAAACAAGAGTCGACTCCGGTGTATTTTCGAGAAGTATCGGCCACAGGTGGTCTTCCATGCCGCAGCTTACAAACACGTCCCCATTCTGGAAGAATTCCCTGATGAAGCGCTGCGAATCAATATCGGTGGTACGCTCAATGTCGTTGACTTTGCCCAGCGTTTTCGCGTCGAACGCTTTGTGCTGATTTCAACAGATAAGGCTGTGAATCCATCCAGCGTGATGGGTGCCAGTAAACGTGTCTGTGAACATATCATTCATGCTTACAGTCAGGGTGGCAGCAATACACTGTTTACAGCAGTACGCTTCGGAAATGTATTAGGCAGCCGGGGCAGCGTAGTACCAACTTTCAACCAGCAGATTGATAATGGCGGACCAGTCACCATCACCCATCCCGAGATGACTCGTTACTTCATGAGTATTCCTGAAGCCTCGAATCTGGTGATCCATGCAGCATGTCTAACGCATGGTGATGAGATTTTCCTGTTGAGAATGGGTGAAAAAGTCCGGATTCTGGACATCGCCGAACGCATGATTCGCCTGCGTGGTTTAAGGCCTTATCACGACATCCCCATTATTTTCACAGGCATCCGCCCTGGTGAGAAACTGGATGAAGAGCTGCACGATCACTGGGAACAACCGTGCGAGACACTTCATCCTCATATCTATAAACTGAGTGGGACAGAACAGAATGCAGACGCACAGGATGTCCTCGGTAATATCAGACATTTGCTGGAACACGGCTACGGTCAGAATCATGAACCTCTGGAAACGTTATTAAACGTAACAAGTCTTCACTATAATGCCTTTTCACAGAGGGCATAGCGGGAAACATAAATGGCAAACACCTCTGAAATCGAAGCAAAGGCGACCTCACCTGACCGCATCCGCAGAAGGCGGCGTAGCCACCGCCCGATCAGGCGCTTTCAACACCGTATCTCCAGACGGATTCGCTGGCGGCTGGTCATGATCACACTGCTGATGCTGCTCGTATTCGCTATCGGACTGCAGGTGATTTTGGTGAGCAATGGTGCAAATCGTCTGCAAACCTCTTTTCGTGAACTTCAGCGCACAGTGGATACCATCGGCACCAAAACCGGGACTGACCTCACCTTAAATGATTTCCAACGCGTACAGCTTTCCGTCCAGGAGGTTGCAGACAATATTCAAAACATCCGGACAAGTACACAACCTGTGCGCGGACCAGCCAGCGCGCTTAACCCTGAATGGGCAGCGACACTGGAAGCACTCGACATCTCACATCATCTGCTTGAAGCGATGGAAGATATGCTGGTCGGAGTCGAACCGGTTCTCTTTTATATGGTCGACGGACAGGCAGATGAAACGCTGACTAATCAGATTTCATCTGGTGAGCGTATTGTCGAGTTAATGGAACTCGGTCAGGTGCGTTTTTCGGAAGCGGATGCGCATCTTCAGCAGGCTCGCTCCGCACTGGACCAGATGAATCTTGATGGCATTTCACAGGGGATGCTTCTGCAAGTCCGACAGCTTGAAGATTACTACGATCAGGTTGCAAAGATCAACACGGTACTGCGTACTGCACCAGACAACCTCACACGACTGCTGGGTATGGAGCAAACACAGACCTATCTGATCCTCGCACAGAATAGTGACGAGCTGCGGCCATCGGGCGGATATATCAGCACCTACGGGTGGATGACAGTGAGAAACGGCCAGATCGTCGATTACGACTACTTCCCCACCACTACAGAAACACCTGATCCACCACCGTCAGATGTGGCAGACCTCGTCAATGTCCCTGAGTGGTGGATTCAATACAACAAGCCCATCTATGCAATGTGGGATGGCAGCTGGTATGCCAGCTTTCCCAAAACGGCGAATATGGCTCGTCAGTATTATGATCTGGGTGAAGATAATCCACACCGTCCAGTCGATGGCGTCATTGCAATCGACATCCGTGGGTTCGAGCTGGTTCTGGAAGCACTTGGAAGCGTCGGTGTCAACCGTAGTGACGATAGCGCAAGCGAACTGATGGTTGTAACGCCAGATAATTTTCGGAATATCGTCTATGACATCCGCGCATCTGATCAAGGTGCCAATCCCCACAAGCAGTTCATTGCCGATATCTACGAAGCAATTTTCAGCAAATGGCAGACCATTAGTCGAGATCCCCAGACTAGTCAGCAGCTCTTGGGTATTCTTCTCGAATCGCTGAGGCAAAAGCATATTATGATCTATTCAGCTGACAACGGCACGAATCAGATCCTTGACCTCTTAGGCTGGAGTGGGTATCAGGCACCCGCTGTTGATCACGACTATCTCATGGTAGCGGATGCAAATCTGGGCAATAAGTCGAATCGTTCGATTGTACGAGCACTGACATACGATGTGACGATTAACCCGGATGAGACACTAGAGGGACGAGTCACGGTCAGCTACGATTATCCAGATACACTTGGGCGCGATGATCCAGCTATCGATCCTCAGCATCATGGCCCAATCGATTATAACAATCTGGTACAGATCTTCGTTCCGGATGCTTCAACGCTCACTGTGGAGGATAACTTCGGTATACAGCCATTCACAGCAGATGAGGAAAACCACACAATTTTTGTCTCGCGAGTCCGCGTTAGCTATAACACCACAGAGCGCTTTCAGGTGGGATATCAAATGCCCGACCTCATCGATACATTTGGACCTTATAACCGCTATCGCCTACTTTTGCAGAAGCAACCAGGGATGAAAACGGAAAATGTCAGCGTCCAGATTAGTCTGCCACCCAATACGACGCTGGTCAGTGTCGCACCGGAACCTGATGCCGTGTTCGATATTGAAAACCGGATTCTAGACTTTCGCGTGTTGCTAGATTCAGACCACTGGATTGAAGTCATCTACGCGCCGGGAACGAAGAAGCCATAAGAAAACAGAGTTTTAGATTCACATACCCTGGATACTCAATTCACTAGATCGTACGAAGGAAAGCCAGCAAATGATTCCTTCACATTGGCATCACTTACGCTTCGCGATCTGCCCTACCCTCGTCCAGTGGATACCAAGCATTTGTGCAATTTCCCGATAACTCATGCCACATTCACGCATAGAAAGAATATCAGCACGAAGCTGATCTTTATCTGGATTTCGCAGATTGCTTTCAGTTGATGAGGTCAGAGGAATATCGAAGCGGAGTATATGCCTAGTTAACGTACCTGAAACCCTCCGCGCAAATTTACTCGGCACATTGTCAGGTTTTGCACGCTCCAATGTCAGAATTGCGACATATTTCTGTGAAAAATCTGCACAGACTTGGTCGCGAATGCAGGGTTTCGAACGTGCCTTCCATATATAGGCTTTTTTACCAGCTGTATCAGGCATCTGCAGTGAAAGTGCCGCAGAAGTTATCAGATACATAGAAGGTAAAGCACGCGACAAAACAGTGTATGTGCTATCATCTTGAAACTATAGAGCGAGTCGGGTAACCGTTCATCGTCGCGTGAGAGATAACGGAGCGAACTGTCCAGCCAAAACTGTATTCTCCCACCCAGCCACAGGGCTAGACCAAGTTTCCATCAACTACATGATCATCCTCAGCAACCGGAGTGAAGCCAACCTACGATACTTCGCCAGCCTCATTATTCCAGACGCGAATGGATTAGCGACAACCCTCA
>JAEZAF010000203.1 GCA_023430545.1 Chloroflexota bacterium
CGCCTGATTGCAGACCGGCAGGTAGGGTTAGGCAATAATGTGACGAGTATCCGCTGGTCACCAGACGGGACGAGAGTGGCTGTGAAGGATGGGACTACCCTGTTGGTTGTCAACACCGATGGCAGTCAGCAGCTTGAATATGAGACCGGTATATCGGACTTCTCCCCAGTTTGGTCTGAAGACAGCCAGTACATCGTCATACAGCGCCGTCCAACTGCCAGTATGGGTGTCAATCATCCGATTGAGATTATTCATGCCGTTGATGGGACCGAGCATCCACTGACGAAAGATTTAACCGGCGACCTGCATACATGGTGGGGATGTGAGGGCCAGTGGATGACCTATACTGTCTCGAAGGCAGGGTTGCTGGAAGGTTATCTTCTGAATATGCATGATGGTCAGACAACACGCCTCAATGATGATCCCCTACTGGCGGACAAAAGTATCATCTATATCTCCCTGATTGAAGATACCGCCTGCGATAAGTTCTTCGTCACGCTCCAACCCGATAATGCGAGTGCACAGTATACACCGGGGCAGACACCTGAACGATCGGTGTATTTCTACGATGGCTCATCCGGAACGGTGTACTATATCGCCGAGCTGATCTATGCGGAGGTGACGGCAAATACCCTGTACTGCATCACCGTGGATGAGGCAGGCAAGCACCATGTCTTCAGCCGCACACTGGAACCAGTCAGTGATCCCGTGCTGATAGGGACGTATCCGGCACCGAATAGTCCATGGATAGACTGGTCTCACGACATGTCGGCGGGTGTTTTCCCGGAATACTCAAGCAACGATACGCTGACCGGGCGTCTCTACAGGCTTGATCCCCGTACAGGTAGGACTTATGCCCTTACAACCGATGGTGAATTCGTCGAAAACTTTACGGTGTTCAGGTGGCGTGACATCAGCGATTAGGAATAGCCGTCCAAACGGATCGCGACTATTTGCGGAGTCAGCGGTATCATCAAAGGACTTGCTATCCGTGAAAGTTTTAAGGCTCACAGCTCATGGCTCAGCTTCTTACGCCCTCCACCACATCCTATAACACCCTCACACCAGATCATCTCGCCCACCTGACGCAGATCGTCGGCGCGGAGAATATCAGCACCACCCAGGCCGACATCGACCTGCATTCTCGCGACCAGTCGCGCCACGCCGCCCACGATGCCGAGGCAGTCATCTGGGTGCAGGAAGCGCAGCAGGTGGCCGACATCCTGCGCTACGCTAACGAGCAGCGCATCCCCCTCACGCCGTGGGGAGTCGGCACCGGACTGGAAGGTAACAGCATCCCGCTTTACGGCGGCATCTCGCTCTCTTTCGAGCGTATGAACCGGATTATCGAAGTCCACGCCGATGATTTTCAGGTCACCGTCCAGCCGGGCATCGGTCACAAGGATCTGAATCACGCACTGGCGAAGTACGGCCTGTTCTTCCCGCCTGATCCCGGTGCGAATGCCACCATCGGCGGGATGCTGGCGAACAACGCCGCCGGGATTCGCACGGTCAAATATGGTGCAAGCAAGGACAATGTGCTGAAGATGCAGGTCGCGCTGGCCGATGGCCGCCTGATCAACGTCGGTTCGCGCTCGATCAAGCAGTCCAGCGGATATGACCTGCTGCACCTGTTCGTCGGCAGTGAAGGCACACTTGGCGTCATCACCGAAGCCACGCTGAAGCTCGTCCCCGTCCCGGCTATGATGAGCGCCGTGATCGCATCCTTCCCGACCATTCTGGATGCAGTCGAGACCGTCGTGGCCGTGCGCGGCAGCGGACTCGATGTCACGGCGCTGGAGTTCATCGACCCGAATCAGTGCGCCATCCTGCGTGATCATGGCGGTGTCGATCTGGAAGCGAAGCCGACACTGCTGATGGAATTCCACGCGATGGATCAGGCACAGCTTGATTTCGGGCTGGAAGTCGTGCGCGAGATCTGCGCCGAGTATCATGCCAGCAACGTCCGCGCCACCACTGATAACGCCGAGCGTCAGAAGCTGTGGCAGGTGCGCCACCACGCCTACGAGATCCTCGTGCGGGCGCATCCCGGCAAAACCTTCCTGATCGACGATGTCGCCGTGCCCATCAGCCAGTATCCCGCGCTGATCGCCTTTGTCGAACAGATCACCACCGAGCAGGGCATCCTCTGGTACATGAAGGGCCACGCCGGTGATGGCAATATCCATGTCGAACTGCCCTACGCGGGGGAAGACGAATTCCTGACAGTCTCAGCCATCAATGACCGGATTGTCGAACGCGCCATCGAACTCGGCGGCACGGCCACCGGCGAACACGGCGTCGGCATCGGCAAGGCAAAGCACATGCCCCACGAACACGGCGCGGCGCTGGATGTGATGTGGGCCATCAAGCAGACCCTGGACCCGAACAACATCCTGAATCCGGGCAAGATCTTTCCGCTGCGCTAGCGTTGAGGACAGGTGGTGGCGCTGTAGGTCCGGCCACCGCCTGCGCATTCCGGTGACATGCAGGCGGCGGGGATTCTCGCTTCCCCTGAGAGAATGATGACAAAATGCCGCATACAGGGGCGGTGCGCAGAGTCGCACATCCTTTTGTGCTAAAATGCACAGAAGGCCTTACAACGGAGAAAACCAGCATGTTGAAAAAACAGCATATTAAAAATGGACAGGTCTGCAAAGTCACCTTTTATACGCCGAACTCCATCCAGGCGGATACCGTTCACCTCGTTGGTGACTTCAATAACTGGGATGAACGCGCCAATGAGATGGAAAAGCTCAAGGATGGCCGCTTCAAGTTCACCCTCAATCTGGACACGGGCCGCGAGTATCAGTTCCGCTATCTGATCAACGGCAGCGAGTGGCATAACGACTGGGAAGCGGACAAATACGTCCCGAACCCCTTCAGCGGGGATAACTCTGTTGTAAAGACATAATCTCACCTTTCAGACAATGTGTTATCAGACGCCTCGGTTCGCCCACTCACCGGGGCGTTTTGTATCCTGAAAACAATAACGCACAGAACACTGAAACGAGGTCACATCATGAAAATCCTTCTGGCCGGGGCAGCCGGCGCGATTGGACGTTTACTGCTGCCGCTGCTGGTACAGGCCGGGCACGAAGTCACCGGCACTACCCGCAGCCCCGACAGACAGCCGATGATTGCAGATCTCGGCGGACGCCCCGCCGTGCTGGATGCGCTCGACCGGCAGACAGTGTTTGCCGTCATGCAGGCCGCACAGCCCGATATCCTGATCCATCAACTGACCGACCTCGCCACCCGCGACTTTGCCGCCAATTCCCGCCTTCGTGTGGACGGTACACGCAATCTGGTGGATGCGGCGCAGTCTGTCGGCGTACACCGCATGATCGCGCAGAGCATCTCATGGGTATGCGTCCCCGGCGCTGGGCTTTCAACTGAGGATGATCCGCTCGATCTGAATGCTGCCGCGCCGCGTGCCGGGACTGTCGCGGCGGTGCAGGCGCTGGAACAGGCCACCACCGAACTGCTGGTCGGTGTGGTGCTGCGCTATGGTCTGCTGTACGGGCCAGGGACATGGTACACCCGCGAGGGTCTGACATCCGACCAGATCCGGCGCGGCGAGATCAAAGCCAGCGATGCCGTCAG
>JAEZAF010000286.1 GCA_023430545.1 Chloroflexota bacterium
GTTCAGAAACACGTCAAACGATGAAGTGAAGTTGATGTCATGTCTTCAACCGCTTCGCTTGCGGGGTATAACCCTATGACGGTCTTTGGGGTCTATCCCTACACCGTGTAACACCTGCCCTGTCCGCCGCCCGCTTTTGGCAGAATACAGTACAGCGGACAACGCAGGCGTTGTCCCTGCATATTGCGTGTGCCCATGCATAAACAGTTACCGGAACGCAAATCACCACGACTGATCGACTACGATTATTCGACATCAGGTGCCTATTTTGTGACGATCTGTACTGACCAGCGTGTGCACTTATTTGGCGAAATTCATTCCGATGAAATGCATCTGAGCAGCGCAGGGAGTATTGCATATGATTGCTGGAAGGCACTCCCTGAACATCATGCCCATATCACAATCGATGATTTTGTGGTGATGCCGAATCACGTTCACGGTATTCTGTTTCTGGATGGCGAGTCAGGTGTTTTGAGCACGATTGTCGGTTCGTATAAATCAGGGGTTAGCCGCCGCATCCGACATGCTTATCAGCAGCCATCACTGGTTCTATGGCAGGGACGCTATCACGATCACATTATTCGCAATGAACAGAGCCTGAATAAAATTCGTGAATATATCCAGTATAATCCTGCCCTTTGGCAGCAGGATAAATTTTATGATGAAGCTTAGCAACAGCGCAGATAACATCTGCGTTATGTCTGTGTTGTTCCCCATTCCCGTTTTGTGAATCCCATGACCATACCCTCCCATACCCTTCAACCTGCACTGATCTTCGCCAATGGAGACATCAATGATGGCGTGATGGTGCGGCGTGCCCTGACGATCACGCAGGCAGTGAAACCCTATATCATCGGCGCGGATGGCGGCGCACGTGCTGCGGCCCACTTCGGCTATCAGCCGGACCTGATTATCGGTGATCTGGATTCGCTGACAACGCTCGAAGTTGAGGAACTGACGGCGCAGGGTGTCCACATTGAGCGCTATCCCGCCGCCAAGGATGAAACCGATCTCGAACTGGCGCTGCTGTACTGTGCCCGACACAATATCCGCTGGCTGAGGGTGATCGGCGGCCTCGGTGATCGCTTCGACCAGACCCTCGCGAATGTGTATCTGCTGGCGCTGCCGGAACTCAATGATCTGGATGTCGCGCTGGTCGCCGGACGCCAATCACTGTTTCTGCTGCGCCCCGGATCGCATCAGATCATGGGCGAGGCAGGGGATACCGTCTCGCTGCTGCCGTTGGGCGGCCCCGTGACAGGCATTGTCACGGATGGACTGGAGTATCCGCTGAAAGAAGAGACGCTGTACTTCGGCACCGCGCGGGGTGTCAGCAATGTGATGCTCTCATCCGAAGCGCATATTTCCTCGAAGGAAGGCACGCTGCTGATCGTCCATACCGCCGGACGCGCCTGAGTATCTGCCGGACTGATCCGCAACAGACATGTGAAAACTTAATATCCTGAGAATGTTTACGCAATGATCTATCGCACTGCATCGTTCGTCGGTAGACTCTTGAGGTTCTGTATCCTCTTGCCTGTTTCCTGTTGTCTGTTGCCTGTTGCCTGATCTGCTTTGATGTGATGTGTCTGGAGAATTTATGACAGTAGAGATCGGCCTGATGTTTGGCATCCTGGTCGTGACAATGGCACTGCTGGCCTTTGAGCTGTTCTCAGAGGATGTGGTCGCGCTGGGGGTATTGGTTGCCCTCATCCTGACGGGTTTGCTCACGACCGATGAAGCCTTTGCCGGATTCGGCAGCGATACCTTTGTGCTGCTGCTCGGTTTATTCGTGATGACCGCCGCGCTGAGTCGTACTGGCGTGGTCGAGATCGTCGGGCGGCTGGTGATGCAGCGTGCCAACCATGTGCTGCTGATTATCCTCGTCGGCACGGCAGGCCTCAGCGCGTTTCTCAGTAACACGGCTGCCGCCGCGTTCTTTCTGCCGCTGGTGCTGGGGATTTCCCGCCGCCTCAAAATCAGCCCGTCCAAACTGCTGATGCCGATGGCCTTCGCCTCGATTGTCAGCAGCGGCGTGACGCTTATCAGCACCTCGACCAATATCGTCGTCAGCGGCCTGATCACGCAGTATGGGCTGGAGCCGATGGGGATGTTCGAGCTGTTCCCGGTCGGCATTGTGATCTCCGTGCTGGGGGTGGCTTATATGTATTTCATCGCCCCGCGCCTGATCCCCGACCGCATTGGCAACGCCAATCGCATGGACACACTGAATAACGCCGTCTATGCATCTGAGGTGGTCGTGACTGAAGACTCTCCGCTGGCTGGCAAGACACTGGCTGAGGCGCGTTTCGCATCAGAATATGACCTGAGCATCCTGCGGATTGTGCGCAATAAAACGCGCTATATCGTCCCCAAACCGAATGTCCGGATGCAGACGGGGGACATCATGCTGGTGCAGGGGGACCGTGAAGCCCTGCTGCGCGTCAAGGACATTGCCGGCATCGAACTGAAGGCTGACCTCAAATTTGGCGAACTGGTCGAAAGCAGCACGAACGATGATGCGGAGGAAGCCGTCAACTTTGAAGGGGATACCATGCAGTGGGTCGAGCTTCAGTCGGAACGTGCTGCGGAACGGACTGAACGCCTCGAAACACCATCCATGAATATCGCTGAACTGCTGATCGTCCCCAATTCGCAGTTGATTAACCGCACCCTGCGCGGGTCGCGCTTCCGTGAGCGCTATGGTGTCCATGTGCTGGCGATCAACCGTCATGGGGAAACACTGCGCCGGAAGCTGAGTCAGGTCCCGCTGCGGCTGGGTGACGTGCTGCTGGTGCAGGGGACGGATGACGATTTCGCGCAGCTTCAGCCGGTCACGGACAGCTTTCAGTTCCTCGGCGCGGTCGAGGCCCCGCGTGTGAACCGCCGCCGCGCCCCCACCTCCATCGTGATCTTCATCGCCGCTATCCTGATCGCAACCTTTAACATCGTGCCGTTTTCGGTCGCGGCGGTGATGGGGACGATTGCCATGTTCGTTACGCGCTGCATCACGCCGGAAGAAGCCTACCGCGCCGTCGAGTGGAAGGCGCTGATTCTGATCGGCAGTATGCTGGCGCTCGGTGTGGCAATGGACAAAACCGGCGCAGCACAGTACGCCGCCGATATGATCACGGGTTGGGTGGGCGACGCAGGCGGATTCTGGCTGCTGTCCGGCTTCTTCGTCCTGACGGTGCTGCTGACTCAGCCGATGTCCAATCAGGCAGCGTCAGTCGTTGTGATCCCGATTGCGCTGGCGACGGCCACCCAGCTTGGACTCAATCCACGCAGCTTCGCCATGACGATCGCACTGGCGGCGAGCTGTTCGTATCTGACGCCGCTGGAACCGGCCAGCCTGATGGTCTACGGCCCTGGCGGTTATCGCTTTGCGGACTTCTTCAAGGTCGGGGCACCGCTGACGATCCTGATTTATATCATCACGATGATCGGTGTGCCGCTGGTCTGGCCGCTGAATGGGTGAGGGTAAAGGTGCAGATATGAGTCACCGGAAATTGCTGTAAAATGCGCCAGTCGTGATAGACTACAGGGATCAACAGAACGTAAAGGCACATGCTCATGCTGCAAATCGAAGCCGTCGACATCCCTATCCGTTTCAATGATGAAGGCGTTGCTTATATCGGCTCCACCCGTGTAATGCTGGGTTCGGTCATTGCAGCCTTTCTTCAGGGTGAGACGCCGGAGCAGATCATCGACAGTTACGAGTCGCTGTCACTGGCGGATGTCTATGCCGTGATCGCCTATTATCTGCGTCACCGCAGCGACGTGGATGCACATCTTCAACAGGAAGACGCGCAGGCCCATCAGCTTCGCCAGCAGCTTGAGGTGCAGCGTCCGGAGATGTTCCGCCTGCAGGCGCGGATGCGCGTCAGCGCGAAATCCGGTTGAGGATTGTGCCGGTCTAACGCTGTCCGAGAGATCAGAATATGGGCGGACAATGCCTAAACATGCTTGCATGTCGTTGTCCGCCCTGTAAAGATACACTACCGGCTGAGGCTGCGGTACTTCCGGGCGGAAAGCGGCAGGAAAATCGCCACCATCACCAGCGGCCAGACGACTGCCATCAGCAGCGCGTTCTGTCCGATCCATGTGTCGCTCTGCCAGCCGGGGTTCATAAACAGTTCACGGATGGCCGATGCGGTAGCGGATAACGGATTCCACTGTGCAATAGTGCCTAACCACACCGGCATGGTGGACGGATCGACGAAGGCGTTCGACAGAAAGCTGGCGGGCCACACCAGAATCTGCACGGCTGAGACGGCTTCTGGCCCTTTGACATTCAGGCCGATGAAGATTCCCACCCACAGCAGGCCGAAGCGCAGCAGCAGCAGTAATCCCACCGCCAGCAGCGCCGCCCCTGTGCCGCCGTGCCAGTCCCAGCCAAGCAGCAGACCGGCAACCACCATCACCGCCAGCCCGACCAGCGAATTCAGCATATCGGCAAAGCAGCGGCCAAGCACCACCGCCGCTGCATTGATCGGCATTGACCGGAAGCGGTCAGTGATACCTTTGGTGACATCGGTCGCGACCGCCGTCATGGTCGCTTCCAGCCCGAAGAACATCGTAATCGCGAACAGCCCCGGCATGAGGTATTCGAAGTAACTGGTCCCTTCCGGCACGTCGATTGCACCGCCGAACAGCCACCCGAACATCAGCGCGATCATGATCGGGAAAACCCAGTTTACGACGACGACCCCCGGCTGCATCCGCCAGTGCAGCAGATCGCGCCGCGTGATCGTCCATGCATCGCGCAGCAGCCAGCCAAGCCGCGCCAGTGGGGAGTCCGAAGCTGATGTTACGGTTATCGTCTGCATTGTTCTGCTTGTCATCAGGCAATCTCCTGCTGTACGTCGGCTTCCGCCGAGCCGGTCAGATGGATAAAGACTTCATCGAGGGTAGGCCGCCGCAGCGAAAGATCATCCGGCGTGATTCCGGCTTCTGACAGCGCGGTGGCGACCGTCACCAGCGCCCGTGTGCGTTCCTTCACCGGTACACTGATGCGTTTTGCTTCCGCATCGACATTCACCGGGCCAGCCGCCACCCGTTCCACAATCCGCGTGACAGCGTTCAGATCGGTGTCAAAGTTCAGCACCAGATCCAGCCAGTCGCTGCCAAAAGCCGATTTCAACTCGTCCGGTGTGCCTTCTGCCACCACGCGCCCGGCCTTCAGCATCGAGATGCGGTCGGCTAGCTCGTCCGCCTCTTCCAGATACTGCGTCGTCAGCAGAATCGTCGTCCCGGCAGAAACCCGCGCCCGCAGCGCCGCCCACACTTCGCGCCGGCTGACCGGATCAAGCCCGGTGGTCGGCTCGTCCACGAACAGAATCGGCGGTGAGGTGATCAGGCTGACCGCGATATCCAGCCGACGCCGCATGCCGCCGGAATATTTGCCGACCGGAAGCCGCGCTGCATCAGTTAATGCGAACTGTGCCAGCAGTTCATCCGCCCGGTGCTGTGCCTGCCGGTTGGAGAGGTGATTGAGTTGGCCGAACATCACCAGATTCTGCCGCCCGGTCAGCACCTCATCGATGGCCGCGTACTGTCCCACCAGCCCGATATTTTCCCGCACCTGCCGCGCCTGCCGGACGACATCGAACCCGGCGACCTGTGCTTTGCCGGAGTCCATTTGCAGCAGTGTCGTCAGGATTTTGATGGCCGTTGTCTTGCCTGCGCCGTTCGGCCCCAGTAACCCGCAGACCGTCCCCTTCCTGACTTCCAGATCGAAGCCGTTGAGTCCCGCGTCCTTTACGCCTCCGCTATAATGTTTGCGTAACTGTTGGGCGGTGATTGCGGTCGATGAAGCCGGTGAAGCCTGTTGTGGTGATGTCATCTGCGATGGTGTCATCAGTACTCCTTTGCTTATGACGATGGCCGTTCACAAGTACGGGCGATGGCCGTTCTGCCTGGCCGACGACGGACACTGACTGGAGATGAATTGCGAAATCCGTCAGCGATCCGTATAATGTACCGTACACTGTACGGAGCAAACGAAAGTATACTTTGACACTCGAATTCTGTCAAGAAAGAGCTGGCTGTGACGAAGAAAAAGGATGCAGCGCCCGATCCCATGCGCAGGCTGGCGCTGTTATGGGGATCTCAGACCGAGCCGGGACGCTCCGGCCTGACGGTCAAAGCGATTGTGGCCGCCGCGATCGAGATCGCCGATGCCGATGGCGTCGACTCGCTGTCCATGCGTAATGTCGCTGACCACCTGAATGTTGGGACGATGTCGCTCTATACGCATGTCCCCGGTAAGGCGGAGCTGATCGACCTGATGATCGATACTGCCTACAGCACGCTTTATGCCGATGTCGATGAGCCGCTTCAGCAGCCGGGGGACTGGCGCGATGCCATGCGGTTTGTCGCACACCGTAACTGGAATCTGTTCCGCCGTCACCCGTGGATGCTTCAGCTTAACAACGTCCGCCCGGTGATCGGGCCGCACCTCTCACTGAAGTATGAGGCCGAGCTGCGTCCGCTGGATAACATCGGCCTGACCGATCTGGAGATGGACGCCGCACTGACACTGATCCTGACGCACGTTGAAGGCTGCGCCCGGATGCTGACCCAGATGCAGCAGACTCAGCGCGAGACCGGGATCACTGATGCCGAGTGGTGGGTGAGAGAAGCGCCCCTGCTGGATCGCATCATGGACAGCTCACGCTTTCCGGTCGCAAGTCGCGTCGGGACGGCGGCGGGGCAGGCGTATCAGGCGGCATCTGACCCGGAGTATGTGCTGACCTTCGGGCTGGATCGCATTCTGGAGGGCATCGAAGCGCTGATTCAGTCGAAGACGCACAGTTAAGCTATTTGAAAATTAATCCGAACCGTGCAGCGTGAAATACAGTCTGTGTCTTTTGTGTCGTGCAGGGACATGCAACGGCACATAGGCATTAAGTTAAGCGCGAAAGTCTATATTCTCTAACCGGCACGGTAGAACCCCCACCTAAATCCTCCCCCGTTGACGGGTGAGGACTTTACTTCTTCCGCGACCTGTTTTTCTCCCTTTCCC
>JAEZAF010000019.1 GCA_023430545.1 Chloroflexota bacterium
CTGAAGTCCTCGCAGAAGATGCCTTTTTTCCGATGGACTCCGCCCCGTTGGATGATCTCATAATGTGGGTGCTGTCACAACAGGAGCAGTAACGTCTCATTCCTGCACGGAGCAGGTGGGGATGATCATCGATCATCCTCGTTCGGTATTCGATAGATCTGTGGTCTACCTTCAGAACCTTTCGGCAGAAATCTCTGACTTCAGGATATAGTGTAAAAGGCATTAATTTCTATTCGACTTATGCTGTTTAATTCTGGAGTCCCGTATTGAATGCGCGTCTGATGAATCTCGTCACCTTTGCGTCAGTTGTCTTTGCCGTGATGTGGACGATTGCCTATCCGCTGCTCACTGTCTATTCCGCAGTAGACCTGGAGATATTTATGAATGCAGCCAGCGGTGCCGATATGACAGGCTACTTCTATGCACCATGGGGGCTGCATCTCTATCACCTGCTGCTGCCGCTGCCCTATGAGGCAATTCATATCGCCGTGGGACTGATCACAATCGTTGGGGTGCTGCTGGCATGTAAAGCCTTTGGGGGCAGTATTCCCGTAATGATGACCAGTTATGCACTCACATTCAGTCTGTATTATGGTCAGCCAGATGGTATATGGGCAATCGGTCTGGCAACGATGTACTGGGGTGTGAAGCGTAAAAGTACGCCGCTGGCGGTTATCGGCTGGCTGATCGCAATGCCAAAGTATTATATCGGTCTGCCATTAGGCGTTGGTATTTTGTGGTGCTTTGCCGATTTCAGACAGGCCCGTCAGATTATCACCTTCACTCTACTGGGGCTGATTGCCTCACTGTTCATCTATGGACCGTGGCCGCTGGGCATCCTTGAACGCTGGTCACAAGTTCCGCCCTCAGATCTTTATGCGATTGATACCTGGCAGTACATCGGCCCGGTGGGACTGATCCTCTGGTTGCCGATTTTCCTCACACGTAACCGTTCTTTCAGTGGTTTTGCCGCAGCGTGGGCGCTGAGTGTGCCCTATCTGCAGGTTCATGGGCTGCTGTATGTGTTGATGGCTTCAGGTCCGATAGGATTACTGGCTCATGTCGGCTATCTGACAGGTTATGGCAAACACCTGATCGTGCTGCAGATATTCAGCCTGGCAGTTTACATCATGGCCTTCCGTCCATGGTGGCAGCAGCGTCAGGTGGGTAGGAAGCTAAACACCGAGACAACGCCGTCAGGTGCTGACAATGAAGCGAGCATGCTGCACAACGCATCACAAAACGGTGATCGCCTGCATCTGCTAGCCCCCTAGTCTGATCGTCTTTTGGTCCGGCTTTAGAACTGCTGTCAGACGTCGGTTATAGTGTAAAAGCACTCATTCTGCACCATTTATCTTGGTTAATTCCCGGAGTCCTGTATTGAAGTCCCGTGTAGTGAATCTCGTCACCTTTGCATCCGTTGCCTTTGCCTTTGCCTGGACGATTGCGTATCCGCTGCTGACCGTCTATCCCGCAGTGGATATGGAAGTATTTTTAAGGGCAACCAGCGGTGTGGATATGACAGGCTATTTCTACGCACCGTGGGGGCTGCATCTCTATCAACTGCTGCTGCCGATGCCCCATGAGGCAATTCATATTGCCGTGGGACTGCTTACGGTGGTTGGAATGCTGTTGGCATGTAAAGCCTTTGGCGGCAGCATCCCTATGGTGATGACGAGTTACGCATTGACCACCAGTCTGTTTTTCGGTCAGCCGGACGGTCTGTGGGCCATTGGACTGGTGCTGATGTACTGGGGTGTGAAGCGCAAAAGCACCTCACTGGCGGTGATCGGCTGGCTGATTGCCATGCCGAAGTATTATATCGGTCTGCCGTTGGGTGTTGGCATCCTCTGGTGCTTTGCCGACATTAAACAGGCACGTCAGATTATCATCTTTACTGTGCTGGGGCTGGTTGCGTCACTGTTCATCTATGGACCGTGGCCGCTGAGAATTCTTGAGCGTTGGGCAGCGTCTCCGCCTGGAGATGTTTATGCGATTGATACTTGGCAGTACATCGGTCCAGCTGGCCTGATCCTCTGGCTGCCGATTTTCCTCACACGAAATCGTTCTTTCAGTGGTTTTACTGCCGCGTGGGCGCTCAGTGTCCCGTATCTACAGGTTCATGGGCTGCTATATGTGCTGATGACCTCAGGTCCGATAGGATTACTGGCTCACGTCGGTTATCTGATGGGCTTCGGAGAAGACATCATCATCCTGCAGATATTCAGCCTGGCAGTCTACATCATGGCGTTCCGCCCCTGGTGGCAGCAGCATCAGGCGGGTAGGAAGCTAAAGACCGAGACAGCGCCATCTGGTGCTGACAATGAAGCAGTCGCGCCGTCGCTATCAGCACATTAACCTGACAGCATCACGAAGAGGTTGGCGGGGTGAGTTCGCCGCGCAGGTTGGTCTGCATCAGCCGCTTGACCTCTTCCAGCGGCAGATTTTGCCCCAGCAGATAGAACATCTTCGCCAGCGCAGCCTCGGTGGTCATATCATAGCCGCTGATGATGCCGATCTTCGCCAGTGCAGAGCCGGCGGCGTAATCATTCAGATCGACGTAGCCCTGCAAACACTGGCTGCAATCGACCACCAGCACGCCGCGTTCGGTCGCGCTGTGCAGAGCGTCCATCAGTTCGCGGTTGTTGCTTGGCCCATTACCGACGCCATACGCTTCCAGCACTAATCCCCGCAACGGCGGACGCAGCATACTGTGAATCAGCTCCGCCGAGATGCCGGGGAACAGCCGCAGCACACCGATCAGCGGTGTCTCGAAGGCTCTGGCGCTCAGCGGCACGGACGCCGGAAACGGCGGCAGCACCAGATCCCAGTCGATGTTGACATCAATGCCGATTCTGCCTAAGGGCGGAAAATTCGGAGACGCGAAGGCCTGAAATCCAACCGCGTTGACTTTGGTCGAGCGGCAGCCCCGCAGCAGGGTATCTCCAAAACACAGACAGACTTCCGGAATCGTGTAACTGGCGGCCAGCATCATCGCCGTGATCAGGTTGCCGCGTGCGTCATTGCGGACTTCGCTCAGCGGGATCTGCGAACCCGTCAGGATCACTGGCTTGTTCAGCCCTTGCAGCATAAACGGCAGTGCAGACGCGGTATAGGCCATCGTATCTGTCCCGTGCAGGACGACAAAGCCGTCGTAGTCGTGATAGTGGCTGGCGATGTCCTGCGCGATCTCGAACCACAGCGCCGGGGTCATGTTGGCGGAGTCGATCAATGGGTGATATTCATGGATGTCATAGCCGGGAAGATCGCTGTTCTGAAGCTCTGGCAGGTTCGCCATCACCTCGGCCAGATAGCCGGGGGCAGGTGTATAGCCGTCCGCCGTATGCTTCATGCCGATCGTGCCGCCGGTATAGGCGATATAAACGCGCTTGCGCTCTGAAGACACTCCGGTTAACCGTCCTTACCGATGATGTGAAAAGAGGGATAAAATCTAGGCGTGTTCGAGTGCCATTCGTACCGCCTGATCTGCATTCAGCACGCCTGCACCCTGCTGATAGGGTGAGATCCCTGGCAGAGGCTTTGCCGTCTTCAGCAGAAGCGACTTGATCTCAGCCGGTGACAGGTTCGGTCGGGCTTCCAGCATCTGTGCCACCACTGCGGACACAATCGGCGCGGCCACGGATGTTCCCTCAACGTACTGGTGATAGGCATCGACCAGCTTGTGTGCGAAGATCCGTTCCTGAAGTGTCTCGTGCAGATGATCGAGATCTGCACCGCCGAACAGCTTTTCCATCCCCCGACGGGCGCGGCCATCGTCGATCAGCTTTCGCACCGGATGATTCAGATCGTCCTGCATCAGTGCCCCCAGCCAGAAAGCTTCCATCGCGACCTGCGTACTCGGCAGAATCGGGGACGGAATCCATGAGGCGGGTGCGATCAGGTCTGGTTTGGTGGAGCCATCGTAGCCCATGCCGTAATTGTGATGATACAGCCGCCACAGCGCCGGATCGGTGCTGTTAGCGTCATCCAGCCCACCGACGGTGATGGCTTCTGCGGCGCTGGCGGGTGGCACCAGATGATTGACCGGTGTATTTCCCGCAGCCGCGACCACTGTCACGCCCTGCTGCGTGAGCTGGCGCACGGTCTGATGCAGCGGATGCGCACTGTCATAGCTGACGTAATCGCCGCCCACTGACAGATTGACGACTCTGATCCCATATTCGCGGTGATGCCGAAGCACCCAGTTCAGGCCTCGCCAGATATCCATTTCCTTGATGTGATTCTGCGGGTTGGAGACTTTGACCAGCACCATCTGCGCGCTGCTGGCGATGCCGCGATAGCGTCCCTGTGACTTTGTACCGTCTCCGCATGCGATCACCGAGGTCATCTGTCCGTGCCAGCTAAAGGCCTGCGACTTCTGGATCTGATCGCTGACCCGAATCGCATCGGTGGTGGCATCGACATAGGCCGCAATCCGCCCCTTGAGATCCGGGTGCCGGTAAAAGCCGGAGTCAATGAATGCGATGGTGACGCCCCTGCCACGGAAGTGCGGCTGCGCACCGGTGCGTTCCGGGACAGACATCAGGGAAGTATGGCCGCGTCGGCACTGCGGATAATTGGCAATCAGAACAGGCATAAATATTTCAGACGATTGGATGTTTAAGCTTCATTTTATAGCGAGATTGATGCGGCCAGGATAAAAATCCATGACAGCATCCGAACAGCCGAGGAGTGTAGCCGTTCGCTGTGGTGTGTGCAAACGCTGGACTTATTGGACAATTAAAAAGCCTGCACTATGGCAGGCTCTGTAATCTGTAACATCTGCTGCTTAATGCGAAGCCGTTTCCTTTGGCGGGGCGACTGCCAGAAAGTCTCCGACGAAGCGCTCCTTGTAGCTGTCCAGCAGTTCGTGCATACGAGTCTCGCTTTCACATGCGACTACCAGACCGGCGTGCTGCTTCTTGTCCAGACGCCACACCACTTCGGGATCGTTATAGGTCGACAGGTCCGGGTGTTCCTGACGCGCCAGTGACACCAGCAGGCCGCCGTAAAGCTGTCTGGTTTCTGGCAGAGTATAAGGACGGCCCTCTGCCAGACAGACTTCGAGCCTGCCCCATTCCGCCCACAGATTGACACCGGTCGCTGCCGCGACCAGATCGGCGATGTGTGCGCCGCCCACCCGTGACGCGATTTCGAGAAAATACAGTTGACCGTCTTCATGTCCCCGGATGAACTCGGCATGGGTTGCGCCGTTTTTCAGGCCCAGCCCTTCGATCACCTGACGGTTCATGGCCTTCAGTTCCTGTACCTCATCAGAGTCCGGCGGCAGCGTGAACGTCGAAAAAATGCCGCCGTCATGCGACACATTCAGCGGTGGTGCGCCGTACTTCTGCGCGCTGGCGAAGACGGTCTCACCCTGATACGTGATCGCGTCCACATGATACACACTGCCGGGGACGAAACGTTCCAGCACGCGGAACGACTGCTGATCACCGAGTTCGTCCAGCGTCCGCCAGAGCTGTTCGCTGTCATGAATCCGCCGGATGCCCATTGCACCCGCTTCGAGGCGCGGCTTCAGCACCCACGGCGGCGGGACGCGGTCCATATAGTCGCGCAGGGTGTCGTAGTTAATCACAGGCGTAAAGTCTGGCACGCGGATACCGGCATCCTGTGCCGTCTGCCGCATGATCAGCTTGTCACGGAAGCGCTTGGTCAGCGAGATGCCAGCGCCGGGGACGCGCAGATGTTCGCGCAGGATCGCTGCCATCTCGACGTCATATTCATCCAGCGGAATGATGCGGTCCACCTTCTGACCGCGCATCAGATAGGCGACGGCGTAGATCACATCCGGCAGTCTGGAGAGACTTGGCATCGTGTACAGCTCGTCGATGCTCTCCCACGGCCACGCCTCATTGCGGACGCCTTCCTCGATCAGCAGCAGAACACGCGCCCCCTGCCGTTTGCATTCCCGCAGCAGTTCTTCACCCTTAAAAAAGCTGGACATCGCCAGAATCGTGACCATTATCCGCCCCTGTGACCGTCATCTCTGAAGTGGAGCGCGATAATAACATGTGGGTTTTGGGTATGCCAAAACAGCGTCTATCTCGTGACAGTTCTCAGGAAATTCGATGGTCTATAATGTTCAGAAATGAAGTCAGGCAAAAGAAGGCAGGCAATGGACGAAGAGACAATGCGGAAAATGTTGGAGGAGATTTTGGAGCTGTATTCAGATCCGGATGTCATCGATCCACCCTACATGGACAAAATGCATCCGCTGGCCGAAGCACAGTACATGCCTGCAAAACATTTCTTTACAGAGTGTCTGGATGACACACGGAAATGGTGGCGATACGAATGTCTGACGGCGTTAGGCTTTCACTATGATTTCTCAGCAGATGAAGACATTAAACAGAAGCTGCGCGATCTCTTGCTGCACGATGATGACGATTCAACCCGACATGCCGCCGCACTTGCTTTAGGTCTCTATACCGTCTGGCCTGAACAGGCATTGCTTACGGCACTTCAAACCGACCCTGAGCACGACGTGCGCATCGCTGCCTTTTATTCCTTATATGGTCTTGCGGGCTTACCCCGAAAGCAGCACCTGAAAACCCGCAATCGCCTTATAGATGGCGAAATCGAACCCACATTGGAGCAGCTCAAGGCAATGCTGCGCGAACACAACATCGCCCTGGATTTTCCGGAGTAGTGTTTTTTGTGTCCTACACCCCCTCGACGGCAATGAAGGCGTGATGCGCCAGCCACTGCTTGAGCTGCGAGGCATTCGGCTCGGTCAGCATCGAGCCACGATCAATCCCGCGTGGACTCAGGCCGCGTTCCAGCGGCTCTGGCTCCTCATAGGGCAGCACCTCACCGGCATTGGCGACGACCAGCGTCGGCACGGACAGGAATCCGACCCAGTCCAGCAGACGTTCCCGCGCCTCGCCATCACGGTCGATGTAGATTTCGCGGTAGGGGATGTTGTACTCGTCCAGCACTTTCTTGGAGATGGTCACATACGGGCAGCCGGAGGTGCGGCTGTACATCACAAGTTCTTTAGCCATAGGGAAGATGCTCAATCTGATCTGATTCAGGTTCTATAGTTTGATTATAGTCAAAAGGTCGTATGAAATTCGTGGAATAAAGCCAATTATTCCCGATTATTCATTGGATGCTTACTCTGTACTACGGCGTCGGAGTTACCGTCGGGTCTGGCAGGGTATCCAACTGCGGCTCGAGGAAGCACATAATCCCCTGCACAATTCCCTCAGCCAGCAGTTCCGGGTCGTTATTGAGGATCTCCCGGTCCGCCCGCATGAAACCCAGCTCGATAATCGCCGCCGGGGTATCGACATCGATTTCCCGGAAGGTGTGATAATCGGTCATGTCTCTCGTCAGGCCGAACCGCCGCTCTAGCTGGGTGATGCGGCTGTAATACTTGGCGATGCACTCCGCCAGATCGCTATCCGCGCCACCCTCTGGACGTGCTTCCGCCTTCGCCACCAGAAATCCGCTGACCTCTTCGCCGAAATCCTGACAGGTATTGGAATGAATCGAGACCAGTGCCGCCGCCTCGTATTCCACCAGACGCGGGTCGAATTCGTCCATCAGATCGACCACATAACCTCGCTCTCGCAGTTTGCGCACCACCAGAATCGAAGTCTGCATGTTGATGTCGTGCTCGTTCAGGCTTTCGAGATCGTCACATACTGCGCCGGGATCATACGCCACACCGCGTCCCGGCCCACTGTGACCGGATACGACGCCGATCAGCCTTGCCCAGTTCGGCGTCGGGAAAGGGGTCGGCGGAACCGGTGTCGCCCCTTCTGCGATAATCGCAGACTGGATATTGTGCCGCATCTCGGGGCGCAGGAACTGCGGATCGGTCCACCAGCTTAAAATGGTCGCCATCAGCAGTGCGGACGGAATCACCACCAGAAACGACCGGATGATACCGCCCAATACGCTGACCCGCCGCTGACGTCGCTGCTGCTGCCGCCGTTTGACACGGCGCACGCGCTGCGCTTCCATTTTGGCTGCCGCAATCCGTTCCTCATCGGTCAGAGGCTGCGTTGGCAGGGCTTCGCTGGTCGGTGCTGCCTGATCTGCCGTATTGGCCTGATCACTTTCCGCATCACCGGCTTCAGACGAAACCAATGCATTGGATACTTCCTGTGCTTCCGCGTGTTCCGTGACGACATCCGCCAGTGAATCTGCCAGTGAACGCCGTCCGATACGCCGTGCTGCGGGAGGTTCGCGGGATGGTTCTGGTGCAGCGGTTGGTGCTTCTGTGTTCTCCGTTTCAAGGGCTGTGCCGTTTGCAGAGCCGTTTAAAGCCTCCGCATCAGCCGCCAGATTGTCCGGAACGGCGGCACCTGCACCGCTGTGTGTCTTGTCCTCTGATGCGCCGCTGACAGGGGCATTCGGTCCCGCAGGCTGCCCCGATGATGACTCTGCCGTAAATTTCGACAGTGAAGACAGCGCCCGTTCCAGTGGCGTCGGTGGTGTGTAATCGCGCACCTGCTGCCACATCGGTCGCGGGTCGTTTTCGGAAGGTGCGACCGCATCTGCTACTGGTTCGACTGGCATTGAAGCGCTGTCAGATGCGCCTGTGTCCGCTGGTGTATTCGGTGTCTTCGATGGGCTGTCCGGCTCAGTAGGTTTCAGACGCCGCGCCTCACTCGCACGCCGTCGCTGCTCCCGGCTGGCATTGGTCGCTGCCGCCCGACGCATCATCTCGACAAAGATGTCGGAGGCCGCGATCTCCTCGCCATTTGAGGCGGGTGCCGGCGATGCCTCATCACCACTGATCGGCGCAGTCTTCTCTGGTTCAGGCTTTGACTCGGCATCGCGACGGGTGTCTGCGGGAGGGTCATTCGCTGGACGTTCATTCCCTGAACGGGCATTCGCATCGCGATCACGACCGCGCCTTCCCTCACGCGGCCTGCGGTTTCTATTGGCTTTATCCGATGGCGTGTGTTGGTCGGGTTCGTGGTCGGAGTCGTCTTCAATAAAACGCGGCTGATTGTCGTCATCCCACACGGGAGCGCTCATCCTTATGCT
>JAEZAF010000050.1 GCA_023430545.1 Chloroflexota bacterium
CTCTCGATATTGGCCTGATCCGCGATCTCGGTGCCGATGGCGACAGCCGTCCCAACATTATCGGCCTGAACCGTCTGCAGGATGCTGAGCGGTGGTACCTGACCAGCCTGGAGGGTCTGAACGGCAGCCGTCGCAGCCTCATTGGTCTGCTGCAGCAGTGCTTCGTCCTCGGTTGGTGAGGGCGTGGTGCTGGGGGTTGGCGACGGCGTCGGCGTGTCAGTCGGACGGGCGGCCTCGGTCGCGGTTTCGTTGGCAAAGACCACGGCCTGAGTCTGCGTGCCGATCAACTGGTTCTGACGGGTGGCGTTGATCTCCGCAATCGCAGTACGGGTCTGCGAGTCCTCTGAGGGCGGGCGATCCCGGCTGGCAAGGAACAGGATCGTCCCAAGACCAATCAGCAGCACCAGAATCATCAACCCAGCAAGGAAGATGAAGGCGCGGTTGGGGCCGGTGGAAGTCTCTTCTTCCTCAAGAAACTCGTCTACATCGTCGATGGTATCGAGGTCGTCGAAGGTTCGAAGGTTATCCTGATCAAAATCATCATCAAAACTATCAAAACCATCATCGTCCGCAAAGGGATCATCTTCGAAATCAAAATCGTCTCGATTGCTCATGCATTGTCTCCTCTAAGTGGACGACGTCCGGGTGCTGAGTAAATAAGACAGTCGCATTGTTTTCACTCTAGCGACCGGTAAATTCAAGATTGGCAAGTGGCACAAAAACTTTCTCGCCCCCTGCTAATTCTAACTGTGCTGAAAAGATCCGCAATCCATTGTCCAATGAAACAGGGTTTTTTGGCAAATCGACAACACGGGCAACCTGTCCCACAAATGGCTCGCTGGTGATTCGCACCTGCATGCCTGTGCGCAGTGTCAGCAGGATATTAGCACGAAGTACCGACTCATTCACGCGATTCGATGGGATATTCACAATGATTTCGGGGTGACGATTTTCCCATCCGCTGGGCTGAAGGGCATCCATCGTCACCTGCTGGCCTTCGAATTCCCCCAGAAAGCTGGCGACACTGCGCGACATGCGGATATCCCCGAAGCCATCCAGCAGCAGAACAGCTCCGCTGGCATTCAGGGCGCGGTCGCGCAGGGAATAATCCATGCTGGGGGCGATGATGCCGGCAAAGTTCTGATCTTCCATCACATCCAGCGTCAGTCGGGTGATCGGTCGGCGTGTGACGATGATCGCGCCCACGTATTTCATGTTGAGCTGATCGCTGTAAATGTGTTCGACCCCTTCTTCGGGTTCGCTTCTCAGGGATGCGATGATGCGGCGGTCGTTGCCCCATGCCCCCTGAATCTGCGCGGCGGTGGTTTCGATGAGCACGCCGCGACCGGGGATGATCTGGCTAACGCGCCCACGAACCCCGGCTTCCAGATCAATGATTTTCGGCATCTCCTGTAGAAACAGGCGGCCATCGTGGACCTGTGCGACAATCCCTTTGACGGGGGCAAACAGGCGGCGTCCGCGAGTGGCATTTTTACCGGCGAGTACCTGTGCTTCGTCCACGACCTCACCGACACTTACCAGCAGCAGGCTTTCTGCTTCCTGCACCTTGCTGGTATTGAAAAACCGCTTCAGGTCGAGAATGCGATAGGCGGAAGGCAGGACGCCCTGCGCGACGACATCGTGGATATCTACGCGCTTGCCTTCGACGACGGTTACGGCCCCGACCGCGTTTTCAGGCAGAAGCACCTCGCGCCGGATAATCGCCTGACGGACACTAAATCGCTGTTCAGGATAATGTGGCATCGCGCAGCGCTCTCAATTCATCTTCAGGATCATCGGAAGTGGTTGACATCTCATCATCCAGATCAGGGAAGGTGGTTTCCTGTGATTTTCGCCCAAAGCGGCGGCGACCGCGAGTATTGTCCGGTTTGGGTTCGGCTTTGGTATCCGGGACAATGAGCCATGCCGGATCGATTGGGCGAACCGGATCGCCGGTGACTTCTGCAATCCACTGCGGCATCCACTGGGCACGCTGCTGAAGATCGAGGGCGTATTCGGGTTGCAGGGCGTGGATGCTGCGTCCACGGGCATCAAAGATGAGGCCTGCCGTGCCACCCTGAACGGTCATGCGAAGGCGTCGGCTACCGCCAATCGAAATCCCCCGGCCTGTGACGCGCACCTGAACCTCAGCTTTTTGTCCCAGCAGCAGCGGATAGATCATCAGATGGCCGCCCTGAACCTCGAAGGTCTGCGCGGGACTGCCTTCTGCTGTGACAGTGACCGAGAGGGCCTGCGCATCCATACGGGGCCGCCCCTGTAAGCTGAAACCCGTGCCCAGAAATTCCAGATTGCCGCCCTCTAGTGTCTGAACTACGGCTTCTGGCTGGCTGGCTGCCAGTGCCCCTAGTGCGGCTGTGAGCGCATACGGGTCGGTATAAAGTGCGGTGACACCAAGCGGCTGCATGGCATCCAGCATGAGCAGGGCGGAAAGGCCGGGGCTGCCGGTATTGCTGAAACCTGCTCCAGCCGCAATCAGCGTGCCAATTTTGCGCTGGGCTGGTGTCCATGTGCGCATCAGCGCATCACCTGCCAGCAGGCGGACCGCACCTTTCAGCAGGGCGTGTTCGATGTACATCTCACGCAGAGTGGTAGGGATGTGCCCCGGTCGCAGGGTTTTATTGGCAGCGTAGTTATAAAGTTCATCCCGGCTGGCGTGAAACGGAAGCTGCTGGATCAGTTCGCGGATGTCGAGTGCATCCAACAGGTGCAGGGCACTGTGGCCGACACCGGTATTGGCGCGGATGGTGGTGGTCACTTTGCCATCGACCGCCGCTGCCATCACACTGCTGGCGCTGCCGACATCCACTGCCACGGTATGATGGCGATTGGTCCTGTGCAGATATTCGACAATCGATGTATAGCTCTGCAAGGTGGGGCGCACGCCGTCGATGGTCATATCCGCGATGGTGGAGAGGGCGGCGTTCTGTTTTTCCTGATGCAGATCGAAAGCCTGCACCAGTTTTTCCCGTGCCTGATGAAGCTGTTCCTGATACAGGGTGGGGCGCAGATTATCGGCGATGAACACCTCGCATAAGCCGGCGAACAGGGTTTCGATGCTGCCTTTCAAAGCCGAGTTGCCCGCATAGATGATGCTTGGGCGGCGGCTGGCGTCCATCAGGCTGATGGCCTGACGCACATTTTCGGTCAGATTGATCACCGGAAGCTCGGCACCGCGCTCGGTCCCGCCGACAATCAGCACGGCGTCCGGCTGGCTGAGGACGATGGCGTTGATGCGTCCCTGTTCATCGCGATGGTCGTTCAGGTTCAGGACATCGACGACATCGACGAATGTGCCTCTGACAGAGTGCAGCGCACTCTGTGTACTGATGTCAGAGGTCAGGCCGACAATCAGCAGCCGAAGCGGACGGCCAATGCTGCTGGTCGCGGTGAACAGGTCCACACCGATGCGATTCGCCTGTTCAGGGCTGATCAGCGTGCCGGTGGGGCTGGTGAGGACTCTTCCTGTGCTTTCGTTCAGTTCACGCAGTACGCGGTCGAAGCCGACGGTCACATCATTGACCGGAAAGCCGCTGGTGGTGCGGGTTTCGGCCCGTGCGATGAGCTGATAAACACCATCGACCACATCGAGCAGCACTGCACGTGTATAAACACTGCCAAAATCGACAGATAAAATCGACATGACGTTAACCTCCGCGTATCTGCGCGAATAAGAACGCGATACGTTCGCTGAAGATCGTCAGACTGGTCAGGATGGCGGCGGCATAGAGGGATGCCAGTGCCGTGACGATGAAACCCTGACCAATCACACTAAGCAGTTGAACAGGCAGAATGCGGACGCGGGTTCCGTCGGGGTTGGCCCTCGTCAGGATATACTGGAAGTAAATCAGCGAGCAGATCACACCGGCGAAGATCAGGAACAGATTAATGATGTCACCGTTGAAGCCTGCGCCGGTTGTGCCGATCAGCGGGAAGAGGGTTCCGACCAGTGTCCCGACCAGTGTGACCGCCGTCCCGACACCGACCAGAAAGGCGATGGCGAGATTGCCCAGACGACCGAGACGCGATGATGCCTTGAGCAGCAGCAGCGTCACCAGCAGGACAGGCAGCATTCCGAGGCCGGCATTCAGCGGCTGGCCGGTGCCGATGGTGGACTGAAACCACGGCAGCAGTACACTCTCCACCGTGACAATGGCGATATATCCCGCCGCCAGCCCGACCAGTACATAGACCGCAATCCGATACAGCAGATTATCGCCGAGCAGGTAACTGAAGACCATCAAGGTGAGGACAAAGCCAGCAATCGTTCCGATTGTATCCATAAAGTATCCTGCAACTCTTCCTGCGTCTGTCGTGATCATTCCCGACGTGCTGCCCGCTGCGCGGCGCGTCGGGTTAGAAGGCTGATAATATTGCCGATGACGATGATGACAATAATCGTCAGGATGCCGAGCGTGGTCCCGTACCAGCGTTCCTCGCGGTAGGGGATCTCAACCCTGAGATTCAGCACGCCGGTCTCGGAGTCTGCGGCTGTGCTGGTGTCAGCCCCGGCTGATGCCTCCTGATCAGTGTCTGCTTCTTCGTCGGCCTGGGTGGTTGGTGATGGTGTGAGCCTCGTTTGTAACAGAACCGGCCTGCGATTCGGCATGCCGAGGCCGCCCAGATCAAGCACGCTCATCGCGACCTGCTGCGGTGGCAGCCAGCTTGTCGGCGACTCGATCCGTACCAACTGGGCGAACACCCATCCACGGGTAGCGTTGGCAAGCTGGACATTGACCCATGCGCCGTCAGCGCTTTCACCCACAACTTCGAAGCGTTCACCCGGCTGAAGCACACCGATGGGGGCAAATTCTGTCCCCGGGCCGGAGCGGACGTTGACCGGCTCATCACTGATGACGGTGCCGAAGACGGGTGCGATGCCGTCGTCGGTAGCGTCGATCTCCGGTGTGGGGCTGGGCGTCGGGCTTGGCTCAGGTGTCTCGGTGGGCGGCTCGGTCTGCGTCGCAGTTGGCGCTGTCGTGCCGTCATCCGGTTCATCGGTTTCGGGTGTCGAAGTCGCGGTTGGCTCTGATGTCTCGCTGCCCTCGGTTTTTTCTGCTGCCGGTGTGATATCCGGTGAGGTCTCCGGTGTCACATCGTCGGTGACTGCGACTTCGGGTTCTTCAGTCGGTTCCGCAGTGGCGACCGGCGCGGTGACTTCGGGTGTCGGTGTCGCGGTTGCAAAGTCGATCAGCGGGGGCTGTGCGCCGCCGTCTATCAGGGTATTAAGCTGATCGGCATAGGTGTACGCATCGCGATAGCCGATGAGCAATCCACCAATGCCCGCGGCGGCTGCATAGGGGGCTGCGACGGGTGAAACGGACATCGAGGTTGCGAACAGGAGCGGTGCACGAGTGAGCGGTGCAACCTGCTCTGACCATGCGCGGATGCTGCTGATCTCGTCGTTGATAATCACAATCGCAGCGAAGTCATTCAGCGAGCCGACGTTCAGACCGGTGCGGCTGCCAGTGACATCGGCTGCGGTAAGCGTTCCAATATCCTGTGCCAGACTACGCAGGCCGATCTCTTCGCCAGCGATAAGCTGGCCGATGTGATAGTGCTCGTTGCGGATCAGTATACCGTTGGAAATATCGGCGAGGCGTTTGTCCATCCGCAGTAAGCCAACCGGATTGGTGCTGACGACGACCGGCACACCTCCGCGCAGAATGGTGTGGCGCAGCAGTGCGTCCGCCATTCCATCGAGTTCGGCAGCATTCGCGCCGTCATACTCCGCTGCAAACAGCACCAGTTCACGCGGTTCCAGTTCATCGATAACCGTAAAGACCGCCTGCGGTGAACTACCATCGGCGAAAGTCGAGGGTGGTAAATTCCCGATGCTGAAATTTGTCAGAAATGGCAGGATCACGGCCCCGGCGATCAGCAGCGCGCCGACGAGTCGGAAGAGTGTCGCCGATACAGGGGAACGCTGTCCGCGATCCGGGGTGATCTTTACAGATGAGTCATCGCGACCCGTCACGGTCCGCAGGATGGCGACCTTATTCGCCTGCTCTGATGTCAGAACACTCTGACCCCCTTCAACGGGCGTGGGCGCAGGTCCGGCGGGATCAATCCCCGGGACTGTAGGGGCCAGTTCGACGCTTTCCGCCGCTGGCAGATGAAGCCCTTCTTCGCGCAGGGCCTGCAGACGGTCCGGCAGATTTTCCAGCGGCTGATCCTGCTGCTGACGCACCAGCGCCGAGGCGGAGACTTCGCGGATGCTGACATCTGACAGCCAATCAGGGCTGTCGGGGGAGGGAACTCGCTGCGACGGCGTACGCTGCTGCGGCACATCAGCAAGGTCTTCCGGGTTGATCTCGAAATCGGCAAAGGCCGGGTCAGACAGCAGGCGGTTGAAATCGATGTCGTCACCCGTCACCATCAGATCCTGATCAGAGGCAGCGGGCATGCTGTCGAAATCACCGAGTGAGGCGAGGAAATCATCGACACCGTCGAGTTCTTCTGATGGGACAGGTGATTTCCCCAGATCGTCCAGCGCTTCGAGATCGCTCATCCACTGAAGGCTGTCATCACCGTCGTCATCGTCAGCAGCGAAGTTTGAGCGCTGCGAGGCCGCGGGGGCCGGATCATCGGCGGGAGAGACCGCGTCGAAATCAAATTCGAAGGGCTGATCAGCGTCCGCGTCTTCCTCGATGTCGTCCAGCAGATCGCTGAAGAAATTATCGCTGACGGTCGATCTGGTGCCGCTGCCGTCTGGTGCATCGAGTGCCCCCAGCAGGCTGTAATCGTCAAAACCCTGTATGGCATCCGGACTGAAGATCTCCGGTGGGCCGATTTCATCCAGATCGACACTGTCTCCGTCTGATTGGCTGAGAGCGGCAAACAGGTCGTAGTCGTCTGCGTCCTCTACAGCATCAACCTCGTAGACAGAAGAAGGGCCGGGGGAATCCTCGAAGGCCAGGGCATCGGCATCGGTCTCGAAGTCCATGTCATCGAACAGATTGGAGAAGGCGCTGTCTGTATCTTCCGGTTCCTCCGACAGCAGATCGAGATCGAGTTCGTCCGGCTGCATGGCTTCGGGGGAAGGTGCTGCACCCTGAAGCCAGTCCGGCAGATTTCCGGTGTCGGGCTTCACCACTTCATCGTCAGCGGCGTCTTCATCGTCGGGGAAGTCGAACATGCTGCCGAGATCATCCAGATCCGCATCCAACTGCGGCGCAGGGGGTGACGCGGTGATCTGATCATCTCCCAGAGCAGCGTGGTCATCCTCTACCAGCCCACTGAGCCAGTCCGGCATTTCATCGACGGAGTCATCCTCCACGTCCTGTGCAGAAGTGTCAGCCGCGGTGGGCGATGCAAAGCGCGCACTGTCGGTTTCGGTATCCCAGTCGGAAACGGCAGATGTCCAGTCATCGTCACGGGTAAGATCGTCGGCTGATGTATCAGCAGGGTCGTCAGCGGGTGGGCTGGTGTCGAAATCGGCAAACACCGATTCGATATCCTGCTGGCTAGCGGTGCGACGCCAGTCAAGCTCACCGGTGACGCCTAAACGCTCTGACCGGTCGCCCGGTGTATTGGCCTGGGCTTCGTCGTGGTCACGCTGCCACGGAAGCTGCCCTGTCAGGCCGGTAGAAGAACGCGAAGATGACGAACCGGAGTCGTCATCCTTTAACCAGTCGAAATCCGGCAGATCGTCCTCTGAGGACCAGTCATCGTCATCCGAATTCTGGCCTCGCATCCAGGAAAGATCGTCGTTGTCGAAGTCGTTTGCCATACGTCACACGCTCGATTTATTCACGGTAGGAACGGTCTTGACCGATGAGTATTCGTGTACCAGCGACGAGCGTCGCCAGACCAATGCCGATCAGAATGCCACGGATGCCTGCATTGACCGGCACGGCATTCAACCAGTCTCGTACTACGGTGACACGATCCACGCCGTCGATCGGAAGGGCACCGAGCAGCATGATCAGGACAACCGCCAGAAATAACACGCCAGCGATACTTGCGCGACGTCGAAGCAGGGTCGCGGCACCATATACCAGCGAAAAGAGCACCAGCGCCGCCAGTGCGGACTCAATGGAGACCTGCACGGTATCCAGAAGCAGCAGGCTGGTGGCCCGCTGTACAAAATAGGTGCCGATCACCAGTACGAAGCTGAGGATCAGGATGACACTGTAAAGCGCCCCCTTTCGCCGCTGTGTGATGCGCCCGATGTGGACGGTCAGCAGGTTAAGGATGCCGATCAGGATGGTGAGCGCAATGGTGATCATCGCGATCTGCAGAAAGAGGTCCGCGAGACTGCGGATGCCGAAGGACGTCACAAGCGTTGTCAGCACGCCAGCGCCATCACCGATCAGCAGGCCGAGCAGCGTAATCAATCCGATCACAATCGTGATTGTGGTGGCAAGGACTGAACTTAACCGCATTCTCATTTCATCAGGCTCCGTTGCGTAACGCGAGAATGAACACGCCAATCAGTACAGCAATCGTGAGCCAGCGCAGAATGTCAACGGTAATGGTCGCACCGATCTGAGTCGATCCAGCCCCGAGATAGGCCCCCGCTGCGAAGACCTCTTCCCCAATCAGGACATGATCGGACATCGCATAGGCCACTGCCTGACCTTCGAGCGACCCACTCACACCGATTTCGGGGATATTGCGGCGCAGGCCCGATGACATCATCAGCGCGAGTTCTGTGCCGAAATCCCCGGCGTAGATGTTCGCACCGATCGAGTCATCACTTTGCAGAGTGGTGACCGCCGCCGCGTATACGAGGGATCGCGATCCGTAGGGATACCAGCGGGTGTTGCGGTAGCGGTAGCTTTCCAGCCGGTCGCGGCTCTGATAGGCACGCCGCAGAATGTCCTGCCCGATGGGCAGGGTGCTGGAGTCCGTCAGTGTGATGATCGGGGAAACATCACCCACAGCAGCACGCTGGGCAATCTGATAGAACAGTTCGGCGCTGGCGAGTGTCAGTACGGTGGTGCGGCCTGCTAAACTGCTGCTGCCGAAAGAAAGGTGAAGCGGACGATTGGCCTCAATAGCGAAGGCGATGTAATCCGGTAAGGCGGCGTATGCCGGAATGGTGCGGAAAGCGGTTCGGTTGCGCGTCACACGCACGAACTGGGTCACCACAATGGTGATCACCATCGTCAGAACAATGATCAACAGTGCAAGCTGCTGAGTTGTCGCGTCCACAGGGTCCTTCCTGATTTCAGACCTTAAGATCCCTCGTCAATGTTAAAGCTTCGTGCTCTGATGACTCTATTTGCTGCGATCCTGTTGATCACGATGATCCTGCTGATCAGCATGGTCATCTGCCAGACGGACCCGGAACTGCGCGAAGGCGTCCTGATCTTCCAGCAGTTCTGCGAACTGAAGCAGAGTGTGCTGCTGACCGAACTTCCTCGTCACCGGCTGTGCGACGTACAGCATCTGGGCCATCAGCGGCGAAATGGGCTGCATCACCGCAAAGCTGACCTCGGCCAGACCGAGCAGACCGCTCTGCCTGAGCCGGAGAATCCACTGCTTCTGAATCTCTTCATCCATAGTTTTGGAGTATAGCACACACAGGCTAAGCACGAAAATTGAGGTGCAGTCTGATGTGGAAATCATGCCGTCCCCTGACACCCCCAGCAGGGAAAGACACGGATATACGCACGGATGCACGAATATACGCAGACGATTATTGTCCGTATCTCATCCGTGATGCAACAAAATGACCATGAAACACGTCTTTATAGTGAGCGAATTTACGGCGCTAACCATTACAGATCGTAGGTTGAGCGTTGATAAAGCGTTTGCACTCACCCAGACATAGTGTATTGATCTTTGCTAAAATATAATACCTGAGTACTACTCCGATTCTCACACCGCTAAACTGGAACCTGCCTTCATGACCAATCGTGAACAAGTCACCGACATTGAATTGCAGAATGTACCGCTGCCACAACGTCGTCGTACCAGAGGGCTGCCCAGCCAGATCTCGGCTGCCCTGTTACAGCCCGTTTATTTCTTCCGTACCCTGCCGCTGATGAGCGAGACGCGTCAGTGGCTTTGGGTTGGCCTGCTTATCCTGTTTCTGATTGGCTTCAGCGCCGTTCGCTACGAAGCGGTGAGCGCCTCTGCCAGAGGGGAGGACCCGTTTGGACAACCGCCGATTGACTTTGGGTCGGGGGGATTTGAAGGCGGCGGAGTCATCGACTCCGGGGGGATTCCCGGCGGGGGCATTGATTTCGGTGGTATCCCGGACCCGTCACCGGGTGGTGAGACACCGCCAGGTGGTACGTCTGATCCTGCGCAGACGCTGACGACGGGCATTATCGCCGCGAGTGAGATCGTCGTGAGCTGGTTTGTGATCACGCTGCTGCTGGTGATTGTCAGCCTGCTGCGCGGACGGATGCCGCGTCCCGGCCATAATTTTCAGATCGCGATCTGGGCGACACTGCCGCTGGCACTGATGGCACTGCTTCAGGTGCTGTTTCTGGCGGCGGGGGGGACACCAGGGGCGGCTGGCCTTTCCGGTCTGCTGCCGGAATGGAAATTCTATCAGCAGCAGAGTCCGCTGATGCAGGATGTGCTGTATTCGCTCTCGCTCCGCCTGACACTGTTCTGGCTCTGGGCGCTGGTGCTGCTTTACTTCGGAGCGCGCCACGCACTTCACGGGCCGCGTTTTGGGGCGCTGTTCGTCGCTGTATTCTGGGCCGTGCTGATTGTCGTCGTGCCGGTTGCCAGCGGCGCTATCGCAGCACCGTCACCGGATGATCCCGGCTTATCTGAAGGGGAATTTCCATCTGGCGAGTTTCCATCGGGTGAATTCCCCGGTGGAGAATTTCCGGAGGGTGAAGTACCCGACATCATTGTCCCTGATTTCGGTGACGAGTCTGTGACTGAAGAAGCGTCGGAGACCGGTGATGAGACAGGCGAAGAAGTCGATATGGATGCCGACAGCGGGCGCAGCGGGGGCGAAGAGATCCCGCCGACGGAGATCGACGCGCTGGAAGGTAACGCCAGCGGAAATACCGGAAACACTGGAAATACCAGTAATACCCGTCCGAGCGTCCCGCCTGAACGGTCGGCGGAAGTGGAGCCAACGCCATGAGTACGATCCATTATCCGCGCCAGTGGCCGCAGGCGGAAGCAAAGCAGGACAATATCGTCATTGGCAGCAAGCTGTCCAAGGATTTTAAGATCGGCGACCAGTGGGTTCACGCCTTGCGCGAAGTCGATGTCCGTGTACCGCGTGGACAGTTTGTCGCGATTATGGGACCGTCTGGCAGTGGCAAAAGCACGCTGCTTTACCTGTTGGGCGGGCTGGATCATCCGTCTTCGGGCGGCATTCTGTTTAACGGTCAGCGTGTCGATGCTATGGACGGCGAGATGCTGGCGCAGTTCCGTCGTGAGACGATTGGCTTCATCTTTCAGGCGTTTCATCTGGTGCCGACACTGACGGCGCTGGAAAATGTCGCGCTGCCAGGTGTGTTTGCCAATATGCCGCGTGATGTGCGCGAACAACGGGCGATGCGTCTGCTGCATGCGCTGGGCATGGCCGAGCGTATGGATCACCGGCCTAATCAGCTTTCTGGCGGACAGCAGCAGCGCGTGGCGATTGCGCGAGCACTGTTCAGCAATCCGCCGGTCATCATGGCGGACGAGCCAACCGGCGCGCTGGACAGCAAAACCGGCCAGACCGTCATGCAGATGCTGCGCTATCTCGCCCGCAAACGTGGCAAAACCATTATTGTTGTCACCCATGACCCCGGCGTGGCCGCATACGCTGATCGTATGCTGATGCTGCGCGATGGTCAGATCGTGGAAGATCAGATGCTGACTGCCGGTGTCAAAGTTGGCCTGTTGGAGACAACCACCTCTCAGGCATCCGATGCAACCGAGGATTTTACCGATGAACTTGATTAAACATCGATCAGTACTGCTTATCCCGATGTTCCTGACGCTGCTGGTCGCCGCCGCACTTTCGATGCCGGTGAGTATTGCACAGCCGCCGGGCACGCCGGTTTTCGGCTCTCAGTCCACACTGATTCCGATGACGCCTATAACGCCTGGAGAGTCACCCGTCGGGGAACAGCGCGACTGCCCGATCCTTGTGAACCGTTCAGAGCCGGGACAGATCATGGGCGGCGAAGCCCGTGTCCTGACCGTATTTGGCTCCGGCTTTACTGACAGCTCGGCGGTGCGGTTGAGTGGTTTCGGCGTTTTGAATACCACCCTGATCAACAGTAGTGTACTGAATGCCGATGTGCCAGATACGATCCCGCCCGGTGATTACAATGTCCGTGTGATCGATCCAACCTGCGACAACATCCAGCATGAACGGCCCGACCGTCTGGTATTGAATGTCGCCGCGCCGCAGCTTCCACCGCCGACATTTGAAGTGATCGATCCACCGGAGCCGCCGACACCGCTGCCGGGTGCACCGCAGTTGATCGCCCGCAACTTCAGCGTGAATCCTCCGATTGTCGATGCAGGTGGGACGGTGTCGATGTCGTTTGAAGTCTACAATCAGGGTAATCGCACTGCTGAAGGGGTTTCTGCCTCGATTGAGTCCGGCGGCGCGTTCCTGCCGGCTGGTGGACAGGCCTCGACGGTGATCCCTGACCTGCCACCGGGATCTTCGGCGACGGTCGCGCTGTCTGCGGTGGTTGCGCGCTCTGCTGAGGCAGGGCCAGCCAGTATCCCGGTTGTGATCAACTTCCGTGATTTCAGCGGTGAAAGTTACAGCACCAAGACCTCGCTGAGTGTCACAGTACGGGCAGTTGTCAATACCACGCAGGTGGTCCTGTCGAATTATACCTATAGTCCGAATCCGGTGGTCCCTGGCACAGATGTGACGCTGATGCTGACCTTTACCAATATGGGGAACAGCGTCGCGCAGCAGGCGCTGCTGCGTGTGACGGGTGAGGGGGTGCTGCTGCCTGGTATTCAGGGGGACAACTTCCCATTGATGGACCTTCAGCCGGGGGCGAGTACCACCGTTGCGATTCCGATGATCGTCAAGCAGGATGCCAAGCCCGGACCCCAGTCTCAACCGCTGAAGATCACCTATCTGCTGGAAGGGGAAAGCGCAGAGGCTGACGGATCGGTGACGCTGGATGTGGCGCGTGTGGTCGAAGAAGTGCCGGTCATGCTGCTGGATACCTACAGCATCGACAAGGACCCGCTGCGTCCGGGGGCACAGTTTACACTCAAGCTGATGCTCGTCAATGTCGGCACGGTGGATGCCCGTGAGATGCTGGTTACCTTCGGCACAGTGGAGTCAACTGGAAACCCGAACCCTGATCCGGACGATGACGGCGGCACTGGTGGCACTGGAACCGGCGGTACAGGGGGATCAACCACCAACCCCAGCACGACGTTTGCGCCGCTGGGCAGCGGTGGGACGCTGTTCATCGGTGATATTGGGGCTGACGGCTCATATGAATTCACACAGGACTTTATCGTCAATGGGACGACCAACAGCGGCATCTACAGTCTGCCGATCACGCTGCGCTATAAGAAAGCCGATGGTGCAACCGTGCAGGACAACCTGCGGGCGAGTGTGGTGGTCGTCAAGCCGCCGACGCTGCGCATTAACTTACAGTCACCGCTGCCAGAAACAGTCAATGTCGGGGAACCGGTCACACTGGCGTATGAACTGGTGAACACTGGTGCCGCCGCACTGAACCTGACCAATGCGACAACAACCGCCGAAAATGCCGAAATCCTCGACGGTGGGGAGACATTTGTTGGCGTCGTTGCTGCGAATGATCAGGGGGCCTATACCTCGACGTTTATGCCGTCGGAAGAAGGCCCGGTGACCGTGAATGTCGAGATCCGCTATCTGGATGATCTGAACAACGAGCGCAGTTTCACCTATGAATATACGGTGGAAGCGATGATGCCGCCGCCACCACCGGATATCGAACCAGAGCCGGATTTCTTCCCGACACCGACTCCCGAACCGGAGTCGGATGATGCATGGCTGGGCAAACTGCTGATGGGTTTGTTAGGCCTTGGAAGTTAGTTTGCAGGGGGTTGTGACCCATGTTCTATGAACTCGCACAGTTAGCCATTGGCAATCTCCTGCGGGCGCGGGCGCGTCTGGTGATGACGGCGGGCGGTGTCCTTGTGGGGACCGCCGCTGTCATCCTGCTGATCGCGCTTACGATTGGCCTTCAGAATGCTGCTGAAGCCGGTATCGGGCAGAGCGGCAGCCTGACTGAAATCCAGGTCTGGCCGAATTTCGGCGGATGGGGACCGGGCGGTGGAGATGAACAGGAAGAGGTCGTCCAGCTTACCGCTGAGAATGTCGCACGGATGTGGCAGATCGAAGGCGTGCAGGCTGTGATCCCGGTCGTGAATTTTCAGGGCGGACTTGAGATTACGACCGCGGACAAACTTCAGGGTTGGGTTTCGGTGGTGGGGGTGGACCCGCGCCTGCTGCCTTATCTGGGGCTTGCTATTGCTGAAGGTGAGCTTCGGCTTGAAGAAGGTGAGATGCTGGTCGGCGCGACTGCGGGTGATTACTTCAGTGATCCGACTGCCGATGCTGACGAGTGGGAACCCAAGCCGGTGGACCTCTTCAACGAGACCGGCCTGAAGATGGTGGTGACGAAGTGGGCCGATACGATTGAAACCAAACGGATCAGCGCCAATTTTGTCGGAAAGCTGGCCCCCGGATCTGATAACTTCGACTATGCCGTGATCATGCCGATTCTGGATGTGATCGAACTGAACGAATGGATGACCGGCCAGCCGTATGACCCGAAGAACTTCGTCTTCGATCAGGTGACGGTGCGTGCCACCAGCCGCGAGACGACCAATCAGGTCTCGGAGGAGATTCGCAAGATGGGCTTTCAGACCGGTGGCATGGGCGAATTCCTGAATCAGCTCAACGGCTTCTTCGGCACCATGCGTCTGATGCTGGGTGGTGTGGGCGGCGTGGCGCTGCTCGTGGCCGCGTTCGGTGTGGCGAACACCATGACGATGGCGATTCTGGAACGCACCCGTGAGATCGGTCTGATGAAGGCGATTGGGGCGACAGATCGCGATGTGCTGACGGTGTTTCTGATCGAGGCGGCGCTGGTCGGGCTGTCTGGCGGAGTCGCCGGGGTGGGAGTGGCAACCATACTTCAGAATCTTGTCAATTCGGCTATTTCAAATATGCCGACGGGCGATCAGGGCGGGGGGGGGATGATCTTCCTGCCGATTGACCCATCACAGATCGGTGGCAACCTGTTTGTCATCCCACCGGAACTGGCTGTTTTCGCGCTGGTACTGGCGACGGCGGTCGGGATTGGTGCCGGTTTGTATCCGGCGCTGCGGGCGGCACGTCTTCCTCCGGTGATCGCGCTCAAGACTGAATAACCAGCATGCAATCCGGCGGATTCCCTAAAGTCTGGGTGTCTCAGATTCCGGTGAATCGCCTATAGTGAGAGTCGGATGATTGATTGACGACGAGAGGACGCAAAGTCAGAATGAAAGCTCGATCTCTGAGAAATCTCACTACCCTGATCCTGCTGCTGACGATCGCAGGGGCAGCTGCCGCACAGACTGTGCTGCCTGCAACTGAATCACGCAGCCGGTATCCGGATTATGCCAATACCTATGTCAACGACTTTGCTGGTCTTATTGGCGCGGAAGTAGAAGCCGATATGACTGGCATTTTGCAGGATCTGCGCGACACCGCCGGTGTTGAGGCGACCGTGGTCACGATTGACTCGTATCGGGATTATGACACAGACGACCGTACCTTCGAGGAATTTGCGACATCGCTGTTTAATGCATGGGGTGTCGGGGATGCAGACTCGGACGGCGTCATGATCCTGATGGGCGTTGATGATCGCAAAATCCGCGTCGAAGTCGGCGTGAGCTATGAGCGCACTCTGAACGACGATATGCAGGAGGTGATCGATGAATATGCACTGCCGCGTTTTCGCGCTGGTGATTACGAGGCAGGGATCTACGATACGCTGATTCAGGTGGCGGACGTGATCAAGGTCGAGAAGGGTGTTTTTGAAAGCTCGACTTCATCGAATGGGGTGGGCGTTCTCGCGACATCGCGCCCACGTGCGACACAGTCGGTCTCTGCAGTGGGGACCGCCTCTGACAACGACAGTAATCAGGGGATTTCTGCCTCTACGCCGCTGGCTCTGGGCGGCCTGGCGGCGCTGGCGGGTGGTGGCTTTCTGGGCATCAGGCGCATTCTGCGGATGCGTCCGCGTAAATGCCCAAGCTGCGGGACGACCATGCATCGGCTGGACGAATACACCGATGATGAATTCCTGACCGACGGCCAGCGGGCGGAAGAAGGTGTCGGTTCGGTCGATTATGATGTCTGGAAGTGCGACGACTGCGGCACGCATCAGATCTTCGACTATTACGGGCTGAGCTTTTACTCGCACTGCCCGAACTGCAATTATAAAACCCTCAGCCGTGATTCGCGCCTGATTGACTCCGCGACCTGCTACTCCACTGGTCTGCGAGAGGCGAGTGAGCGCTGCGCCAACTGCCGTTACGAAAACACATGGGAAGAAGTGATCCCCATGCGTGACTGTAATGATAACAACAGTTCATCTTCAGGCTTCAGTTCGTCGAGTTCGTCGTCATCATCCTCATCGTCGAGTGGTTCGTTTGGCGGTGGACGCTCATCAGGCGGCGGAGCCAGCGGAAGCTGGTGATCCTTTAGCATGAAATAAAAACGGCGAGGCTGATCGATCAGTCTCGCCGTTTCTGTTTATCAGATGATGCTACTGGATCAGCTTCGCTCGAAGTTCTTCGACGCGCTGCTGATACTGCTCGACATTGCGCAGTTTGATGTCTTCGTAACCGCGCACGATGTCTGGCAGCGAGGCCAGTTCGACCACAGTGTCGTAGGTTTCCGGCGAGAGCGCGGTGAGGCTCTGCTGAATGAGGTCACGATACTGCTGAATCAGGTCGCGCTCCACTCGGCGGACCTTCGCATAGCCGAAGATGTCCAGCGGCGTACCACGCAGGCCTTTCATGCGAGTCAGCATCCGGTAACCGTTATCGAACCAGCTTCCGAGCGCCAGTTTCTTCTTCATACCGAGGGTACGCAGGATCGGCGGGTGCAGCATATAACGCACCTGCGCGTTTTCGCCAAACTGCGCTGTGATCTCGCGGTCCAGTTCCTGCTTCAGATGCAGACGCGCGACTTCATACTCGTCCTTGTAGGCCATCAGTTTGAAGAGATACCGTGCGACCGCTTCACTCAGGCGGGTGATGCCGGGGCAGACGGTCTGTTCGCGGATATATGCACTGCGCACCATGTCCACGTAGGATGCAGCGTAGGCGGTGTTCTGGTACTCGATCAGTTCCGGCACGCGGATCTCAAGCAGATGCTGTAATTCACTGCCATCAGGTGCGCCGACGCGGTTGATCAGGGCGGCGGCTTCCGGTGTAATCTCTGGCTTAATCTCGAGAGCACCCGTGCGTTTCGGCTTGAGAGCCACGACAAAGTCCGGCTCCAGCACGATCTTACGGCCAACACGGAAGGCGTTCAGATTGGCTTTGACCGCGACGCCGTTCAGCTCGATGGCCTTTTCAATTGCGGCAGCGCTGACCGGGATCAGGCCGCGCTGATAAGCCGCACCGATCACCATCATATTGGCGGGCATGTGCGATCCGAACAGCATCTCGCTCAGGCCGATGGCATCAAAGTAGACGTTGTCAGCGGCGCGGGTATGTTCTTCAACGACCCGGATCAGCGGGTGCATGCCCGGATAACGGACAGCGGTACTCGCCACCATGCCGCCGGTCGGGATCTCACTGGTGGAGACAATCGCAACGGTGCGGTTGGGGTCGGTGTGCGCCAGATTTTTGAAGTTGGTCGCGCCAAGCAGATCGAAGGCCAGATAGCAGTCGGCAGAGCGTAGGGAGATCTGATTCGCGCCTTCATCCGGTTGATCGAGGATCTTCAGGTGCGAGACAACCGGGCCGCCTTTCTGGCTCATGCCCGTCTGATCCAGACTGGTGACGTACTTGCCGTCGATGACCGCCGCCGTAGCGACGATCTGGTTGGTGGTCACAACGCCGGTGCCGCCGATGCCGACCATATAGATATTGGCGACGCGGTCGGTGACATAACGCGGTTCCGGCAGTGC
>JAEZAF010000121.1 GCA_023430545.1 Chloroflexota bacterium
TCGAGGATGTCTTCGGACAGTTTGGACCACGGCAGCGCCACCAGCCAGTCGATATAGGTGCGGATGATGCCGACTTCCGGGGCCATCGGCGGCATAATCGCCAGCCGTGCCATTTCCTTGACAGCGCGTTCGTGGATTTCTGGCGGCAGCTTGGCATCCGCGATCTGCTGGCGGACATCGTTCATCTCCTGCTGGAAGATGTCGTCTTCACCCAGTTCCGTCTGGATGACGCGCATCTGTTCACGCAGGTACATCTCGCGCTGGCTGCGGCTCATCTCCTGCTGAATCTGGCCGTTGATCTCCTCGCGCAGTTCCAGCATGCCGATCTCGCGATTCAGCATGACCGCCACTTCGCGCAGGCGGTCGCTGGTATCGATGGTTTCGAGAATGTGCTGGCGGTCACTGGCCGGGAAGGGCAGCGCCGACGCGATAAAGTCGGCCATCCAGCCGGGATCGTCGATCAGCAGCGCGTAATCCAACACCTCATCGGAGACCGACTCAGTCAGTTCGGCGATCTGCTGAAACATGCCGAGCGCCGTGTCCATCAGCGCGTCGGCCTGCGGATCAGGCTGTTCGCTCGGGGTCAGCACCCGCGCCCGTGCTGTGATATACGGCTCGACAGACAGGATCTCCACGATCTCGACGCGGCGGCGTCCCTGAGCCAGCACGGTCAGTGTCTGGTCAGGATAGGGCATCATCTGGCCGAGTGCGATTTCTGTCCCGACTCTGTAGATCTCCTCACCTGCCAGTGAGTCCGCTGCATTCAGCCCAATCAGCGGGCTTTTCTTACTGTCTGAGGCTTCAGGCTTTGTCTCTTCACCTGCGGTATCCTTGCCCGCTGCGCCCTCAGCCTCATCACTTGCGCCCTTCCGCATGACGATGATTGCGGTCTGATTGGCGGCCATCGCAGCACGCACTGCCTTCATGGCCTCGCTCTCGGACCGGTCCCCGTTTTTGCTCAGATTATGGGGCAGCATCACCGGCGTGATGACGTTGGGATAGATGATCATATTTGCCAGCGGGATCACCGCACAGACGATCAGCCCATCTTCGTCCGGGATGGTGTTGTGTATGTTTTCAAATTCATTCGTGACGAATGCGTCGTTCAAGTTGAGAGTCCTTCGATCTTGCCTGAAATTGCCGCGTCTGGCGCGTGAGTATGAATGGGTTCATCCGGGTCAGATAGTGTGATGATTGGGATCTGAAGAAGGTCTCAGCCGCCATCGCAGCCATCATGCCAGACGAGGTTGAAGTATTGTACTTTAGTTTAGTTAGATCCGCATATGAGCCGTGAGCCAATATGTGGGCGGTAAACCAATCACACAGCAGGCTATCATCTGCTGTTGATTGACACTGAAAATGATCCCGATACACTGGGCATAGCGAACCTTAATCGAATGCATGCGAGGGATCGGATCATGGCACTCAAACTCAGGAATCTGGACAGTGTGACCCGTGATTTTATGGTGAAAGAGATTCAGGCCGACAGCGCCACCGGATCAGTCTATCTCAGCCGCTTTCTGACGGAAAAAGGCCGTGAGCAGTGGAGCCAACTGCTGCTGGAAGCCGCGCAGAAGCATGACTCCACGTGGCTGGCGGAAAAGCTGGTCGCTGAAGATCTCGCCGTCGAGCAGTATCGCATGACCGATAAAAACGGGCGTGAGCGCACGGTGAAGCTTCAGCCCACCAGCCTCGCAGACAGCGAATTTAACCGTTACTACATTCGCGGCCTGTGCCAGCGGGCCATTCAGGAAGGTGCGCCTGCCGTGGTCAGCTATCGTGCCAAGCGTGTCCGTAATGCCGTCTCACCGGTCGGGCAGCTCATCAATCCCAAAAAGCTGCTGCTGGACCTGCGCTCCAACAAAGGCGAAACCGTACTGGATGTACCGAGCAATCCGAATTCCGGCATCAGCGTCATGCTGCCCAGACAGACGGATACGAAACCCGCTAAAAAGACCAGCAGGAAATCCGGGACAAAGGCTGGAACAAAAGCCTCGGATAAAAAATGACAGTTGTTCAGTCCTGGTCAAAATTTGCACACATATTGTAGGGGAGCGCCTGTGTGCGCTCCCGCTGTGCTGTTTCGTAAATTAATCCGTGAACCGGTAGCGGATCAGTGTCCAGAGCGCGATGGGCGCGTCGGTCCACTTGATCTTCTTACCCTCGGTCCATTCGCGTCCGTTATACGAAATCGGTACTTCGTAGATGCGAATCCCCTGCTTCAGCACTTTCGCTGTGAACTCCGGCTCGAAGTCGAAGCGTCTGGAGCGGATGGTCATGTCTTCCACCACCTCAGCGCGAAACACCTTATAGCACGTTTCCATATCGCTCAGAATGGAGTTGTAAAGCACGTTCGTCGCCAGCGTCAGCAGTTTGTTGGCGACCATATTCCAGAAATTCATCGCCTTGCGCGGCCCACCCAGAAAGCGCGATCCGTAGACCACTTTGGTGATGCCTTCCTGAATCGGACGCAGCAGCGTGGGATAGTCCCTCGGATCGTATTCCAGGTCAGCATCCTGAATCAGCAGGATATCGCCGGTAGCATGCGAGAACCCAGTCTTCAGGGCTGCACCTTTCCCGCCGTTCTCCTTGCGAAAGATGATGCGCAGATCAGGGTGGTTTTCCGCTTCCAGTCGTGAAAGGATGTCGCGTGTGCCATCTGTAGAGCCATCATCGACAATCACAATTTCAGAAGCCAGACCAACTGCACGGACACGTTCAATGACAGGTTCGATGGTTTCCACTTCGTTATAGCACGGGATGACAACACTCAGTGTTAACGGGGTGGAGTGGGTAGTGGTGGGTGCGATGTCTGCGGCGGTATTGATAACCATGTGTTTTCTCTCATAAGAAGATTTTCAAATGGGTGAGGCAGATCTCATTATATATCAATATAGCAGAATCTGACGCGGAGTCACTGGCGTATTCACACGGGAATGGGTGGCCTGCGCCGCAATCCGGAACGCGATACAATGATCACGGACAGTCAGCGCAGAAGTCGTCATCAGGTAAAAGGAGCGTTCGCATCGTGTTTCAGGATGTCTGCCCCATGGATCTGGCGGTGCCACGATGAAAGCTATCATGGTGATGTTCGACTCGCTCAACCGGCATCTGCTGCCCCCGTATGGCGGAGACTGGATTCACGCGCCGAATTTCCAGCGGCTGGCCGAGCGCACGGTGACCTTCGATAACGCCTGCATCGGCAGCATGCCCTGTATGCCTGCCCGCCGCGAATTCCATACCGGACGCTACAACTTCCTGCATCGCAGTTGGGGGCCGCTGGAACCCTTCGATGACAGCGCACCGGAAATCCTCGGCAAAGCTGGCGTCTATACGCATCTCGTGACCGACCACACCCATTACTTCGAGGACGGCGGCGCGACCTATCACAACCGCTACACGACATGGGAATTCAACCGTGGTCAGGAAGGCGACCCGTGGAAGGGCTATGTCAATCCACCGTTTGAAATCCCGCCGGTGACGCGCATCCGCGAGAAGAACCAGACCGATCACATGTGGCGACAGGAGTTCATCAACCGCCATCACCTGCCGGATAGCGCCAGTATGCCGCAGGTGCAGACCTTCAATCAGGGGCTGGAGTTCATCCGCAGTAACGCGCAGTCCGACCGCTGGTTTTTGCAGATTGAGACGTTCGACCCGCACGAGCCGTTCTTCTCGCATGAAGAGTACAAAGCGCTCTATCCGCATGATTATGACGGTGATGTGCTGGACTGGATCACCTACGGGCCTAACCGTCAGACACCGGAACAGCAGGCACATCTCCGCTATGAGTACGCCGCACTGGTCAGCATGTGTGATGCGCAGTTGGGCCGCGTGCTCGATCTGATGGACGAACTTCAGCTCTGGGACGATACCCTGCTGATCGTCTGTACCGATCACGGTCTTCTGCTGGGCGAGCATGACTGGTGGGGCAAGAATATCACGCCGTGGTATCGCGAAAACGCCAACACACCGCTTTTCATCTGGGACCCGCGCAGCCGCCGCGCCGGAGAACGCCGACAAAGCGTCGTGCAGATGATCGATTTCCCGGCCACGCTGCTGGAATACTTCGGCGCGGCGCTTCCAACCGATATGCAGGGCCAGCCTTTGCGCGATACCATCGCTCACGATCAGCCGGTGCGAGAGGCGGCGCTGTTCGGTGCATTCGGGACGCATGTCTGCGTGACGGATGGGCGCTATGTCTACATGCGTGCGCCGGTTTCCGTCGAGCAGAATCAACCACTGTACGAATACGGACTGATGCCGACTCACATTCGCACACGCTTCACCCCGGACGAACTGCGTAACGCACAACTTGCTGGGCCGTTCGAGTTCACCAAAGGCTGCCCGGTGCTGAAGATCCCCGGCAAACCGTGGGGCGATGCCAGTTCGATTGGTACGGTGCTGTTTGATCTGTCCGAAGATCCGCACCAGAATCATCCCATCGACCAGCCCGACATCGAGCGGAAGATGATCGAACACATGGTGCGTCTGATGCGTGAGAATGACGCTCCGCCGGAACAGTTCGAACGTTTAGGCCTGACTGAGTACCCATAAACCTCATGGACGCACCTCTGACCAGCTTTCATGTGATGACCAAGCCGCGCGGCGCGATCTGCAACCTCGACTGCGAGTACTGCTACTTCCTGTCGAAGGAACGCCTTTACCCGCACAGCAGCTTTCGCATGTCCGAGACCCTGCTGGAAGAATACATCCGCCAGTACATTGACGCGCAGCAGGTGCCGGAGATCACCTTTGCGTGGCAGGGCGGCGAACCAACGCTGATGGGCATCGACTTCTACCGGCAGGCAGTGGCTTATCAGCAGAAGTACCGCAAGCCGGGGATGCGCATCACCAATGCCTTACAAACCAACGGCGTGACGCTGGACGACGAGTGGTGTGCGTTCTTCAAACAGGCGAATTTTCTGATCGGTATCAGCCTCGACGGACCGCGTCCGCTGCATGACACCTACCGTGTCGATAAGGGCGGGCAGCCGACGTTTGACCGTGTGATGCGCGGGCTGCGTCTGCTTCAGGCCCATCAGGTCGAGTTCAATGTCCTGACCACTGTGCATGCAGCCAATGCTGCATATGGTCGCGAGGTCTATCGCTTCCTGCGCGATGAGGTCGGGGCGCAGTACTTGCAGTTCATCC
>JAEZAF010000256.1 GCA_023430545.1 Chloroflexota bacterium
CAGAAGCACCAGAGGTTATCACCACGCTGGACAACGCCGAAGCCGTTCGCAATCTCACCCTGTCCTTTGACGGTCAGACCGTTTACTACGACGATGGCAGCACCGTTTACAGCCTGCCGGTGCAGGGGGGGACACCGGAAGTCGTCCTCAGCGGCTACACCGAACCGATGGACTCCCCGGATGGCTCCACGCTGCTGGTGCGCATCGCCGATGGCGATTACGCTGTACAGATCCGCGCTACGGGGGAGCTTCGGCGCGTAGGGGCCTTCCGCTGGATCAAGTGGCTGAATGCTGACCAGCTTATCGGCTTCGGGACGTTCACCGTCGGCGGTCAGCCCGGTATCTACCTTGTCGAAAATGTCGAAGGGGCTGTCCCGCGCCTGCTTTACACACCGTCAGCCGAGCTTCGCGCCGTCGATGCCGCGCTGCTCTCGTCAGGTCCTGGCGCACCCTCATCGACAGTTCGTGTGCTTCTCACCGGACAAAGTGAGAATGCACCCTCGCCGCTCTCGACCGTTGATATTGGCCTCGACGGAACCGTGGCTGGCGAAATCCGCCCGCTGGGGTATCTCGCACAACCGCAGCTTTCTGCCGACGGACAGTTCGCCGCAGGCTATACCAGCGGTGATGGCTCGGTCGCCATTCATCAGATCAGTTCAGGAACGGAGGTGGTACTGCGACTTCCTTCAGGCATTCGCCAGTTCAGGTGGTCATTGTAGAAACGAACAGTTAATGACATGGGTGAGTCGCTAATATCAAAACTGGTAAGTCACTGAGGACCATCAGAATGCAGGTGTTGTTGTCGCGTGCTGTGACGCGGCCCTATCGGCCTGATGCACGGCATGGAGCAGCGGTACAGGTTCCTCAGATAGTTCTAATACACATTGTGTAGCATACTCATTATTCTTAATTACGATACGCTATTCAAAAAGGTGCCCTGAATGTCCGGTGAACGTATTCTCGTCATTGAAGACGAAGCAAGAATCGCGCAGTTTATTGAGCGCGGTTTGATTTATGAAGGTTATCGCGTCAACGTGGCCCGTGAAGGGCAGGCGGGCCTCGCGATTGCGAGAGACAATCCACCCGATCTCGTTATTCTCGACTGGATGCTTCCCGGCCTCGATGGTCTGGAAGTCTGCAAGCGGCTGCGCGCTGCCAGTGAAGTCCCCATCCTGATGCTGACCGCCAAGGACGACATCAACGACCGCGTGACCGGCCTCGATGCAGGCGCGGACGATTATCTGGTCAAACCCTTTTCAGTGGACGAACTGATGGCGCGTGTTCGTGCGCTCTTTCGTCGTTCGACGCCGACATCCCGCCCGGAAGTGCTGCGCTTTGCCGATCTCACGCTGGATACCGGTACCCACCGCGCCCATCGTGGCGAACGCGCCATCGACCTGACAGCCAAGGAATATGAACTGCTCGAACTCTTCATGCGGAATCCGCGTCAGGTGCTGACGCGCGATGTGATCTTCGACCGTGTGTGGGGCTACGACTTTGGCGGCGAAAGCAACATCATCGAAGTTTATGTCCGCTACCTCAGACAGAAAACCGAATCGGAGAGCGAAACACGCCTGATTCATACCGTGCGTGGCGTGGGGTATGTTCTCCGCGAGGAGTAACCAGCGATAATGACGCTGCGTAACAAACTGACGGTGTGGTATGCCGTCTTACTGACATTAATCATTTTTCTCCTGGGTGCGGTGGTCTACGGCATCATGCGGTGGACCTTTACCACAAATGTGGACCGCACCCTTGAGATGACGGTGCAGGAAGTCAACCGTTCCAGCCGTCTGGTTGTGATTCCACCCATCGGCCAGCCGAGTCGTGTCGAGATCACACTGCCAACTCTCAACGTGTTTCATGTCTCCGATGTTGAGGTTCAGGTCTGGACGCTGGAAGATGGCGAATTCGTCATGACGGACAACACGCCGGACATCGCCAGTTTCGATCAGCCGTTTGATGTCGAAGCGCTTGGCTTGGAGCAGAGGGTCTTCAGTCACATCGTGATTGACGGTGTTGCGTGGCGTACCCTGACGACTCCCATTTATGACCCCAACGGCCAGTTGATCGGCAACATCCAGACCGCTGGTTCTCTGGCGATGCTGACGCATATGACCCGCGATTTCGCCATTGCGTTGGCGATCTGCTGTCTGCTGACCTGTGTCGGCGCGGTGGTCATCATCCGCTGGCTGACGAAGCGCATGCTCAAGCCGATTGATGACCTCACCCATGCCGCCGCCAATGTCGTTCGCGCCAGAGACCTCACCACCCGTCTGGAATGGGATGGGCCGAACGACGAACTGGGGCGGCTGATTAATGTCTTCAACTCGATGATGGTCCGGCTGGAACATCTCTTCGGCGTTCAGCAGCGTTTTGTGGCCGATATCTCGCATGAGCTTCGCACACCGCTGACCAGCATCAAAGGCAATGTCGAGATGATGCAGGCCTATGGCCCGGATGACATCTCGCTCGAAGCCATCGCCAGTGAGTCGGAGCGAATGCACCGCCTTGTCAATGATCTGCTGCTGCTGGCCCGTGCCGACTATGGCGGTATTACCATCGACATGATGCCGGTGGATCTCGACGCGCTCTTCATTGAAGTCTTCAATCAGGCGCGCACGCTTGCCAAGGCCAAGAACATCACCGTCAAACTGGTGAATATCGAGCCGCTTCAGGTCAGCGGGAACGCCGACCGCCTCAAGCAGACACTCCTGAACCTGATCGATAATGCCATCAAGTTCACCTCAGAGGGCGGACAGCTCACGCTCAATATGTCGAATCAGGCCGGGTGTGCCGTCATCGAAGTCGCTGATACCGGTATCGGCATCGCGCAGGGTGATCTTGAGCGGATCTTCGACCGGTTCTACCAGAGTGATCCCGCCCGTACCTACAGCGGCACTGGTTTCGGCCTCGGCCTTTCCATTGCCCAATGGATTGTCAAGGCGCACGGTGGCACCATTGAAGTTACCAGCGAACTCGGCAAAGGCACAACCTTCCGCCTGATGCTGCCCCTGCTCAACTCAGGTTCAGGCAAGACCCCTGATCCGGATCTGGACCTTGAGGTCACACGGCCTCGCATCTCGGTCCGCCGCCGCGAAGAACGCATGCGTTCCTGAACCGCGCAGTTGAGTCTTCACTCTTCTGCCAGCATACCGCCGCTATCCGCCTCGGTCTCGCGATAGCATGCCGGCCCGACGACCCCGGTCCCGTGCGCTGTGCGATCCCGCTTGTCGTGTGTCCGGATCGTTGATGCTATGGCTTCCGGCAGGACGACTTCCAGCGCCTCAGCCACCGCTTCAGCGCGTTGTGTGATCGTCAGGGCAGTCGCAGAAGGCGACTGCCACAGTGCCTCATCGGTCTGGACCATCTCCACCGCTTTAATCGGTTCCGCTTGCGGCATCTCGGGCCTGGAGAGGTGCGTCATCATCAGTGCTGCGCCCCACCACATCACCAACAGCCCCACGCTGTACAGAATTCTTCTCATGGCAGAATTTGACGATCTCATGACTACTGTGCTGCCCATCCCTGACATTCTGACGTAAAGCTAACGAATCATATTACGCCTTCGTTCCCTCTCAGGTTGCAGAATCCTTAGACTTGTCATGGCACCCATCTTTCTGAAACATGCTTTCGCTCACGCTGTATCTGTATGTATTGGTGTCAGCCATGCAGATATAACAATCTGTAATAACGCTTTTCTGGCCGCCCCAATCTCATGACGTACAGACCAAAATAAAGTATATTAGCCAGATCAATGAACCCTCGGTACGAACGGTGCGAATATCAATGAGCCAACAAAGAACCGTTTTCATTTCGTATCGCCGTGCACTCAGTCGACATCTTGCCCGATCGATTTATCTTGATCTGCGTGCTAATGATTGGGATGTCTTTCTCGATGTCAACAACATGGATAGTGGCGATTTTGACAAGCTGATCCTCAACCAGATCAGTGCCCGTGCGCACTTTATCCTGCTGATCACATCAGACTCGCTTGCGCGCTGTATTCACTCCGGCGATTGGGTGCTGCGCGAGATCGAAGAAGCCGTTCGCCTGAATCGCAACATTGTGCCCATCATTGAGGAAGGTGCGAGTTTCGAACGCGAGATGAGCTACCTGCCTGTTGAGCTTCGTGCGGCTGTCAGCCGAAAAAATGCCCTGCCGCTGACCCATTTCTTCTTCGAGCCAGCGATGGAAATGCTGCGTAATCGCTTCCTCAAAGCACCAGCCTATGTGAAGATCAGTACCCCTAGTCGTGCAGAAAAAGCAGAAGTACAGCGACGCATGGCCTCGATTGAAGCGGCGCCGGTTCCTTATGTGCCAGTCTTTGATGAGCCATCAACGCCTCGGCCTCACAGCGCCTCACTGATGCCAAAGCCTTTTGCATGGATTGATATCCCCGCATCTGCACCCCTGCCTGCATTCAGTATCACAAAATACCCTGTCACCAATCTCCAGTTTTCCCGATTCATGGCGGCAGGGGGTTATCGTGAGCGGCGCTGGTGGACCGAGGCTGGCTGGAACAGATGCCAGGAGGAAAACTGGGTGCAGCCCTGTTACTGGACCGAATCTCAATGGAATAATGCCCGGCAGCCGGTTGTTGGTGTCTCATGGTACGAGGCAATGGCCTTCTGTCTTTGGCTGAGTGAGGAAACCGGCGAGCGAATTACACTGCCGAGTGAACATCAGTGGCAGTATGCTGCACACGGCGATGAGGATCGCGAATATCCGTGGGGTAATGACTGGGATCCATCCTGCTGCAACAACAACGTGGATGGAAACGGCGTCGGCACGACGACCCCGGTCACCCAGTATGAGGGCAGGGGAGACAGTCCCTTCGGGGTCACTGATATGTCGGGGAATGTGTGGGAATGGTGCCTGACAGCCTATACCACCGGCGGCCACAATCCCGAGGGAACCGATGTCCGTGTGCTGCGCGGCGGCTCATGGGATTTTGTCAACGCGATCTTCTTTCGCTGCGACTCTCGTAACCGCAATTATCCGTACTACCGTCAGGGTCTTGACGGTTTTCGCTGTGTCCGCAATGCCTGATCGGTTATCTGCCGCCTTCAGTCTTTCATGGACTGCGCCGTTCCTGCTTTAGGGGCGTTCGTTGCATGGACATGGCCGTGTCCTGCAGCCGCATTTGATGTTCGACCTGCGCGTGAAGCTCGTTTCTTATTCGCCGAAAATGGGTCCACTTCGTTAGAAAATTCGAACCGCATGATCAGAACACTTGTGCTATACTATAGACGGCACCTTAACATCGATCAGCCATAAAGCCGTGTTCTGCCGCTGTCAGAATGGAAATTGCAGCAATTATTGCTGCAATTGCTGCAATTTGCTGCTGCTGGCAGCAGTAAATCGGTGATTTTGAGGGGAAAAATCGTTGTTGCAGCACAAAATTTTTGTGCAGCAGCAGCAGCAGCAGCAGGCCGCTGTAACAGAAGGTTATAGCTTCAGATACATCTCCGTCCGACGGAAGCTCTCGATAAACCCTGCTGATTGCAGCACCGGCCAGATCGGGCTGTCACTCGGAAGGTTCTCCAGCTTCGTATCCTGACGGTGAAATTCCTGATAAATCGCGCCAAGGGCCATCCGTACGCCATCCATAAACGGCGTGGTGCTGAACGCGAAATGCGAAAGCTGAAAGGGTGCGCTGCGGAAGATCACCCATGCCGGTGCTTCGTTCGGGGCTTCCACCAGCACCCCCTGAAGGCTGCCGGTGTTCAGCAGGGAAGCAGTTTCGTCCAGCCATGAAGGGGTCACGGTGCGGCTCTCCAGCAGCGGCCCGAACTCGTCCGGCCTGATCTTCCGGATCGAGACACCATCAGCATCGGGGGCAGATAGCACACCAGGGGGTCGCCCGCAGACCAGCAGTTCGCGCACGGGTTCAAAGCCCAGCTTGCTAAACAGGTGATACGCGGGGGCATTCCCGACAATCACTTCAAGCTGTACCAGCCTTGCACCGATCCGCACCGACTCTTCGAGCAGTGCTTCGGCCAGATGCTGTCCAACGCGGTAGCCGCGCCGTTCCGGGATCACACCCAGTCGTGTGACCCACGTCCGGTCGCCGCGCACGCCCAGCATCGCGATACCGGTTTCGAGGCCATCATCATTCAGCGAGACGAACGACGAATTGAGGTCAATATCGTAAAAGTCGATATATTCCTTCATGCGTTTGCCGTTCATCGGCATCGGGACAATGTAATCGACCCGTGCCTGATTATAAATCTCGGCCAGTTGATCGTTGTTGTACTGGCTTGCCCGGATAAGCGAGTGATCTGAAGAAGGTGTGCCTGTCAGCGGGGTGTTGGGGATAGAAGTCAACCTTAGTTCCCTTCAGTAATCTGACTGTCAGTAATCTGACCGTTTCCTTCTTTCAGAAACGACTCCACCTGTTTGGCAAAGGTGCGTGTGTTAATCGGCTTGGAGATGATCCCGTTACACCCATAGGCGTGGGCGATGGTGGATGCGGTATCGGTCGGCCATGCGGTAAACGCGATAATCGGCAGGGTCTGGTATTCCGGGCGCTGTCGTGTGACCGAGATCACCGTCTGCCCGTCAATATCCGGCAGCCCCAGGTCAACCAGCAGGATGTCGGGCTGCTGTTCGTCCAGCATCGTCATCCCGATCTCGCCGTTCTCGGCCAGCAGGACCGTGTGTTCCCGGCGTCGCAGCAGCTTTGCGGCCATCCGTGCATTTTGTGGATTGTCTTCGATGATAACAATCAGCGCCATAGGTATGCGTCCTTTTCTGAGATCCAGTATAGCTTAAGCGCTGATTTTGCGCTGTCGCCTGTCCCTGACGGCCAGCGTCAGCCCAACTCGTTTCGGATGATTTCGATGAACTGCTGTTGATCCATCGAAGCCTTCTGGACGACATACCGGATATTCGCCTGTAAGGTCTGGCGTTCCTCCGTGTTGAGTTCGCGCCCGGAGAAGATGATGATCGGGATATCCCGCAGTTGGCTGTCCCGCTGAAGCGTTTCGAGGATCGAGAAGCCGTCCATATCGGGCAGTGTCAGGTCCAGTACGATCAGGTCAGGGTGATAGTTATAGATCGACTTCAGGCCCTCACGTCCGGTATGCGCCTCGATCACATGGACGTTCGGATCATCGCTCAACAGACGGCGGGGCAGGCGTGCATCGTGAGGGTTATCGTCGATCACGACCACGATCTGTTTATCCGAGCTGTCGGTCTCGTCCGTTGTCGTGTCAGCGTTTTCGCTGCGTCGCGGTGTCGCCCGGATCACATCCACCGGAGAATGTCCCAGCCGTGCGACCACGTGATCGACCAGTTGACGGGTTTCGAAGTTGCCCTTCTGCCACACTGACTCGGACTGCGCTTCCAGTAATTTCCGGTCATGCAGTGTCAGAGACTTGGCTGAGACCACGATCACCGGGATATGGGCCGTGCGTGGGTCAGATTTCAGCCATTCGAGCATGGTAAAGCCGTCAACATCCGGCATCGTCAGGTCCGTCACCACCAGATCAGGCTGCCGGTCACGGATCACCTGCAGGCCTTCCGCGCCGTTTGCGGCTTCGTATACGCGGTAGTTTTTGTAACTCTGAAGCAGACGCCGGATCAGACGCCGGTCATTCGGATTATCGTCGATCACCACGATCGTCGTGACCTGTTCGTCAAGGTTTTGCAGTGCCGCCCCCAGACCTTCTGTTGGGGTCTTTTCGGTGGCGGATACCCGTTCGGCCTGAAGATCAAGGTTGAGGATGTATTTATCGTACTGGTCACCGAGGATGTGACTTTCCGCTGATACGGTATGCCCGGAGCCGTTCACCACGACGATCTCGTCACTTTTGATGATGCCTTCGGTGAGCATCTTCTCAAGGCCGGCAAATGCGACCGCTGTCGCAGGTTCGACCGAGATCCCGGCACGGCTCGCCAGCAGACGCATCACCCGGAACGCCTCACCATCCTCGACCGCCAGCATGGTTCCACCATGTTCCTGCACAGCCTCGCGGAGCAGGACATAGGCATGCCCCGGATCACCAGTGGCGAGGACGTGAATCAAGGTCTTGGGGGTCACGGGGTCGGCGTGGGTTTTCCCCTGCTCGAAGGCGCGCACCATCGGCGCACAGCCCGCCGCCTGAATGATACCCAGCCTAGGCATGCGGTCAATCAGGCCCATCTGATACAGTTCGGTGAAGCCTTTCCAGACTCCCAGCGGGCCAATCCCGCCGCTGACGGACTGGATATACCAGTGTGGAGCCACCCACATTCCCGGACGGTCCGGGTCCAGTTTGAGCGCGAGCTGTTCAGCAATCTCGTAACCGAGGGTTTTCATACTCTCTTTGGAGGGAACCGTTCTCGCACCCTTATCCATATAGAGCTTTTTGCGGGCGGCGAACTCCGCCGCGACTTTTTTGGTCTCGTCATACGTACCGGAGACCTTGACCACCTCAGCACCGTACAGGGCGATTTCACGCATCTTTTCAGCGGATACCGAGCTGGTGAGGAACAACCACAGCTTGATGCCTGCACGGGCGCAGTAAGCGGCATAGGCCACGCCTGCATTCCCTGTCGAGGCGAGCACGCATTCGGTGATCCCCTGCTGGCGCATATAGGTCACGGAGAGAGCAGCCTGACGGGCCTTGAAGGAGTTCGTCGGCTGGTTACGCTCATCCTTGATAAACAGATAGGGATGATCGTAGAGGTTTTCGTAGTGGAGCAGTCGGGTTAAAGGGGTATAACCCTCACCCATTGAGATCTCAGGGCTGGGGCCGTTGACCGGGATCAGTTCAGCGTAGCGCCACAGCGAGTGGTCGCGCAGATAAACCGCACCCGGCCACAGTTGTTCGACATGTGCATAATCGTAGCGGGCATCCAGCCAGCCCGACTGACACTGCGGGCAGGTATCCGGAAAGGCCGAATAGACGTTGTTGAGTTCAATCTCGCAGCCGCATTCAAGACAGACAAGATCGGTAATATAACTTTTTGACATGACAATCCTGTCGTGCAGCTTCAGTCACTTCCAGTAAAGCGATTGATTCCGGTAAACGAGTCAAGCGGGTTAAACAGGTTAAGCAGGGCTGCCTTCCTCCGCTGGTTTGGCTGGTTGGGTTGGCAGCGTCAGGGTAAAGGTTGAACCCTTGCCGAGTTCACTGTCAACGCTGATCTCTCCACTATGCATACGTACGAGCTGCTGGGTGATGGTCAGTCCGAGGCCAGTACCGCCAGCACGCCGCGTCGATGAACCATCGACCTGACTGAAGCGCTCGAAGATCAGAGGCAGCTTCTCCTCCGCAATACCGATGCCGGTATCGACCACCTTCACGTAGATGTTATCATCCTTCGTGCAGCCGTAGTGCACGGTCACGCTTCCTTTTTCGGTGAATTTGACCGCATTGCTCACCAGATTCCAGATGATCTGTTTCAGGCGCAGTTGATCACCCATGACCGAAGGCACGACCGCATCTTCGTGCAGGGTGAGTTCCACCTTCTTATCCTTCACGAGCACCTGACCAGTACGAACGACTTCGTGAATGATATCCGTCAGCGAAAGTTCACGCAGGTCAAGCTGCATCTGTCCCGCTTCAATCTTCGCGAGGTCAAGGACTTCGTTGATAATCGAAAGCAGATGACGCCCGCTGTCGTAAATCGCAGTCACATCCTCGACCGCGTCATCGGTGAGTTCACCATCCACACCATCCAGCAGGACTTCCGCATATCCGATGATGGAGTTCAGTGGTGTGCGTAGTTCGTGGCTCATATTCGCGAGGAACTGTGATTTCAGGCGGTCCAGTTCACGAAGCTGTTCTGCGGTTTCACGGGCCTGTTTTGCACGTGCTTCCAGTTCAGTGAAGGCACGCGCATTTTCAACCGCGATCGCGATCTGCGAAGCGAGAATCGCTTTCACCTGGAGGTCTTCGTCAGTAAAGTGATCCTTTTTGTCGGACTGCACGTCCAGAACGCCGATGAGCTTGTTACGCAAGATCATCGGGACCGACATTTCTGACCGGGTATCCGGAAGCAGGGGGTTCGGCAGGAAGCCGCTGTACCTGCGCACATCGTTGATGATACGACCACCGCGACTCCGTGCGGTCTGCGCCACAATCGAGACTTCGGAGTTCATCGGGATGGCGTGCTTGCGCTGTTTCATCTGGAGACCGGCTTCACCGGCACCGGCTGCAAGCACAAGCTGTTCGGCTTCCTCATCCAGCAGGTAGATATGTGCGTGATACAGGTCGAACTGTTCCTTCACCAGATTGGAGACCTGAAGCAGGAGCTTGTCCACATCCAGCGAACCTGAAACCTCAGTACTCACCTTTGCGACGGCGGCCAGCTCACGGGCGCGTTCTTCACTGACGGTTCTTGCGGCTTCTTCGGCAACATAGGCGCGTCGGCTGGCAACGGTCGCCGATAACGGGGCGCGAACCGAGTCAAGCACCTGTGTGAGTTCTCCGGGGAAGGTCTGCGGGCTTGACCAGTGCAGTCCAACGTATCCCTGCCACTGACCGTTTGCCATCAGCGGGATCAGGATGGCCGACTGGACTTCGGCTGCAATCAGCGATGTCTGGACGTCGGCTGTAATGCGGCTGTCTGTAGAGACATTCTCGATAACGAGATTTTCTTCAGGGTGTTTGAGGATGAGATCAAGCAGCGGATAGGTGGCTTCTGCAATCACCGGGAAGATGTTCAGCACATCGGCAGCGGAGGTCTCATCACTACTGCGCACTGCGGTCATATGGAAGACAATATCTTCGCTGTTGGCGGTATTAGCATTCAGATCATCTGCATAGCCCAGTACCGAGATGCCTGCACCATACACTTCGCCCATCGCAGCCACAGCACCGAGGATGGTTTCCTCATCGGCAGCCTGTGCCAGCGCTGTCGAAACCGAGGCGACCAATTCTGCCCGAAGCTGAGAGAGTTCGATCTGATGCTCAATATCCTTGCGGACCGAGATGTCGCTGATGATCGTTGCCAGTTCCTTTGGCGTGCCGTTGGGGTTGCGCACCACAAACACGGTCTGTTCAACCGCGAGCACACTGCCATCGCGCTTCAGAAGGCGATTTTCGCCGCGCCATTCACCTTCAGCGAGGGCTGTCCCGAAGCCGTAACGCCGCAGGCTGGCAAAATCCTCAGGTGACTGTAATGCTGCGAATGACTTCCCAAGCAGCTCATCGGCCTTGTTGTAACCGGTCATTTCGAGGCCGCTTGGGTTGACATAAACCAGTTGTCCGTCAAAGTCCATAATGGCGATAAAGTCGCGTGAGGTGTTGATGATCGAGACCTGACGATCACGCTCCTGATCGTTCAGCATACGCCCTGTAATATCGTTCGAGATCGAGACGAAATGCGTAACTTTGCCATCCACCGCTTTTACCGGAGAGAGATTGACCTCGTTGTAGAACAGTTCCCCGTTCTTGCGATAATTACGCACGATCACCGTGGTCGGTGTGCCATTTTTCATCGCACTGCGAATCATGCTCAGGCCGGGTTGATCCTTGTCATCCCCCTGCATGAAGCGTGGGTTCTTGCCTAAAACCTCTTCGGAAGCATAACCAGTGTTCCTGACAAATGCTTCGTTGACGTAGATCAGCGGTGCATCCGGCTTCTGCATATCGACGATGGCAACACTCGCACTGCTGGTTTCGAGTGCGACTGTGCGAATCATGAGTTCCTGTTCGGTCTGGCGGGACTCGGTAATGTCACGCAGGGTGAGGTACAACTGCCGGACATCAGGGTCGTAGGAGAGTTTCCAGGATGCCCAGACGGTATCACCCTGCGCTGTGATCAGCCGGCTTTCAAACTCATTGACCGTCTGCTGTTCCTTGACTCGTGCAATCGCTTTGGTGACGGCTGCACGATCCTCGGGGTGGACGAAATTGTGAAATGAGGTCAGTGAAAGCTCAGTTCGTGTGTAGCCAAGTAGTTTTTCCCACATGGGGTTGAGGGTGACGAGATAGCCATCCGGTGTCGCTGACGCGATCAAATCGGCTGACGCGTTGAAGATCCGGTCTACTTCCTGACGGGCGCGTACCACTGCCGAGAAGGATCGGGCATTCTGAACAGCCACTGCGATCTGATTTCCCAGCAGTGCCCTGCCCTGAACGCGAATTTCGTTAAATGCGTTGATCTTCTCGTCCTGAATATCGAGGACACCGACCATCTCGTCGATCACGATGAGTGGGATTACGATTTCTGCACGCGTACTGGGCAGCAGGGGATTCGGCATGAAATCGGGGTCGCTGCGGGCATTGTTGGCGACCACGATCTGCTGGGTGCGGGCGGCGCGTGCAACAAGGCTGTTGGTCCGTGAAAGTGGGATCGAATGCCCCTGCGCGACCAGTGTCGTCCCGATGTCTGTAGACCCGGCGGCCAGCACCAGACGTTCCGTACTCGGTTCGTACAGGTAAATCTGAACGTGATAGTGATCGAAGCTTTCACGTGTGAGGTTCACCAGCGACCAGAGCAGATCCTGCTCGTTCAGATGATGGGTGAGTTCCGCACCGATGAGTGCAACGGTCTCAATTTCCCGCGAACGTTCGCGGATCTGTTCTTCATTGCGTTTGCTGGCCGTGATGTTGGTGATCACGCCGTTATAAATCAGCACTGTATCCGATACCAGCGTCGGCGCGGCGCTGATCCGCCACCAGCCTGTTTGCAGGGTGTCATCAGGGTGTCCGTGATGTCCGCCCTGAATGATGAACCGACCTTCAAACGACCAGTCGGTTTGCTGGCTGATGGCTTGATTGACCGTCGCGACGAACTGCTGCGCATCGGTCGGATAGAGAAAATCGTGAATGAATGTATTGAAATCGTAGGCGATTTCTTCAGCCGGAATACCCGTAATCAGTTCAATCGAGGGGCTGATATATTCAATATTCCATACACCATCGATGACAGAAAGATTGAATAGCGCAGTGTCAGGCAGTGAACTGGCGATTTCACGAAGACGCGCTTCGCTTTCGGGGCCTTCAGGGGCGGGGCTGGTCACTGGCCGTAAGGTTTCGACCGAATCCTCAGGTTTGCCCGGCTGTTTGGTGCCTGTGTCTTCGCGATAATCTGTTGCGCTCATTGGTCTAACCGCTCGTCTAGTGGATGGGGATCACATCGAAGTTGTTACATTTATTATTATTTTATTGAGAACGTGCGATTGTAGTCAAGCGAGGGTCTTAATGCTTCTCAGTTAAACGTGATGACAGGTGAGGGCTCTTCCCTGAATGTGACACTTTCTAATGTTTTTGTGACAATGGTAAGTTTATTTTCGAGGTCAGCCGAAGTGGTGATGAGCCACAGGTAAATCACATCATCGGGGCCGGACCTGCTGCGTTCTACGACTATCCGTTCTGGATCGGGAATAGTTTCGGCAGATGGAAGTGGATAATCGGCATGCGGCGAGACCACGATCACAGATCGGGCATCGGGTGCAATCAGTGTCAGACCTTCCGGGGCATCGGCTGCGCTTAGTAGTATGCGCCAGTCGGCTGGCCGCTGGACGGTATAGCCAGAGGGCATGATAACCTGTTTATCGGTGATGACTGCTGCAGGGCCGGGTGTGCGGCTGAGCTGCGGTGGTGTCTCCGCTGGGATACAGGCAGAGACACCGTAAACAGCGAAGAGTGCCAGCATCAGCATCCGCAGTGTGAAAACCCCACGCGACTGACGGATTTCAAAGGTCGGCCGTGCACGCTGTCTCTTCAGGATGATGTTCATGGGGCGCGGTTCGGCGTGTCAGGGTTATCGCGAAGGGCGACAAGTCCTGCATTGGACTCGTCACAGGCGATATAGCCTGACCAGCGGTCAATTTTCCATTCGGCATTATTATCCGTCCGTGCGACGTGATAGTAAGAGCAGACACCGCTGAAGCCCTGTTCGTGCTCATAAGTTGAGACGACCATCACGTCCCACGCGTTTTCACCATCAGGAATGGAACGGCGGAAGACTGCCTTGATCAGCTTGCCCCATTCCGGAGGCGTGTAGCCATCAATACAGGCAGATACGCTGCTATCACGGCAGTTATCGCGTACATAATCCAGCAGTTCGGGGCTTAATTTGCTGTTGGCGGTTGCATCGTCTCCACTGCCAGCCGCGTTTGCAAATTCGACAGCGGTGTCGAAGGCGGGGGTGGCCTCTGGTGTGAGGACAACGGTTAAAGCGATCAGTCCCAGACTGATCACCAGCAGAATACCGAGCCACAGCATACGGCGACTGCGCTGTTGAGCGGTAGAGTTCTTATGATCTGAAATGGTATTTTCTGTCATTGTTACGCGTCTGCAAGTACCTTTGTGATTTTAGGAGGAAGCAGCCAGATCAGATCGCCTTTCAGGGGCGCAAACGAATGGATGTCCATGCGGACGATGCCGCTCTTTTTCATCTGGATGTGTGCGCCGGTGATCTCGTTGATGACCTGACTCATGGTGGGTTCATGGCCCACAAACAGCAGCTCACTCGCCACATCGTGGCCGTCAATAAGCTGTTTGAGAGCCGCGATGTCAAAGCCGAAATCCATCTCATCCCTGATCTGAAGATCAACGCCCAGTGCAGCCGACACGACTTCCGCCGTCTGCAGGGCGCGCACCCTGGGGCTGGTATAAACAACGGCTGGTGTAACCTCCAGCGCACTTAAAAGCTTTGCGACATGGCTGACGGCACGCAGTCCTTTGGCGGATAATCGACGTTTCTGATCCGGCTCGTTGTCCACTGCGTCCAGTGCATGGGCATGTCGTAAAAAATAGAGTCTCATCACAACCTCGCTTTGTCCGGAAGGATCAGGGGATTACCCGTTGATTTAGCATCTCATTGGTTGCTTTGACCAGCCGACGCAGTTCATCTTCCAGATCGGGTGTAATGCCGTCGATGACCGCCGCATCGCGGAAGAGGTCACGCGCCGTCCTGAGCGCTTCCTGACCTTCACGCAGCCTGCGCAGCCCATCTCTCAGGTGATCTCGAGCCTGACGATCCTGTGACTCTGCTGGATGTCCGGAGAAATCCCAACCGTTCTGATGACAGACCTGCGTCAGTTCTGCGATAAATTCGTCGATGGTCTCGATCTGAAGGGCTGCACCGCGCTGCAGGAGTTTCTGTAAACTCTCGCTGAGGGTTGGCTCCACACCGAAGTCGAGCATCTCGATATCCTGATAGCGTGCTTCGACATCGCTCAGACCGCTGGGCTGCGGTTTCAGCGCGGTCTTTAACGGAGACATCCCTGTAAAAATTGGATAGAGAATGCCGACGCACAGATTATGAATGTCCTTGCGGAAGATCTGCGCATCTTCGTTGCGAGAGTCGATGGAGCGCGAGCTGTTGAAGTCGATGATATGAAGCTGAGCGCCATCCCAGTAGACGTGCTCGAGCTTGTGATCCATATAGGCGATGTGATTCTGATGGGCCTGTCGGAGTGTCTGCGCGAACTGCATGGCGACCGCGAGACCTTCTTCAGTCGGCAGACGCCAGCGTGCGCCGGGGCGGTTGGGCTTCATCAGATAGAGCAGATTCTGCATGCGGGGCATGTGTTCCAGTACAAGGAACGGACGCCAGCCCTGTTCGGCATAGGTTTCCAGCGATTTCTCGAAGGTATCCGTGTCTTTGCCGAAGGTGACAACGGTGTCGGCCTGGGGGACTTCCTCGTGTGCGTCGATATAGCCACAGTCATAGAGTTCGACCACCTGAGGCACACTGGACAACCGCTGAAGCAGGTTGGCTTCGTGAGGGAAAGCGCGGTATTCCCAGCGGATATCACCGTTGTGTTCCAGATGTTCAAGTCGAAGGACCTTGAACGCAACCTTGCGCCGGTGTTTCACATCAAAGGCATCGAAGACGCGGGCGTAATGGCCCAGCGCGAAATTATCGTTAAATTGCTTGAGCTGATAAAGCTCCGTCAATTGGGTCACAGAGAATTCCTGAAAACAGATGAGTCGTTACAGACCGTAATTGTGATAAAGTAAAACTTGGTCAGGGACGGTCTGGTTTTCGAATGAAGCCAATTGTACTACAATCATCGTATACATGGAGACGATCATTTTGTCCCGCTTGTATTGAAACCACTGGCCCAAAGTGTACCGATCTGCGGGTTTGTTTGTGAGTACCAGTCACTTCAATACAATTGAACGTATCAGACGTTGAAGGAGTCCGGAATGTCTTCACCGGAGCGCGGTATCCGGTTGCGCAGTAATGCACGCACCAATACTGGCAAAATACGCGAAAACAATGAGGACAACGTGCTTCTTTGGGCGCGTGATCACTTCGTATTGGGTATCGTGGCGGATGGGATGGGCGGTGCGGCTGCGGGGGAAGAGGCAAGCCGGATTGCGGTTGAGACCATTCACCGGAAGCTGGTAGACCTCAATATCGAGCGTGAGACCGACGATCTGGATCATCTGGTGGAGAACCTGAGCGATCATCTGCGCAATATCATTCAGGAAGCGAATGATCGTATCGTTCAGTACTCCGTCCAGTACCCTGAGCTTAAAGGCATGGGGACGACGGTCACGCTGGCTGTGATCCGGGATGATCATGCGATTATCGGGCATGTCGGCGACAGCCGGGCTTACCTGATCGATGGGCACGACAGCAGTATCTCGCAGATTACGTCTGACCACAGCTTTGTGGAAGCGATGATCACGGCGGGGCATATCACGCGTGAAGAGGCCGTTGACCACCCGATGCGCAATGTTCTGTACCGGGCACTGGGACAGACTTCCGATGTGGATGTCGATATTTACCACAGCTATCTGCGCCCGGGGGACCGGCTGGTGCTGTGTACCGATGGACTGACACTGCATGTGAAACCAAACGAGATCGCGGAGATCGTCCAGGCCGATACGCGCCCGGAGATGAGCACACAGCGACTGGTGGAACTGGCGAATGAGCGCGGTGGACGCGATAACGTCAGTGTGGTGGTGGTGCATGTGGAGAATGGTTACGAGGATGGAGCCAGCCCCGGCAAACAGGTCGAGGCGGATGAGGATACACATCCCCTGAACGAGACCAATATCAACCTGCCCGGTTTATCGACAGGCCCGTGGTTACAACAGACACTGAACTCCCCGAAAGCGTCTCCGATTCCGCTGGATAACCCCTTTCGCATCGAGGAACCGAACCGCGAAGGGCGGGATATCGCTTCACCGGATCAGTAGGTTAAAGGTTCCCGGACAGACCTTTTCGCTCAGAAAAAGCTATGCTATAGTTGCATTCGTATTGGGGAGTCGCCAAGTGGTAAGGCATCGGACTTTGGATCCGACATTCGTAGGTTCGAATCCTACCTCCCCAGCCTACAGATGAAAGGCACTTCTGAAGATCTCAGGAGTGCCTTTTTTGTTGTCTATCGTCGGTGGGATATTCATACCCTTCCAAGCAAGGGACAGTATGATAACCGGACTGCATCGGGAACACTGACAACCACACAGGAGCGGATTAATGAAGTACGACGCGATCATTATCGGGTCAGGACAGGCAGGGCCCCCTCTCGCGAAGGCTTTGGCGAAAGACGGCCAGCGGGTGGCCGTGATTGAGGGGGATCTTCTGGGGGGGACATGCCTGAATTACGGGTGCTTACCGACAAAGGCACTGCGGACCAGCGCGACCGTGGCGCACACGGTGAGGCGGGCGGGTGAGTATGGTGTCCAGACCAGTGAGGTCTCGGTGGACTTCCAGCAAGCGATGGGGCGAATGCGTGAGATCATCGGGAAGATGCAGGATGGCTTCTCCGAAGGGCTGCGAGGAACTGACGGGCTGGATGTGATCGAAGGATATGCGCGTTTTGTGGGGACAAAGGACGGTGTACATCAGGTCGAGGTGGATGGCGAGACACACGAGAGCGAACAGATCTTCCTCAACACCGGGGCGCGGGCGGTGATCCCACCGATTGAAGGGATCGACCAGATTACTCCACTGACCAATGCGGAGATGCTGAAACTGGACAGGCTTCCCGAACACCTGATTGTGATCGGGGGCGGATATGTCGGGCTGGAGTTTGGTCAGATGTTCCTTCGCTTCGGAAGTCAGGTGACGATCATTGAGGCTGAGAGGCGGATTCTGTCCAATGAAGATGAGGACATGGCCGAGGCGATCAGCGAGATGCTGAGCGAAGAAGGCATGAAAATCATCACCGGACAGCGCGTGAAGAAGGTCTCGAAGCAGGATGATGGGCAGATCGAGGTCACGATTGAGGCGAAGGATGAGTCAACGGAGACGATCCTCGGGACGCATGTCCTGGTAGCGACCGGACGCAAGCCGAACACGGACAAGCTCAATCTGGAAGCGGTAGGCGTCAAGACCAACGATAAAGGGTATATCACGGTCAACGGGAAGCTGGAGACGGATGTCAAAGGCATCTGGGCGCTGGGTGACATCAACGGGCGTGGAGCCTTTACCCATACGTCGTATCAGGATCACGAGATCGTACTGGCGAACCTCAACGGCGGAAATCGCACGGTCGATGGGCGGATTATGGCCTATAACATCTATATCGATCCCCCGTTTGGCAAGGTGGGCATGAGCGAAACCGATGCGTGGAAGTCCGGAAAGCAGGTGCTGATCGCCAGACAGCGGATGCAGGATATCACCCGGGCAAAGCTGGAAAGCCACACAACAGGGCAGCTCAAGTTACTGGTTGACGCAGAGACCGAGCAGTTCCTGGGTGCGCAGATCTTCGGGATGGAAGCCGATGAAGTGATCCAGATTATCAGCTACTTCATGCATACTGGTGCGTCGTACAAGGTGATGCGGGATGCGCTCCCGATTCATCCGACGATTGCGGAGACGTTCCCGACGGTGCTGGGGATGCTCAAACCGCTGGATGAGGGATGACCGGCATTGATGCGGGTGAACATTGGTGCAGGCTCCTGTGGTGCGGGTTAAAGATCAGGAAGATGAATTAAAGCACGGTATTCTGGTTTCGCGGACTGTAGTGGTTTGGTCATGTGCGCTGACAGACAGGGCTTTTGTGAATACCATTTTCCCGTTCTGGTTCCGGCGCGGCTTGCTGCTGCTGCTGCCGCACAAAAATTTTGTGCTGCTACAACGATTTTTCCCCTCAAAAGCACTGATTTACTGCCGCTAGCAGCAGCAAATTGCTGCAATATTGCAATTGCTGCTGCAATTTCCATTTTGACGGCAGCCGGTCGATGTTAAAGTGCTGATTAAATTGTAGTACGAATGTTCGAATTGTGCGGTTCGAATTTTCTAACGAAGTGGACCAGGTTTACCCCACCCCTGCGCAACAAGTTAAGGGCTTTAACCCCACCCGTCACACTACGTGTGCCAGCACAGTGCATGTGTCACCCTCCCCGGCGAAACTTGTTTCGCACACTCCGTTCATGGAGAGGGCTAAAAACAGCGTTGGCTGTCCCCTACGATCGTGTCAGGGGACGAGGGATGCGGTGGATGTGCAGGCTGTAGCACATCCAACAAATGCCTCACATTTAGGCGGATTCTTCAGTCATGTGTTGCGGTAGGGGTGTGATCTCCTTTGAGTGAGGATGGCGGGACGGCACACAGGCCTTCCCCTACGATCGTGTCAGGGGACGAGGGATGCGGCGGATGTGCAGGCTGTAGCACGTCCAACAAATGCCTCACATTTAGGCGGATTCTTCAGTCATGTGTTGCGGTAGGGGTGTGATCTCCTTTGAGTGAGGATGGCGGGACGGCACACAGGCCGTCCCCTACGATCGTGTCAGGGGACGAGGGATGCGGCGGATGTGCAGGCTGTAGCACGTCCAACAAATGCCTCACATTTAGGCGGATTTTTCAGTCATCTGTTGCGGTAGGGGTGTGATCTCCTTTGAGTGAGGATGGCGGGACGGCACGCAGGCCGTCCCCTACGCACTGGGTTGCGGTTGGGATTTTTCCGGGCCATGTATACCAAGCAGCGGACGCCCCGGACATGCTTCGCATGTATGGCGTCCCTACAATAAGACGTGCTCTTTTAGCCGTGAGTTGTGAGGGGAAAGCAGGGCAGGGCGTGATTG
>JAEZAF010000124.1 GCA_023430545.1 Chloroflexota bacterium
CTGTCCGCCCGACGATAGGAGATAAAAATTCTGACCATCCAGCCCACCTGACGCTATGAAGTGAATCTGCTATCAGTATAGCTTTGCGGATAGGGATGCCAAAATGAAGGATTTTCTGGTTATACGACCAGTTCCATACGGTTGTGGATGAGGCTTTGACAACGTTAGGCCAGTTCCCTCCCCGAAATCGGGGAGGGTCAGGGAGGGGTCTTATCTCGATACCGTCACCGGCATGGCTTCCATAATCAGGTTCTCCGCGATGATCGACGACGACAGCACACCGGGCAGGCCCGCACCGGGATGCGTCCCCGCGCCGACGAAGTACAGGTTCTCGAAGTCCTCACTGCGGTTGTGCGGACGGAACCACGCCGACTGCGTCAGAATCGGCTGCACCGAAAACGCCGATCCCTGATAGCTGTTCAGCACATTCTGGAAGTGTAACGGATCGATATAGTGTTCAGCGACGATGTTGGCCTGAAGATCCGGCAGATAATTCGCTTCCAGAAAGCCCATGATCGCGTCACGGTAGGGTTTCGCCTTCAGCCGCCAGTCGGTCCCGGAACCGAGATGCGGAACCGGCGACAGTACATAGAACGACTCGTGTCCGTCCGGCGCAATCGTCGGGTCGGTGATGGTCGGCATATGCAGGTACAGCGAGAAATCATCCGAGACGACCTTCTTATTGAAGATGTCATCCAGCAGGCCCTTATAGCGCTCACCGAGGATGATGTTATGGTGGGCGAGGTCGGTATCCAGATAGCGCCGTTTCGTCCCGAAGTAGATCACGAACAGCGACATACTGTACTTCATGTTCTCGATGCGGCGGTTGGTATTCTTACGCCGGTACTGCGCCGGGATCAGATTGCGATAGGTGAACGCGACATCGGCATTGCTGATGATCGCATCGGCGGTGTGAACGCTGCCGTCGCTCAGGCGGATACCCGTCACGCGGCGCTTGGCATCGTCCACCACGATCTCGACGATCTCGGTGTTCAGGTGGATTTTGCCGCCCAGCTCACGGAACAGCCGTTCAAAGGCATTGACCAGCGCACCGGTTCCACCCATCGCATACCACACACCCCACTGACGCTCCAGATAATGGATCATGGCGTAAATCGACGGCGAGTCGAACGGGTTACCACCGATCAGCAGCGGATGAAACGAGAAGCAGCGCCGCAGGAACTCGTCCTTCACGAACTTGCTGGCGTACTGGTACACGCTCAGGTACGACTGCATTTTGATCAGGTCCGGCGCGACCTTGAGCATATCTGTCACGGAGAGGAAGGGCTTATCCGCCAGTTCGACAAAGCCCTTCTCGAAGATCGGTTTGGTGCTGGCGATGAACCGCTTGTAATTCTCGACATCCCCCGGCGACCGTTTGCGGATCTCTTCGATGATGAACGCCTCATCACCGTTGTAATCGAAGCGGCGGCCCTCATGGTCGAAGATGCGGTAGTACGGGTTGCACTCCACAAACTCGACGTAATCTTCACGCTTTGCCCCGGCCATCTCCCAGATGTCGTCGAACATGAACGGCGCGGTGATGATCGTCGGCCCACCGTCGAATTTGAAGCCGTTCACGTCATATACATAAGCGCGTCCGCCGAGCTTGTCGCGCTTTTCGAATAACTCGACTTCGTAGCCCCGTGCAGCCAGTCGCACCGCCGCACCGAGTCCACCAAAGCCGCTGCCAATCACGATCACTTTCTTACTCATCCGCTACATCCCTGCCCAGTCTGATCTCGTCAATCCAGATTATCTCATGCACAGACATCATGAGTATATCGAAGCTAACGTAGGAGTGTTACAGGATCATCAAGTACTCATCTTGTCTCCGAGTCAACGTCAACGAGCGTAGAGGAATCGTTGACGAATCACCAGATTTTGTATGCCGCGCCAATGTTAAACTATAGGATATGGTTCGCTCTCTATTGAATGGCACAACATGAAAATTCGGTTGGCTTTACTTCTCATTCTTCTAAATGTTTATACCGTCTTCGCGCAGACGCCTCCACCTGAGGAAGTCCCGCCTGATCCGGAATATACGTTCGCTGCTGGTGAGCAGGTCATCGTGCGCACACCTCCCGGCGACAACCTTCGACTGCGTAGCCACCCCGATGCAAAATCAGCGCTGATTCTCAATATGTCAAATGGATTGGTAGTGACGGTGGTCGACGGTCCGGTTAGTGTCATGGTGCTTGACGATAAGGGTTATACCCTTGCATATGAGCGGTGGTGGGAAGTCGAACTTTCCGGTGGCACGACAGGGTGGGCCTTAGGCAGTCGTAATAGGGTGAACTTCCTGATGCCGCTTCCTCAGTCCACGGCTGAAATCACCTGTGAGGACGCGCCAGAACCACGCCTTGAGATTGGGGAACAGGGCCGTGTGGCATCTGATGCGGTGGCTGTGCTATACACCTCACCGCAGGCCATGGAAGTTGTCACGGAACTGGCGGGGCGTGAGCTGTTTGAGGTGCTGGATGGCCCGGAATGCGGCGTGAGCAGCAATTATATGTGGAAAGTCCAGAATGGTGATGAAATCGGCTGGATGACAGAAACCGATTACTTCACCGAATATCGTTACATCACGGAGCCAATGGACGCAGTCGCTGACGATGAAGAGACTACTGAGTGCCCAGGTGGGTTGACGCAGCAGTTAGAAGTCGGCGGACAGGCAAAAGTGATCGCGGATCTGGATGAACCGCTGAACGTGCGCTCTCGTCCTACGATTAACGGAATTGACCTGTATCTGCTGTACAGCGATGAGATTGTCACCGTGACCGAGGGGCCGTTGTGCTATCCGATCAATGGCGACAATCAAAGCTGGTGGCGGGTGGAAAATCCGCGTGGGGTCGAGGGGTGGATTGCAGAAGGCGATGCTGATGGTTACTGGCTGCTGTTCTATGACGAGGGCATGGCAACGCCAACCCCGACGCTGGATGCGGCCTGTATCCTGACCACGCTGTCTGGTGTCAATCTTCGCAGCGGCGCAGGTGCGGAATTTGAGCGCGTGGGAAGCGCAGGAGCGGGTGTGCCATTGGGGGCAGATGGACAGGCGCTTGCCAGCGATGGCACCCTCTGGTGGCGGCTGGCCGATGGTCAGGGATGGGTTGCCGCGAGTCTGGTATCAGCAGGCGAGGGCTGCGAACGTTTAACGTCTGCTCCCGCTTCCACACCGAAGGCTGCTACTCCAAATGCCACCTCGACGGTTTCCGCGACAGCGACCGCTGGTCCTGCACTGTCTCCCACAGTCAATCCGAATGCCGCCTGTCTGGTGACAACCCTGCAGGGTGTGAACTTCCGCGCCGCACCGAATACCGAAGCCGAGCGGATCGGCAGTGCATTGGCGGATACCGTACTCGAAGCCGATGGACAATTCAAAGGTGCTGACGGGTTTACATGGTGGCGGCTGGTCGATGGTCAGGGCTGGGTGCGCGAGGACTTAGTTGCTGAGAGCGCGGGTTGCAGCGCTTTGCCTGACGCACCAGCGTAGTAAGCTGCTGAGGCGCAAAATTGTCGTACAAACAAAGGAACTCTCAAGTCACTACAGGTGTCCCTGTGTTTGTCTATCATTGGAGACCATACTATGCTTCACACTAAGCTGCGCTATGTACTAGCAGGGTTGGTTGTCGCTGTACTGGCTTTGCCCGTTCTCTCCAACGCTGTGAGAAATCAGCCTGTCGAGGCGCATCCGCGTGACTTCGCAGAAACGATGTTCTCTCATGGAGACTGGCTGAAATGGAGTCGTCACGAGGCTGCACTTAATGGCCTTGTTGGTAACCCTGAGCAGGAAAATATCGCGGTGATGACCTATGGTTCATACGCTATCATGACTGGACAAAATCCAAATCCGGTTCTGTTGTCGAGAGATAGTCTGGTGGTTGTTTATCAGGTACTGGGTGATATACCGGAATTGAATGGTTTCGGTTCAGCAGCCGGAAGAACTGACATCGCAGGATTTATTTTTGTTTACGATGCTCAGACAGGAGTTAACATTTTATCAACTGCGCTTGTTAAAGGTAAACCAGGGGTGCTGGACTTAAATTTTATTCCCGCAGATACTGGCGAAGTACCCTCTATCGATCCCGCGCGTATGCCAACCGTCATTCCAACGAATGCTTTGGAAGTCCCACCACCTATCCATCTGCCGCCTGAGTCCACTGCGGAACCTCTTCCACTGCCACTCAATTAAGTTCTGGCATCAACAAAAATCGGCTGAGAAGGTCAGCCGATTTTGATTCGTATGCGTTATAGACTCACAGATCAGATGGCGGGCAAATGTGATCGATAGATCAGTCTACCAGTACCAGATCTGGTTCCATGCTTCCATCCAGTCCTTGCCGGTGCTGACGACTTTCTGCTGCTCGACGATCTCCACGCCGTACTTGCCTTTGAAGTCCTTCACCTTGTCGATGGCATCGACCTCAATGGTGATGCGTGTCGGACCCGCTGGCACATACGGCCTGACCGCGCCCAGATTGCGCAGCGCCTGTTCCGCGCCATCCTCGATCATCTGGCGTGCGCGTACCGGCGGAATCTGCCGGGCGGAGTAGCGACCCAATCCGTGTTTCACCGCGACGGTGGTCAGACCGTCCCCCAGCAGTTCCTTCGACTCCCGGCAGACGGCGGTATCACCGGTCACCAGCGCCACCGGCACGCCGTAATGCCCGACCAGCGCGGCATTGACTCCCACTTCGCCCACCAGATCATCATTGAACCACAGGTTGAACCATTTTACGGTCGAGATGGTATGGCACAGCACGCCATCTGCGGTGTTATTGCGGGCGTGCATCCCCACCAACAGCACGGCGTCACAGCCTTCTTCCAGCATCTCGGTATAGCGCGACCACGGATGATGCGCCACCCATTCGCAGTCCGGGTCCAGCAGTTCGGGCAGAAACGAATTAAACGACCAGTCGCCGCCCGCGCCGTGACAGTCCACCGCCACGATCTGAGTTGCACCAGCCTTTTTCGCCCCACGGATCGCCGCGTTGATCTCTTCGGTATACAGGCGGCGTCCGGCTTCGTACTGCGGTGCGCCGCCGTTCACCTGATCCCATGTGACAATCCCGCTGACGCCTTCCATATCGGCCATGATCAGTACACGCATGAAATTGAATGCTCCGTAAGTAATAAGGTTGTGTCAGGTTAAATCAGGGCTGTGACCGAAGATTTTCCACATACCGCGCCAGATCGTCATAATGATCGACATAATGCCCGTAGGTATTGCCGACGAAGTAATCCAGCAGCGACTCGCCGCGCCCGTGCGGAAACAGGCTGGCGTCGTTCAGTTCGCGCTCGCTGATGCGGCTCAGCAGGGCTTCCAGCTTGTGTGGGATCGCATCGAAGTCCGTCAGGACATCTTCCAGCGGACGGAACTCGTTGCGCCGGAACGTCTCGGCATTGGTCGCATCCACATCGGCGATCCAGTCTGGCTCATCTCCACGGAGCAGTGCGTCGATCAGTGCCATACCGTCTTCTTCATACCAGATGATATGCGCGATCAGGTCCTTCACCGACCAGTCCGCCTGTGGCCCCGGACGGCGCTCCATCTGTTCGAGTGTCAGAGTTTGCCACAGCGCGGCAAAGCGCGACCGTTCCGCCAGAATGCGTTCCAGCAGTACCTGCGGAGTCATAAAGGGATTTTGAGATGAGGTCATCGCGTGCGGTCCCCAGTCACATATAAGCTGAATTGTACCGGGGACCATCAGAGGGTGCTAATGCATTGGATACAGATGTTTTATTCGTCGGGGGCTTCGGCAGTGCTGGCATCCACGTTGATGCGTCCGACCGTGCCGCCTTCCAGTATATCGGACTCCGGATTCAGCAGCACTGGCTGGGTCCATGTCTGCGCCGTCGCCACGCTGAATTTACCGACCTTGTTCACATCCTGAATGCGTCCCGCCAGCACCGCAGGCTGCATAAATCCGACCGCTTTCGGCAGGCTGGAAAACGCCAGCAGTGCGCCATCCAGTGTCACCGCCTGCCACTGGATCGCCTCACCTGCTTGCAGTGTCCACACTGGCTTGTTCGGGGTCTGCGTCACCAGCAGATAAACGTATTTCCCGCGATACTCCGCAAACGGTTGGGCCTCGTCCTGTTCCGCCGCGACCTGAATCCGCTCCAGTGTATCGTTGGTGGTGTGAGGCTTCTCTCCGCGCATCAGCACACCGGTCGGCAGCGGACATTCAATGCCGGTTCCCACCAGAATGCGCGTGTATCCGGCTTTTTCAAGTGTTTGAACGCGCAGTTCGTCCGGCTCGCCGCTGGTCTCCATCAGGATCATTCGTCCACCCGGGCGCAGTACCGCCAGTGACGCCGCCAGCAGCGCATCATTCGAGGCAAGACCTAATACCACAACCGCATCGAAGCTCTGTGGCTCTAAATGCCAGGTGTCCGGATCGCCGCTTACCTCGACGATTTCCAGATCCTGACGCAGTTCAGAAAGTGTCTTGCCGGTGAAGCCATTGACATCCAGCAGCCGCAGCGTCGATGCACTCGGCGGCAGATGCTTGGCCATTGCTTCGATAAACAAACGTGCCAGCCGGGGACGAACAGTGGAGGTCGTAGTCATAGGGGGTCTCTTGTCCTGGCGTTCAGATAGAGGTGGAGCTTAATTGATTTCAACCAACGCGAGTGCGGACCGTTGGGATTTGATCAGCACGGAGTGGTGCAATTGCCGATACCGGCACTGTTACAACGTCAATGGATTCACCTAAAACATTGAAGACTTCCAGAATAGCGCCTTGCTCTCCACCAGAAGGGTGATCAACAAAATCCACCAGTACAGCAATATCACCCTGATAAAGGTTCGCCTTTGGTACATCGTAGGTGAGTGTAATCTGTTGATACAGTTCCAACATCTCAGTTATTCCTTATTCGGTTTAAGTGTAACAAATCGGTAATTGCCAGCACTCGAACCATATATCCAGATCGTGATAACACTCAAATTAGCAGTAGTTCCATATAAGGTTCCACTAACTCGGTAAAAAGTGCCGTATTCATCTTCTCGATCTTGTACTGCATCAATTTTCGCGAATAAGAGCACGGATAGCCACTTCTAAAACATCTGGGTTTTCTTGAGTAAATCCTGCCAGTGACAGAAATTTAGATTTATCGTTCTTCGCTTTTGGCACAAGCAGATAGGCTGTTAGTTTTTCTGAAGGGATAGTCACATCGTCAGGTAACTTCATGACTTCCCTTCATTGGTACCTTCAGAAATTGAAGACGCCAAACACCCGAAGATTATTACAAACGGACGATTTCGGCAACA
>JAEZAF010000152.1 GCA_023430545.1 Chloroflexota bacterium
GTCGGCTGTGTCATGTTCAGCACCTGCGCCGCACGGGTAAAACTCTCCAGACGGGCGACGGTATAAAAGATCTGGCATTTGTGCAGGTCGAGGATATGCATTTATTGATAATCCCAATAAATCCTATAAAGAATATCAGTTTTAATTATAAGACAGAATACGCTAAAATGGGTTCAACTTCCGGATATCCCTCTATCCAACCCTGAGCAGAGTCTGATCTGTATCCAGCCCGCCGCTTTGGGCCGCGTTTTATCAGTGTTCTTACAGTCATGCGATAGGGCATCCGGTAAAATTTTCGTTTTCATGAATTAACGTAAGGAAAACGCCATGTCCAACAAAGTAGACAGTTTTGGCGCACGCGGGACGTTCGACACCGGCAGCGGTGAGGCGGTGATCTATCGCCTCAGCCGGTTGTTCGAACAGGGCGTCGGACAGATCGACAAGCTGCCGTTCAGCATCAAGATTCTGCTGGAAAATGCGCTGCGCAACGTCGACGAGCACACCGTGACCCGTAACGATGTGATCGCACTGGCGAACTGGAACCCGACCGAGACTCCGAGTCGTGAAATCCCGTTCAAACCGGCGCGTGTCATCCTGCAGGACTTCACCGGCGTGCCCTGTCTGGTCGATCTGGCGGCGCTGCGTTCCGCAATGGTGCGCATGGGCGGCGACCCGGCGCGTATTAATCCGGAGATCCCGGTCGATCTGGTGATTGACCACTCGGTGCAGGTCGATACCTTCGGCATGCCGCAGGCGCTGCGCATCAACTCCGAAATCGAGTTCGAGCGCAACCGTGAACGTTATGAATTCATCCACTGGGGGCAGAACGCCTTCCGCAACTTTACCGCTGTGCCACCGGCCACCGGTATCGTCCATCAGGTGAACCTCGAATATCTGGCGAAGATCGTCCAGCTTTACGACATCGACGGCGAAAAGGTCGCCCTGCCGGACTCACTGGTCGGCACCGACAGCCATACCACCATGATCAACGGTCTGGGTGTGCTGGGCTGGGGCGTCGGCGGTATCGAAGCCGAAGCCGCGATGCTCGGCCAGCCGATTTACATGCTTATGCCGCAGGTCGTCGGCTTCAAGCTGACCGGCGAACTGCCTGAAGGCGCAACTGCCACCGACCTCGTACTGGTCGTCACCGAGATCCTGCGCAAGCGCGGTGTGGTCGATAAGTTCGTCGAATTCTTTGGCACCGGCGTCGGCAAGCTCAGCCTGCCGGACCGCGCCACCATCGCCAATATGGCCCCGGAATACGGCGCGACGATGGGCTTCTTCCCGGTGGACGACGAAACCCTCAGCTACATGCGCCGCACCGGACGTGATGAAGCAGTCGTCACGCTGGTGGAGCGCTACAGCAAGGAGCAGGGTCTGTTCCGCACCGATGCCACGCCGGACCCGATCTTCACCGATGTAGTCGAACTCGACCTCTCGACCATCGAACCGAGCATGGCTGGCCCGCAGCGCCCGCAGGACCGTATCCTGCTGCGCGAGATGAAAGCCAAATTCGAAGATGCACTGGTGACTCCGACTTCGGCACGCGGCTATGAACTGAGCGAAGACGCACTGAAGCGCACTGCGACGGTCCACGACAACGGCCACACCACCGACATCGGTCACGGCGCGGTGATCATCGCGTCGATTACGTCCTGCACCAACACCAGCAACCCGTCGGTCATGATCGGCGCGGGGCTGGTCGCCAAGAAAGCCGTGGAGCGTGGTCTGGAGCGCAAGCCCTACGTCAAGACCAGTCTGGCCCCCGGTTCGCGCGTGGTGACGGAATATCTCGAAAAGGCCGAGCTGACACCCTATCTGGATGCGCTGGGATTCAACGTCGTCGGCTACGGCTGCACGACCTGCATCGGTAACAGCGGCCCCCTGCCGGAAAATGTGGCTTCCGCCGTGACCGAAGGTGATCTGGTGGCAACCGCCGTGTTGAGCGGTAACCGTAACTTCACTGGTCGCATCCACCCGCAGGTGAAGGCCAACTATCTGGCATCACCGCCGCTGGTGGTGGCCTATGCACTGGCCGGTACGGTGGACATCGACCTGCTGAACGAGCCGATTGGCTACGACAAGGAAGGCAAGCCGGTCATGCTGTCGGAGATCTGGCCGACGCAGGATGAGATTATGGACACGATCCAGAACTCGATCTCACCGGAGATGTACCGCGAACAGTACGGCAATGTCTACACTGGCAATGCCATGTGGAACGCCATCGAAGGCACCAGCGAACAGGTCTATCAGTGGGACGAGAACAGCACCTACGTTCAGGAGCCGCCGTTCTTCGTTGATATGCCCGCCAAGTCATCACCCATTCAGCCCATCACCGGAGCGCGGGCGCTGGCGATGTTCGGGGACTCGGTGACCACCGACCACATCTCACCGGCAGGCGGCATCGCTGTCAACAGCCCCGCCGGACAGTATCTGCTGGCACAGGGTGTGGAGAAGAAGGACTTCAACAGCTACGGCGCACGTCGTGGTAATGACCGTGTAATGACACGCGGCACCTTCGCCAACATCCGCCTGCGTAACGCACTGGTCCCGAACAGCGAAGGCAACATCACCTACTACCTGCTGACCGGTGAGCAGATGTCGATCTACGACGCTGCCATGCACTATCAGCAGGACGGCACGCCGCTGGTGATCTTCGCCGGAAACGACTACGGTATGGGCAGCAGCCGTGACTGGGCCGCCAAGGGCACCTTCCTGCTCGGCGTGAAGGCGGTCATCGCCGCCAGCTACGAGCGCATCCACCGCAGCAATCTCGTGATGATGGGTGTGCTTCCGCTTCAGCTTCCGCAGGGCGTGACGTGGCAGTCGCTCGGCCTGACCGGGCACGAGACCTTCGATCTCGTGGACCTGAACGATCAGATCCAGCCCAAGCAGAAGGTGACAATCCGTGCGACCGACAGCGCTGGCGAGGTCAAGACCTTCGAAGCCGTCGCCCGTCTGGATACGCCGATTGAGATCGAATACTATCGCAACGGCGGTATTCTCCAGACCGTGCTGCGCAGCTTCATCGCACAGAGTCAGGCACAGTAACACCAGCACAGTTTAACCAGCATTCAGCTATAACGAGCTGTAACGAAAGCGGCCACCCAAAATCTCAGGTGGCCGCTTTTTTGATTGTACACAAATGACCCTGGCCCCCTGTTCGATCAAAGGCGGACCACGCTTGCTTTGTCCCTGCAATCCACACATGATGTAGGGACAGGCCCTGTCCGCTTGTAGCCATCTGAACCGCGAATGAAATACCGACCTTTGCGAATAGGTGATGAGGGCCGCCACACCAGTTAGAGAACAGCGTTGCCCATCCATAGGTATTCCGTTGCGTGACGCGTACCACCCCCTTGCGCTAAAATTCTGAACATACATTTTCGCAAACGGAGGAACATGCTGCGATGGCATCCGACACCACCACCGGCCTTTATTACGAAGATTATCAGCTTGGTCAGAAGATGCGCACCCGTGCCCGCACCATCACCGAAGCCGACATCGTGCAGTTTGGCGCGCTGACCGGCGACTTCAACCCGATGCACTTCGACACCGAATACATGAAGACGCACATGATCGGCCAGCGCATCGCTCACGGCATGCTGACCATCAGCTATGCGGTCGGGCAGGCCTATCAGCTTGGGTTTATGGAGAAAACGGTGCTGGCCTTCCGCGAGATCAACATGAAGTTCAGTGCGCCGGTCTTCATCGGGGATACCATCCACGTCGAGCTTGAGATCAAGGAACTGAAGGACGCGGCACGCATGGGCGGCGGTCTGGTGACGCTCGGCGCGAAGGTCATCAAGCAGGATGGTTCAACGGTGCAGAAGGGGGATTGGGTGGCGCTGGTGGCGTCCCGCCCGAAGGGTGAGGAATAGGCAGCAACTGCCATAGGCAGCGATTGCCATAGGCAGCGATTGCCACAGGCAGCGATTGCCGCTTGCAGATGTCAGATGCAGGGGCGCAGTAACACGGAGATCATAAGGCAAAAAAACCCCTGTTTTTTGGTCCACTTCGTTTGAAAATTCGAACCGCACAACCCGAACATCCGTGCTACACTGTGAGGTTCCTGCACCTTAACATCACAGATATGTGGGGGTGGCATTGAATGCCGCCCGCCGCATCTTGTGGCGCAAATGCTGCATCCTGCGGCGCAAATGCTGCATCCTGCGGCGCAAATGCGCCGCAATTCTGACATTGCCGCCAATTTTGAGGGGAAAAATGGTTCTAGTGGCGCATTTTTTTTTCGCGCCGCCGCCACAGCCACAGCCACCTGTCTTTCTCCCTTTCCCTCTGAGCCAACGACGAATGCTTTTCTCGCAGGTAGCGGAATGGGGGAAAGGGAAAGCGGAATTTATTCCGCAGGGATCGGGGGTTCTGACCTGTATTCAATCCCCTACGCCGACGGGATGCGCTTCAGCTTCGGAGTCCGGCGTGACATTTCGAAGATGACTGCTGCCAGAAACAGCCCCGCTGCACCGATCAGATACGGGGCGCTGTGGGTGATCGAAGTAAACGCCGCCCCCGCAACCAATGGTCCGATGGCGCGGGCGAGCGCCTGCACCGCCTGATTTCCGCCCTGGATACGTCCCTGTTCGCGGACGCTGACCGACGCCGACATCAGCGCGGTGAGTGATGGCACGATCATGCCGTTGCCAAATGCCGCCGGAATCACCGCGAACAGCATCAGCCACTGTCCGCCCAGTGCAGGTGACAGCGCGATCAGTAGAAAGCCGGTGGTGATCCCGCCCAGCCCCAGCAGCGTCATGCGCTCTTCACCCAGTACAGGCAGCAGACGCGGCACGCCGAAGCCCTGTGTCAGCACGACGACGAAACCGATCAGCAGGAAGATCACATTGGTCTGCGTGGCGTCCCAGTGATATTCCGCTTCGGCGAAGAAGCTCAGGTTGGACTGCATGGCCGCAAACGAGACCGCCCAGAGGAAAGTTGCGATCAGCATCAGCCGGACGGATGGCATACTGAAAACGGCGACAAGCTGGCGCAGCGGATTAAGGCTGGCGAGGTCAATCGAGGTTTCGCGGCGCTCCGGTGCAAGGCTTTCGGGCATGGCGAAATATCCCCAGGCGACATTGATCAGCGTCAGGGTGCCAGCAGCGTACAGTGGCGAGGACTCCAGACCGGTCAGGCTGAGGGTGATAAATCCAAGCACAGGGCCGAAGACGAATCCGAGTGCGGCAGCGGCCCCCAGCATCCCGAAGAAGCGTGTGCGCTGCTGCGGCTCGGTGATGTCGGCAGCATAAGCATAGATCGTCGCGATATTGCCACCGGTCACACCGTCGATGATGCGTCCGGCGAAGAGCATCAGCAGTGAGCCGCCGATGCCGAAGATAAAATAGCCGATGGCGGAACCGAACAGGCTGATCAGCAGTACCGGACGCCGCCCGAAGCGGTCACTCAGTGCGCCGAGGGTGGGTGTGGCGAGAAACTGAAACAGCGCATACGAGGTATAAAGCATTGACCCGACGAAGGCCGTGTCCTGCGGATGGGTATAGTCAGCGGTGATAAACGGCAGCACTGGTGCGATAATCCCCACACCAGCCAGATTCAGAAAGGCGGTCCCGAGGATAAACAGGACCGTGCCCTGAACCTGAAAACGCCGTAAGAACGGTAGATGCATAGCAGCAGCCTCAGATGTAAAAGAAGATCAGGCGATAAGAGGATTGTACGCCTGATCTCAGCAGTGGGGGTTAAGTCCAATACGCTCAGCACGGCGAATTGGTCCATGAAGGGATGGATAGAGGAAGGGCACGCAACCATAACACTGTGTCTTGGATCATCTGGCCGGACAAGTCTGGCCCCTGCACAATGTAAGGGATATAGTGGCAGGATTCTTCCCGCCCATTTTCAAGTGAACTCATGCAGAGTCAAAACAGCCTGCTGGTGTCAGCAGGCTGTTCGTTCTGTTCCTGAATTTCAGTGAAACTCAACTGCGCTCCAGTCAGGCTATGGCAGAGGCAGTACCGGCAGCGGTAAAGCCGCTGATGCGCCAGGTAAGGTCTGAAGGGTGAGTGAATCGAGAAACAGCTTGCCCGATGAACTCTTGTTGACGACCTGCACCTTAATTTCCAGTGCATCCCCCGCCAGATTGAGCGAGAGCGTCCCGGTCAGCGGTTGATAACCGCCGGTGGGTGCGTTGATCTTCGCCTTCAGCTTCCCTTTGGGCAGTGCGCTGTTCTTATAGACGACCACGACTTTCGCTGTTGCCTTCACAGCACCTTTCGCATTGACCATCCCACTCAGGGTCAGGTTTTTGCCGGCCAGCACGTAGAGGGTATCGCCATTCTGACTGAGTTTGCTCTTTTCGCCGGTTCCCCCTTTGAACATAAAGGCGCAATCACCTTCAAAGGCAAAGGTTTTCTCCGGCTTATTGCACTTCACCTTATCTTTGGTCAGGTTTTTCGTCGTCCATGAGGTAAGCGCGCCTTCAAAGCCGCCATTTACCAGACGATGACTCCCGATCTCCTGCAAATCACCGATCAGCGCCGCCAGTTCAGCCTGAATATCCAGACCCGGGGTGTTATCAATCAGATAGCGGAATTCATCAAAACGTGCTTTGGCCGCCTGATAATTGGGCATGGCTGCTTCATGGCTGGGATTGTCGGCATATTGCAGGCTGTCCATTGCCACCTGCCAATCCACACCCTGCGGGAAGCTGGCATCCAGTGCAGCAAAAAATGCAGGCTGATCAGCAGCGCGAGCGGGCATTCCACCATACACAGCCAGCAGATCCAGCGAAGCTTCACCGATCAGATATTGCATAACTGTGAACGCTTCCTGCGGGTGTTTTGATGCCTTCAGAATGCGGAAGCTGTCATCGTGCAGCTTTGCGGTATAGGTGCCGTTATACGACGGGACAACAGCGATATCCCAGTCATTTTCACCGGCACAGCAGGTATACCAGAGATGGGTCTCTGCCATTGCCACCTTGCCAGAGGCAAACGGATTATCGTTCTCCAGTGACAGCTTTTGCGCACCATTCGGGATAAAGAAATCCGTCCACATGCCATTATAGATCCAGGGGAACCCAACGGCATACGCATCAGGTAAGAAGGCAACACCCTGTGCATCAAACGGATGGGCCGCCCCGAACATCGTTACATAACCGCGTGGCTCGCTAAACTGAGGCACAAATCCCCACTGAACGATATTGGAAGCATCGAAAGCACCTTCAAGTGCATTTCTGCCGCTGGTATCCAGTGTTAGCTGCATCGCCAGATTACGGAGCGTTCCCGTATCCCAGACGGTAGTGCCATCATACAGTTCGCCGAATGCATGGGGTGGATAGGCCAGCCCCGCGTTATCGAACAGCGAAGGTCGGTAGTAAATAAAGGAGGGATAGGTCGCAAAAGGCAGCCCGATTAATCCCTGCCCTTCCAACCGGTAAACGTTGACTGCGGCTTCAGGAAACTGTGTCAGATCGTAGCCGGTACTGTCAATCAGGGGTTGAAGATCAAGATACTGCCATGCGAAGACGTTCGAGCCATCAATGCCGATCGGCCCGACGAGATCCGGGGCATTACCGCTGGCGATGAGTTCACGCAGGACATTGGCAGCATCGGCATTATCGACGACGATAATGTCTAGCTGGATAGCAGTCTGAGAAGCATTGAATGCGGCAACGACCTGTTCTGTCACCGCGACCTGTTCGGGACGATAACCCGTCCCTAACCCGATAAACCATGTCACGGTAACAGGCTGGGCAGCGACAGGCAGTGCTGAAACTATCAGCAGCAAGATACTGAGAACGAGAAAAACAAAGCGATTTTTCATAGTAAGTCCTTTCAAAGCAGCAATGTAGTCAGTTAAACGAACCTGTATTTATTGTAAGCCCAAGATCACCATTTGATCTTAATGATTGAGCGCACGATGCGAATCAAAAACAGCCTGCTGGTGTCAGCAGGCTGTTGATGGAATGACGTACTCGATGGCCGGATTACAGGCCGAGTTCGGTCACGCGGTGGCAGGCTACCCAGTGACCGGGGGTGACTTCCACGAGTGGGGGGTCATCTCCCTGGAAGCAGAGATCGAAGCGGACCGGGCAGCGGGTGTTGAAGTTGCAGCCAATCGGCGGGCGGGCCGGGCTGGGCAGGTCACCCTTGATGATGATGCGCTGGCGCTTCTCTTCCACATCCGGGTCCGGCACAGGCACCGCAGACAGCAGTGACTGCGTATACGGGTGCAGCGGATTGTCGTAGAGTTCGTCCGTCTCGGCCAGTTCGACGATCTTGCCGAGGTACATCACCGCCACGCGGTCGCAGATATGGCGCACCATACTGAGGTCATGCGCGATGAACAGGTACGTCAGGCCGAGTTCTTCCTGAAGATCTTCCAGCAGATTGACGACCTGCGCCTGAATCGACACGTCGAGCGCCGAGATCGGCTCGTCCGCGACGATGAACGACGGGTTCAATGCCAGAGCGCGGGCAATACCGATACGCTGGCGCTGTCCGCCGGAGAACTCGTGCGGGTAGCGGTTGATGTAATACGGGTTGAGACCCACGCGCTCCAGCAGTTGTTCGACGAATTCACGCATTTCCGCGCCGCGCTTGGTATTGTGGATGCGCAGCGGCTCGCTGATGATATTGCCGACCGTCATACGCGGGTTGAGCGACGCATACGGGTCCTGAAAGATGATCTGCATACGCTGACGCATCTTGCGCAGCTCTTCACCCTTCATCGTCGTCAGTTCCTGCCCCTCGAAATTGACCGAGCCGGAGGTGGGACGATAGAGCTGTAAAACAGTACGGCCTGTCGTGCTTTTTCCGCAGCCGGATTCACCGACCAGACCGAGTGTTTCGCCTTTATAGACATCGAACGACACGCCATCGACCGCACGCACCGCGCCAACCTGACGCTGTACGATGAGGCCGGACGTAATCGGGAAGTGCTTCTTCAGGTCACGCACCTGAAGGATGACCTCACGGCCATCTGCGCTGTTTTTGCGCTTTTCCTGTACAGGATTAACCATTCTGGACCAACTCCTGGTTCTTCATTCTTTCCTGCTTAACTACATCGCGCAGATCGTACCACGCGGCGACCAGGTGGTCGGGATGGCCGTCATCGACCGGTTTCAGGGGCGGCATTTCTTCCATACAACGTGCGGTGCGATACGGGTTACGCGGTGCGAACGGATCGCCCTTCGGCGGGAAGCGCATGTCGGGGGGTGAACCCTCGATCTGGACAAGGCGCTGCGCGTTCTTCTTGAGGTCAAGGCGCGGCAGCGAGTTCAGCAGACCGAGTGTGTACGCATTGCGCGGATCGCGGAAGACTTCCTTGATCGGCCCGCGCTCGACAATCCGGCCACCGTACATCACCTGAAGCGTGTCGGCGATACCGGCCACCACACCGAGGTCATGGGTGATCCAGATCATCGCCATGCCGAGTTCGTCGCGAAGCTGCTTGACCAGCTCGATAATCTGCGCCTGAATGGTCACATCCAGCGCGGTCGTCGGTTCGTCAGCGATCAGCAGTTTAGGATTGCAGGAAAGCGCCATCGCGATCATCACGCGCTGACGCATACCACCAGAGAACTGGTGCGGATAATTCTTCAGGCGGCGGCGCGCATCCGGGATGCCGACCATATCCAGCAGTTCGGCGGCGCGCTTATCGGCCTGTGATTGATTCATACCGAGATGCAGCTTCAGGGCTTCGGTAATCTGTGTGCCAACCGTCAGTACCGGGTTCAGCGAGGTCATCGGGTCCTGGAAAACCATTGCGATTTCCGCACCACGTACCAGACGCATCTGTTCCTTGGAGAGCTTCAGCAGGTCACGCCCCTGGAAGATCACCTGACCACTTTCGATTTTTCCGGGGGGATTGGGAATTAATCCCATAATGGCAAGCGAGTGTACACTCTTTCCGCTGCCGCTTTCTCCTACGACACCCAGCGTTTCACCTTCATTCAGGGTATAGGAAACGCCATTGACAGCGTAAACGATCCCTTCCTGAGTGTAAAACCGGACGGCGAGGTCTTTGACCTCCATCAGGACACCCACTTGTGCCTCCTCGTTAAAATTACGACTATCTCTGGAAAACTTAAGGACGTGTTAAAGAGTTTCAAAGTTTGCACAAGAATTAGGCTTCTGTCAAGAAAATACATACCATTCGCAACATTTGGAAATTTGTATACTCTTGCTATTGTCGGCAATTTTGAACTTAAAACATCCGAAAACTGAACAGAAAAGTCGCATCGGACAAACAATTGTTACAGCAATAACCCTTAATGCTTCTTATGACCTGTTATGAATGCATGATGGGTATCGCTGGTGGTGCTGTACATCTGCGGAGTCATACAGCCGCAGTCCCCCAAAAGACGACACATCAATTGGACATTTGGCGTACGTCCAGCGCCGCGCAATGCAATATAATAGGAACTGGCTGATGCCCTATGGAATTGTAGGCCAGCATCCCTGCACTTAAAAGGGGATAGTTTGCGTATATAACGAAAGCACATCGCTTCACCTCGTGCAGATTGTACGGCTGTCACATCTGATCTGTACGGGATTAACGAAGCATGGTTTGTCCGGCTCGACTGACTTCATCTGAAAACAGGAATGTTTATGACTTCATCTGATTCTTCTCTCGATCCTTCGGGACGGCGCGTGCCGGTGCCCCCGCCTCATTCCTCGACGACGGTTCCGACCGTGTCGGATGCAGCAGTGGTGCATCCGGTAACCTCGACCGCTGTATCCTCCGGCGGGACCAGCACTGCTCCACCTTGGGATAACATCACCAAGCGCACGATCGCGCTGATCTGTCTGGCGGTCTTCGGGCTGTTCCTGTGGCTGACAGCGGACGTGCTGCCGATGCTGGTGATCACCGGACTGCTGGCCTTTCTGATACATCCACTGGTGCGCTTCAATGAACAGCGTCTGCTGCGCTGGATGCCACGCGGACGCCGCGCCTTTGCCGTGCTGCTGGCGTTTCTGTTCGGCATCTTCCTGGTCATCGTAGTGCTGACCATTGTGCTGCCGGTCGTTTTCAGTCAGGTCAGCTCGATGATCGAGAACCTGCCGCAGACGCTGCAAACCGTCTCCACTGAACTCCAGCGCATCCTCAGTCAGCCGATCAGTTTCAACAATCAGCCGGTTCTGATTGAAGGTAAACAGGTCGTGCCGCTGGAATTCCTGCAAACGCTCACCGGGGCGGAAAATGCCAGTGAGATTCTGACACCGGAAAATGTCAACGTCAGCGGGATCTTCAACCAGTTCCTCGGCTCGGTCGGCGGCCTGACCGGTCAGGCCTTCGGCGTGGTCGGCTCGGCCTTCACCATCGGAGTCAATCTGCTGCTGCTGCTGGTGATGATCTTCTATCTCGGCAAGGACGGCGGCACCTTCGTGGAAGGATTTATCAGCCTTGTCCCGAATTCCTATCAGCCGGATACCCGCCGCCTGCTGGGAGAGCTGAGCAGCATCTGGAATGCCTACCTGCGCGGGCAGTTGATCCTGTGTCTGGTGATTGGTGTCGCGACCTTCCTGGCCGCGCTCGCCCTCGGCCTGCCAAACGCGCTGATCCTCGGTCTGGTGGCTGGCCTGCTGGAATTCCTGCCGAATATTGGCCCGGTGATTTCCACCGTGTTCGCGGTGATCATCGCGCTGGTCTCGACTTCATCGACACTGCCATTCCTCAGCGGACCCAGTCTGGCGCTGGCCGTGCTGATCGTCTGCCTGATCATTCAGCAGCTTGAAGCGCTGTTTCTGGTGCCGCGTGTCATGGGCAGCAATCTGGACCTGCACCCGTTCGTGGTCATCGCCGCGATCGTGGTTGCCGCCAGCATCGCCGGTCTGCTGGGGGTGATCCTTGCTGCGCCAGCAACAGCGACCGTCCGCCTGTTCGCTCGCTATATCTATGGAAAGCTGACCGGACGCGACTCGTTCCCATCGAAGATCGATCCGCGAACGCGAACGCAGAACTTGATGATCGTGCGCGTGTCGCGTGGGCCGCTGCAGCGTCTGGGCGGATGGCGCTCACGGCGTCCGTCCCGTTCATAACTGATCAGGTATCGCTTCACGCAAACCCCACGAAATGTGGGGTTTTTGCTTTCTGCACTATTGGAGATAATTTGCGTATAAAACAGATCAGGTTTGTGGAGTATTGGTATATGTTGTGCCCGGTATGTAAAGTTGACCTGAAGATGTCCGAGCGGCAGGGGATCGAGATCGACTACTGCCCAAGCTGTCGCGGTGTGTGGCTGGATCGCGGTGAGCTGGACAAGATCATCGACCGCTCACTGGAATACGAGCAGCGCATCCGCACCTCCGGTGCAGCACCGCAGCAGACACCCTCTTCCTCGTATCCCGACGATGACGATGACTACAAGCGGAAGAACGATGCGCGCCCGACCACCAGTCAGCGCCCGTATGACGACCGCAGATATGACGACGATCGTAAATATGATGATCGCCGGTACGAGAAGCGCCGCAGAGGGTCATTCCTCGACGACATTTTCGATATTTTCGATTAGAACGCAACTGCTCCGGCTGAGATTATGATCTTTCACAAATTACGACGGGGATCCTTTTTCGGGCACGATTCCGCTGTAGGGGCGACCCTGCGTGGTCGCCCGTTTTCTCCGTATTGAATGGTAAAACGACATAATCTCAGCCGGAATTTTTATCCCCCCACAAACACGCTGGCGAGATCGTCGGTATAGGTCTCTTCCCATCCCGGCTCGGAGCGCAGTGCTTCAGCCAGCGGACTCTCCGGCGGGATGAGCACCAGACGCACGTCATAGCGGTCGAGTTTCTGCTGCCAGCCCTCATCCCCCCGCAGGATCTGGACGTATTCGTTCACGACATCGCCATAGAGGTCGGTGCGGCCATCGATGTAGACCTGATGCTGAGGCGCGTACATCATCAGATAACCGCCCCAGTTATAATCATTGAACATCCGTCCTTCCGGCGGCGAACCGAGCGGCTGCGCCTCGTTGAGATACGCCACCGCATCCACCGGGAAGATGTCGCGCTCGGCTTCATCCACCAGCGCCGGATTGAGCGCCAGCAGGATTTTGGCGACCACGCCCAGCGCGACCACCGCCAGCAGGATCTGATTGAGGCGCACCATCCCCGCGGTCGGACGCCTGACCGTCTCCAGCTTCCAGCCGCGTGCCTGCATCAGCGCCGCCAGATGATAGGTCAGGATCGGCGTCGCGAGGGTCGAGAAGAAGGCGACATTTCGGGCGGACGTCACCGCCAGATAGCCGGAACCGAGCAGCAGCGCCGCTTCGGTCCAGTCGAGTGTGCGCCAATGGCGGATCAGCAGGACGAACGTCAGCACGCCCAGCAGCAGAAACGGCCACACACTCGGTTGCGCAAAGTCCGGCGGATTCCATTCCTGAATAAAGGCACGCAGCGATCCCATCGTGAAGGTCTCAAACGGCAGCATCAGAATGCGCGTCCCGGCGGGATGGATGACAAAGCCAAAGACACTCAGTACCGAGACGACGGCCAGCTTCGGCAGACGATCCCGTGCGATCACATGCGGGCTGCGGCTCCGCAGCAGATGATTGAGGATCTCGCCGCCGAGCGTGCCGAACAGCACCAGCAGCCCGAGGAAGTAGCCGCCGTGCAGGTGCGCCCAGAGCCACATTACCGGCACCACCCACCACAGATGGTCGATACCGCGCCGCTTGTACAGCGCGAGGATATAGATCACAAAGGTTGTGAGGAAAAAGCTGAACATCTGCGGACGCGGGGACCAGAATACTGAGGCTGCCGCCGCGCCGAGGATCATCACGAAGGCACGCATATAACTGCTGCCCTCGGAGGCGCGATACAGCAGCCACATGCCGCCCGTCGCCAGTACGGAGGTGAACAGCGCCAGCCCCCACACACCCGCCACTGACCATAACCCGTACAGCACCACCTGACTCAGCCAGTCGGCCTGTACGCGGACTTCACCTGCACGGGTATACGAGAACGGATCACCCTGAATAATCGCCCGGTTCTCGACCATATGTTCACCGGCACGCAGATGCCACCAGGTGTCCGTGTCCAGCGGGATACGTGTCGCCAGCGCGAACAGCAGCATGAACAGGATCAGGATCATGGTGCGCTCAATGGTCAGCGGACTGGAAGGTGATTTCGCAGGGGAAGCGGGGACCGTCTGGGCAGACATAGAAGACTCGTTTCGTTGTGTTCTGAACAGCTCACCTGTCTAGCATAGCACGCGCCGTCGAGTCAGAGGCAAAAGGATTGTTCTAGTCCTTATCCTTACTCCAGATAATCCATGCTTCACCGTCGTAAGCTTCAATTATAAGATGTGTGATGTGCCTAACTAAGATTTCAAGTTGATCTAGGTCTAGCTGTTGTGCTTTATGGAGTGAAAAAGGTAGCGAAGTAAGAATGCCAAATCCCGGATAGCGAGTAAATGATGCTGTACGCATCCGATGTTCAACTTGAAGCAAGTCGGGTTCGATACTGGAAGGAAGAAAATAATAGACTCTTTCTTTGTAATAGAAATAATAATCTTCCTCTTTTTCAATAGAATGCCATATCTCTTGCGCCATAAGTTCTTCTTCAAAGACCATTACTGTGTCATCTGTTGCGGTTAATTTCTGAAGAAGAAATCTGGCTATCTGATCTCGTCCACCACCTTCAAATACTAGCCCACCACTTGCGAAATTTTTGATCCGGTTTGGGTTTACATCTTCAGGCAGAAAGGAAAATACACGACCAGCACAAAAATCTATTTGCTCTAAGAGGAATCGTGCTAACTCCCCGCGATCGGCTGAAAGTTCATTGCTGATGTACTGGAGTGCCTCATCTTGCGGTACAAAAATTTGTTGAATCATATTTTGGTGATTCCGGTGCTGTTGAGGGAAGGCGTGCCGTTCTTCTCAAAACTCAGTGCGTGGAAACGCGTGTCGCTGATAATGCAAGCCGTTCAAGTCCGGGATTGTGATCCTCAGCTATCGGCTGTCACAGCCTGAAGCTTAAGCCGGAACCGCCAGCTACCAGTCCCCGCCATATGCACCAAGTTAAGGGTTTAGGCCGGAAAAATCCCCCTATCCCCGGCCCTTTCCCCCAGGGCGCATACTCCGGGAAAAGCGTCCGTCGTATGCTGCGAGGGAAAGGGAGAAAAGCAGGGTTAACGGATGGATAAAAAGTTCTCCTCTGTCAGTGCAACTGGTTGCCCGGGGAGAGATTTCGGTGAGGGTCTTGGCGGCCTAATTTCGAGCGTGCAATTTGCTTATCTTGGTACACATGGCCAGCTACCACTCCCCCGCATATTCAACACTGTAGGGCTGCATCTGCTGCTGAAGCCACGCATAACGCAGTTCGACCAACTGGCGCAGGTGCAGCAGATCATGCGCCACCCATGCTGACACCATATCACCGGCACGCAGTGAGAAAGCGGGATCAGCGTAGCTCTTTTCCATATCCGCGCCATTGAGCGACCGCAGCCACGCCAGCGACGCCTTACGCTCTGCCAGATAACCCTGCACGGCGGATGTCAGTTCGCGCTGGTTGTACCCGCGTTCGATGATCCATGTCTGCGGGTCGATTTGTGGGGCTTCGGTCCCGTTGAGGATATGCATCAGGCGTGCGCGGAAGTCCTCGCGTTCTTCGTCGGCCAGATGACACATCACTTCCAGCATTGACCAGGAGTCGTGGGTCGGCTTCCACACCGCTTGCTCTGGTGTCACATCCCCTGTGAGTTGTGCAATCGCCTGCGAATGCTGCTGCAAAAGCTGAATAGCGTTTTCAAGCTGCATGGGTAGGCCCCTTTCAATTGGCGGCGGGTAGATGGTGATTTGAAAATTGATGACCAGTCCGGTGGGCCGGAAGATGTCGGCCCCTACAATCCCGCGTATGCGACCTGGAGAAACGGCGGACACGTCGGTGCCGTGTCCCTACAGGTGAAGATGAGATTGTCATGACCATTTTGTCGGTACCAACAAAATGGTCATACATAACCTGACTTACGGCGCTTTGCCCGCGATCTGCTGGTGGATGTAATCGAGCGCGTCTTCTTCGCTGGAGAAGACCGGAGACTGCGGCGGACTGGTGGGATCGTGCGGCACCGGCTGACCGATAAACACAGTGCGGATGCGCGGATGCTCCATGAACGAGGGCGCGTCCGGCACTTCGATCAGCGCGACGGCTTCGCCCTGTGTCATCTCGGTGTCGCGCAGGTCCACCATCACGTACAGCATCCCCATGCTGTTGATCGCTTCCGCAAGCTGCGCGTTGGCTTCCTGAACGGTTTCGGGATCGACAACACCGACAAAAGTAAAGGTGATAATCGGATCATCAATCGACTTTTCGACACGAATCGGCATGGTGTCACTCCTTCGGGTGCGCCGCACCTCACGCTGGTCTGTCCCCTATCCTACTACGCTTTTCGGCTGATACGCTAATAATCGCAGCGCATTCCCAACAACCACTAATGTACTGCCCTCGTGCAGTACGACCGCGCCGCCCAGCGGAATCAGCCCCAGCACGGATGTGACGATCAGCAGACCGATCACGCCCATCGAGATCGCCAGATTCTGCTGGATGATGCGGCGGCTGGCGCGGCCAAGCCCGACCGCAAACGGCAGCTTGCCCAGATCATCTCCCATCAGCGCGACATCGGCGGTTTCCAGTGCGACCGCCGTCCCTGCGCCGCCCATTGCGATCCCGACCGTCGCGGCGGCCAGTGCAGGCGCATCGTTCACACCGTCCCCCACCATGCCGATCACCTCGTACTGGCGTTCCAGTTCGCGGATGGCAGTCAGTTTCTGTTCCGGCAGCAGATCGGCTTTCGCTTCGGTCAGGCCGACCTGCGCGGCGATGTTATCCGCCACCTGCTGATGGTCGCCGGTCAGCATCACCAGATGCTCGACTCCGAGCGTACGCAGCGCCCCCAGCACCTTCCCAACCTGTGCACGCGGTTTGTCGGCCAGACCGAGGACACCGATCAGCCGGTTTCCGTGGCCGATGATCATGGTGGAGCGTCCTTCCGCTTCAAGCTGCTCGACCTGTGTACGCACCGCGCTGGTCAGCATCTGCTGTGTGCTGGAGTCGGTATGGTCGTACAGTTTGCTGGAACCGATCAGCACCGGTTGACCGTCCACCTCACTGCGGACGCCGCGCCCCGGCACATTTTCCAGACCGTTCGCATCGGGCAGCGTCAGTCCCTGCGACTCTGCTGCTTCGACCACCGCCAGCGCCAGTGGGTGATTCGACTGTTGTTCTACCGCGCCTGCGGTCCGCAGCAGCTCATCCTTCGACGTGCCGTTGAGCGTGATGACATCGGTCACGGCGAAATCGCCGCTGGTGATGGTGCCGGTCTTATCGAAGGCGATGGCGCGGAGCCTGCCGAGATTTTCCAGATGCGCGCCGCCCTTAATCAGCACACCACTGCGGGCGGCCTGTGCGATCCCGGCCAGCACTGCCGCCGGAGTCCCAATCGCCAGCGCACATGGAGAGGCCGCCACCAGCAGCAGCAGTCCGCGATAGACACTCTGCGACCATGTCAGCCAGCCGAACAGCGGCGGCACGACAACCACCAATGCCGTGATGACAAAAATCGCTGGCACAAAGCGGCGGGTGAAGCGCTGCGCAAACTGCTGTGACGGACTCTGCTGCTGCTCGGCCTCTTCCACCATCTTCATCACACGGCTGAGGGTGTTATCCGCTGCCAGCTTGGTCGTGCGGATCTCCAGCGC
>JAEZAF010000202.1 GCA_023430545.1 Chloroflexota bacterium
CCGACCGCCTATGAAGTCAATGGGTCTGGCAGTTATGGCGACGGTCATGATCGGACTTCAATGGACCGGATCATCGAGAATGCCATGACTGATGTTCTCGGATTACGGCTGAAGTATGATAAGCCGAGTATGGTGATTGATGCGCTTGGTCAGGTCTTCAACATCGATGAAAACAACGGCAGCCGTAGCATCAGGTACACCCCGCGTTCCTTCGTAATCGAAACAGAACTCGGTGCAGCCATCACTGGCGCACAGGCGGTGCTGTATCGCTATTTTCATCAGACTGTTGATAGCATCCTCAAAAGCCTCTCTGGATTACGTGCCATTGGTAGCACTGTAGATGCTGAAAAGGCCAAGGCCGCGACTGAAATTCTGCGTGATACACTTCAACAGCTTCTCGGTGAAGTCGGCAGAAGCGGTGGCCCGCGTGAAGTGAGAATTAATCCACTGTTCGCTCGCATGAATGCCCAGATGAGGACACTGAAGACCCAATACAAGCTTCAGACCGCTGATGTCACCATTATTTCAGAGGAACAGGTGCTGACCGATTTTCTGATTATCGAAGATCAGATTGCAGCAATGGAAGCATCATGGTATCGGTTCCTGAATAATCCATCTGCTTATCTTGGAACAGGCTTCGCTGAGCTGGCGACCTCACTCGGCTGTATCAGTGAAGGCGTGCAGGAAGTGTTCAAGGCGATGCGGGCATTTGGGATCACAGCTAAGGAACGTCAGTCAATTGTGCTGGTGAAAGTCACTGTCCCGAATGGCCCGAAACCAGCCAAGAATACCTCTTTGACCATCGAGGATCTGATGTCCTGGGCTAACGATTTTGCGGTAGAGGTAGTTCCCGATGCTATTCAGGGCGGCGGTAAGTCAGGTGCCAAATCGGTGATCGGTGAAGCGATGCGGTTGCGAGGTGTACTGAAAAATGCGAAAGATGCGCCTGCTACCAGTCACCCTGCCATTCGTCAGCCTCGCGTTCAGAGTGCACTTGCCGAGCTGATCGGGCATTTAGACACCGTCATTGCTGATCTCAAGGCATTCTAACGAAAGGATCAAAACCAATGCCTACTCGTCAGGAATATCAGAATCTACAGGATCGGGCCGCCGCGTACAGTGCCGAGGTCATCAGCCGGATTCGTACGCAGTTGATCGAAAATCCGGCGCTCGCTGATGCGTTAGTCGGGCAGTTGGAGTCTGTACTCGATGCTGCACAGCTTGCAGATGCCGCGCAGCCAACTCCGGCTGATGGTGGTCTGGCGCAGCTTGTCGGGTTGGGGACTGAAGCCTCAGCACGGCTTGGTGAGATGCGCCATCCCTACGGCGTTGTAAGCTACGATGAGAGTACCGCTTCTGACCGCTTCATTGCTGCGGGTGATCTGTACTATATCTATCAGATGGAAGCACTTGGGGTCTTCAGGGCGATTCTCAAGCTTCAGGAAGCCTTCAAGGCGGGGACGATGCGCTTTTCCACCGGGTTAGGCGCCCATCGACTGTATCAGTATGACCGTAAGCAGGTGCTGCGGAGCACACAGTTGGAACGGTTGCAGACCTATAAGCGTGTCTTTGGGTATACCAATGCGCCACCGCCCACTACGGCGCAGCCCAATCGTCATTTCCATAACCTTTTTTCAAACTTCAACTGGCAGGTCTCGCAGTTCTTCCGTGATAAACGGGTTTCTGAGGTGATTCGCCCACGTGCAACCGATCCAAGCTTTGGAAGCATCGCCATTGTGCGGCGGGCAGGGCTGGATCTGCGTAATAACCTGAAGAACGCCTCTTACGGTAATGTCAGTGCAATGAGTGTCGAACTGATGCAGCTTCTGCATGAGGCCTTCGAGATCCTCAATGCACCGGATATTCGCAGCCAGTTCGGTTCAGATAACGCGTGGGATACGCTCGAAGAAGTCATCCGACGTCTGTTGGGCCAGCACTACGTACCCGCTTCACAGCGTAGTCGTATGGCTGAAGCTGGACGCCATATCATCCAGTGGCTGGCACAGCCGCATATCCTCAACGATACAAGGGTGGAGTTTGAGGCCTTGCTGACGCAGATCGCAACCGATAGTGAGGAATGGCTGACCAGTGCACAGGCGCTGCCCACTAATCATCAGGATGCTTCACCAGTGACAGTGAGTGCGAGTCCCGTCCCTCCTTACGGTTCTACTCGGCCCATGATGTCTCGTCCGGCAGTTTCCCGTCCCGTCCAGATGCGGCAGCCAAAGCCGAAGCCTCAGCGCGAATGGCAGCCAGAGTTCGATTGATGATAACCCTCACCCTTATTGAGTTAAATATGCAGTAAGGGTGAGAACCTCACTATAGAGAACAGGAGACTGGTATGCTGAATAGTAAACGTATCGCCTGGCTGAATCGCCAGCTTCCACCGGGCCGCAACTTCTGGTATCGCAGTCAGTCGGATGCTGCCCGTGGAGCCTATAAGGTCGCCCGACGTTTTGGACCGGGATATCAGGTACGCCACCATATTTACCCGTCGCTGAATCTGCGCCATTTTCACATCAAAGCGCCAAGCGGTCGCTTTCTGAATCTACGATTTCTGTATATCCCAAATATGTCTGAATTTGAAGTTGGTTCGTCGCTGCGCTCTGGCGGTAGTTATAAAGTCGATTTTCAGCGTCCAATGTCTTTTCCAGAGGCGATTGCCGCCGGGCGCGGTAAACCGGGAGTCTATATTGTTCGTCTGAAGGGAAGGATAATCTATACAGGCGAGGCACTGGATCTTGGAACACGTCTGGTAAAGCATCAGGCAGAACTGCGCAGGATGGCGGTTAATCCTTCTCTATATGGTGTGAGTATTGGCTTTGTCCAGCGTAGAGATAACCGAAACCCAAATAAGGCCGATCTGCGAAAAATTGAACAGGCCGTTATCCGCCGCCTGCAGCGAAGTGGGAGAAAACTTACCAATATCCGGTCAACAAACACGATGAAAGTGATTGGCAAGAAGCCACTGAAAATCGCCTACACTGGAAAGACACCTCGTATCAATGGAAAACGCTGGCAAAGGACCGTCATTCGTCGTGGGCGTGCATATGAACACACGTTTAAGGACGACGGATAACAGCCATGATTATCGACTGTCACTGCCACGCCGGGCAGGGGGATCTGCTCACCGCGCCATGGAACACCGACGCGCCAATTGAAACACATCTGGAACGGGCGCGGGCCGCTGGTATCCGAAAAACAGTAATCTTCGCCGCTTTTCATACCGATTATGCGGTTGCGAATGCTCAGGTCGCCAGTATTATCCGCCGCTACCCTGATGAGTTGATCGGTTTTGCCTTTATACATGCTGTCCGTGATGCTGGTCGTATCTTCCAGATGGTGGAGAGGGCAGTGCGTTTGTGGGGCTTCCGTGGGATCAAGATACATGGAAGCGAAGCCATGCCCACGCGTGAGGTCTGTGAGACAGCCCGCATCCTACGGATACCGATTCTGGTCGATGTAGTGGGCAAGGCACATGTGGTTGATATGCTGGCGTCTCAGTACCCGCAGGTGAACTTTATCATTCCGCATCTTGGCAGCTTCAGTGACGATTGGCGTGCGCAGCAGCAGGTGGTTGATCAACTGGTGCGCTATCCCAATGTCTATGCGGACTCTTCTGGCGTGCGGCGCTTTGACTATCTGGTGCAGGCTGTCGAACGCGCTGGAGCGCGCAAGCTTCTTTTCGGCTCGGATGGGCCATGGCTGCACCCGGCAGTCGAACTTCACAAAATCCGCATGCTCAATCTGAATCCAGCTGACGAAGCTCTGGTCTTAGGAGGCAACATCCATCGGTTGCTGCGAGGGTCGCGCGTGCGACGAAATCAGGCCGCAGCGGTACGCATCCGTCAGCCGTTGAAACCACAGCGGGCGATCATGCCATCGCCCGCCGAGCCTTACGAAATTAACTTCACTGTCACTCGGGATTATGAGCTGTGAGATTCCCATTTCTCCATTGTTTACGCGTTAACAGAAGTTTTTTGTCGGTGTTAGATTTGAATATGTTCTCAATATCGGTCGGTGTTACATTTCTTTCACAGAGGAGTTTGGCAAAGATGCCGCTGGCTAACCCAGCCGCAAATGAAGTCCCGGCCCAGTAAGCCAGGCCGTTCCAGTTAGGGCTTCCATCAGGAAAGTCGTCGGCGATATACAGCCCGACCATTCCCTTACCTTTGTTTGTAATATGTTTACCACGTTCACTCTGCAAGTTGGCTGGTGTTGTAGATCCTGGTGGCGGCGGTGGATCAGTGAACCAGTCGGCATCGCCACCAAAAACCCACAATCCAACGCTGATGGGGTAATCGGCTTCGTTGGAATAAGTCTCTTGTATCCCTTCACTTGTCAGCGCACCCACGCCTATGACTTCTCGATGATATGCCGGGTAGCGCGCAGGTGGCCTCGCGCCTGACACCTTACCATCATTTCCTGCCGCTGCAAGGATCTTGGTATTGGTCTTTTCCAGACCAGCTAGGTGTACACTGGTCTCAAGGGGGTCCATGAGCCAGTCGGCGAATGCATTATAGATTTTTTCCGTTGTGGCACGCTGTCCCAGAAGTTCAGTCAGCATTTCCGATAGGCTGGTGAATGAAATGACGAAACTACAGTTGACGATGACGGATGCCTCAGGCCGAATCAGTTTAGGGATATAGCTCAATGCATCAAGCAGCCCTCGCAACGTACCAACACCCCATTTATTCAGCACCTGAATCAGGTGAATTTTCGCACATGGTGCGAGCTGATAGATGGTACCAGTAATAAACAGCCCGTGATCACGCATAACATAGAAATGTTCGCGCTTGTTTTGCTTGGTGTATTTTGCTAACGCCCAACCTTTTTTGTGATCTGCTGATGGTAAGTCAATGCCGACCTCACTAGCAAGATGTACCTGGAAATTCGGACTGAATGCGAGTTGTTTCAGTAGCTGGTTGTTCGGGAAGTCCTCAATTGCCATCTGCTGGATATGTGCTTTGGACCACGCCGTATCCAGAATGAAGACATCTACCAACCTTTCGGTCTCTGCCGTATTATGTGATGAAAAGTATCGATCAACTCTACTTGTATTAAACGCAAAGGGTTGAGGGTCGGTTGGGTCTGGTTCGTTCTCTGGCGGCACCGGTACTGGATCGGATCCTGGCCCACCTCCACCAAAGTGACCCTGTGCACCACCGAAGTTCCAGTTAGGTGTAATACCAACCAACTCTATAAGGCCACCCGTCAGTGTTTCATAAGACGAAGGAAACAATGGAATCTTATCCTCGGTCGGGATTTTAATCAGTTCCTCTTCGGGATGTTCTATACTATTGCCCGGTCCCGCGGATATCGCTGTATCCGCAAACTCGGAAGATCCAGCAAACTCTGCCGTATCAGTATATGATGTCTCGGTATGTGTGTCGTATACACCGACTGACATCCCTAACGATTCTTCAAATGAAATGCCTGACCCGATGTTGCCGCGTGTATCTGTGTTTTCGAGAGGTCTGATCATCTGGAGCTGAAAAACTTGAAAAAGGCGATTAAAAATATTGTTAACAGATGATGCGTCAGGCGGCAAGTCGATGTAATAGAAGGCTAATGTCCTTCCAGTTTCATCCCGCATGGGAAGCTGGCTAGGAGCAGTTTCATCTCGTGCAGTGAGCCGGGATTCCTCAAAGCCCGGAAGTGTATTTAAAAATGCCTGTACATCACTCAGATGTATATTTCCGGTCTGCCAGACCGCCATACATAAAACATCCGTTGCGATATGCTCAACACTAATTTCTTTATGAGCTTTCTTTCGCGATGCCATCATGCTCTCCTCTGATATCGATGTGGTCTTTATTGACGAGAAAGGGGTGATGCACTGCCGATCAATTGAAATGCACCCCAGAAGGCAGGGTGCAGATCTGGCTGCTGCACAAGCTGTTCCTTCATCATGTGCTGTAAAGCCTGTGCTTTGGATCTGCCCAACAACAGAAAACCATAGAGCGTTTTCATCATGTCAGCCGTCCGTGTATCCTCTACGCGCCAGAGTGATGCGATTAACGCTCCGGCACCCGCAAACAGAAATCCTCGCCCTAAGCCGATCAGATCTTCAGCACCGACGGCATTGAAACGGCCTGTTTCACATGCACTCAGGACGACCAGCTCGTAACTCAGGTCCCGCTGAAACAGGTCATCGGCGAAGACCTGCCCATCACATAACTCAATGTAGGAAAAATCCGGCTGATCAATCCGAAACTGACCATGTGCAGCGATATGCAGGATTTTTCCCGGTGGCTGATCCAGTACCGTTCGACCACCTTCAAGGTGAAGATGGCCGCCAACCATCTCATGAATCATCTGTGCCTCACTGATGACCTGTGGCACCAATCCATGCGATGAGCAGGCCAGTACGAGAGAGTCACCAGTGTTCATCGCGTTGGCCTGTTCCTGCAGGATAAGACTGGCTGCTGGCAGTATTGTGAGCTGATGCCATTCAATCAGATGATGGCTGCCGGTATAAAGTAGGTGAAAGGGTAGATAATGTAGTGTGCCGTAGGGGACTATCTTTATCTTTGGATGGCGCATGAGCTGATGTTCAATGGGCTGAAGCAGTGCGCTATACAACCGTTGGCTGATATGTTTCAGGCGGCTGGTAAGCTGATTGGTCGCAGGGGAATCAGCTCCTGCTCTCAGCGCTCGGCTGATATTTGACTGAAGCTGGTCAATGCTTTCATAGATGACGCAGGATGGTGTCTCCAGTGGCGTGACGGTGAGGCCAGATCGATTGAGGGTAAACACCCACAATTCCTGACCGCTGTCATAAAACTCCATCAGCAGTGTCTCTTCGTCTAATGCATCCTGTATCTGACGAAGTGTAGGGATCTTCATCTGTGTCTGGATATCATGGTGGCTGTACAGGTAAAGCTTTTCCATAAGGCCACGCATCTGCCGCTCACGAATGTGCAGTTCGGTTAGTGCCTGCTCCGGGGTTGGTGATGAGATCCTGTGTTTTTCCCGATATACGGTATCGTAAGAGAGCCGGAAGAAACTGTGATGCTCTTCGCGCAGGCGGTGGAGGTCGTCCAGCAGTGGCTGCACCTGCGGATGATCAGAAGGCCAGCGCAGATCATCACGGTGGGTTATGTGCCGCATCCAGACTTGTGCTTTTGCCCGCTCCAGTAGTTCGAATGCGGCTGCGTTATTTCCCTCTTTCAGGTGTAAGGTAATCAGCGAGTGCAGTGCTTCCTGTTGATTTTCCATAAAGGTCGGGCGCAGAGTCATAGTCAGCCCGCGCTGCACCTTCTCGACGGTCATCACCGCCGCCTGATAGTGTCGGATAGCACGTTGATGCTGTTTCTGCTGCATAGAAACATGTCCAAGATGCAGGTGTGTGTTATAGCGTAAGGCAGGCATTCGCGTGTGCTGTGCAATGTGTAAAGCCTCAGTCCCAGCACTGACAGCTTCATCGAATCGGCCTTCCATCCGTGCAGCCTGAGCCTGAAGCAGTCGGGCCGCAGCATAGTGAAGTTGAGGCGGAGAAAAGAAGGCTAATGCTGTTGTCGCTTCATGATAAGCTGCTTCATAATCGCCCCGTTTGAGGTAAAGCTGGCCCCGCCGCAGCCGCAGATTTGCTGCCCATGTATCAGATCCCATCATGCTTAGGGTGGATTCCGCTTTATTGAGGGCAGACTGTGCTTCATCCAGTAAGCCTAATTCAGTCTGCACAGTAGAAAGGTGCAGCAGCCCCCACACAATATCATGGTGGGCATTAGGATAATCAGCGGTGATACGGTAAATGAGATCACAGGCATCATGATAGCGCCCTAGTGCCAGATAGCACTCGGCCACTGTCCTTAGGGCCGCTGGTGCTTCTGAGGGCAGGCGCGCTTTGATCTCATCTAATACCTGATGAAGAATGAGCAGCGCCTGCCGATATTTTCCCTGTGATTGCAGGACGCTGGCGATGTTCAGATTGACCAATGCCAGCCCGGCGTAGTCGCCAAGTTCGTCCATTAATGCCTGTGACTGCTGGTAAATTGCCAGAGCTTCGCGAAGTTGGTTTAATCCCTGAAATGCAAAGCCCATATTGACATACAGCATACTGAGATATCGGGCTTTGACATTTTCCAGCTTTGGGGCGTAATCCTGCGCCGAATAGTAATGCTGGAGTGCTGTCTTAAATTCACCCTGTAGATCGTGGACAATGCCAACATTCATTTCCAGCATGAAGAGCCGATCCCATTTTTCATGCTGGATCAGGATCTGGCGGGCGGTTTCCGCTTCCTTTAATGCTATGTCTGACTGGTTTAAATCGATACAGATGAACAGGCGTCCAATGCGGGTGCGTGCCCATCCAACCAGATTGTGGACTTCAAGAAAGAGGTGGCCTGCCTCTTCAAGTGAATCCCACGCTTCCTGTGTCCTGCGGAGCAGTTTCAGTGCATCACCGCGTGCCATCATGCCCAGCGCGATGACATCCTGCGCTGCGTAAAACCTGCCGATTTCGATAATCTTCTCCGCGATCTCAACGGAAACCTTGACATCTTTGCCCCAGTATTGATCGGCGGTGATCTTCATACGCTCAGCCAGTTTTCGCATTTCCTCTGGGGATAACAAAGGGATGTCACCACTTTTCAGGAGTTGCTCGATGTCCTCGTCCATAAAATCTCAGGTTAACCTGTCGAGTTGTACGCCTTCCAGAATGAGAGGTCTCTGATTTGCAGCATGAATTCGCAGGTCAATCGGCGTCAGTGTGTTCAGGTTTAACTTAAAATCGTTTTCTTCGCTGAGGATTTCCAGTGTGACCAGTTCGCCGTCCTGCCATAACTCAATGCCTGCACCTGTCCATTGATGCGTCGGATCGTGGTCGATGAGCTGCCCAGTCAGCAGCCAGTGATCAGTGCTGCGCCGGAGTTCAAGAAACAGTGTGATATTTCCAGCCAATATATCCAGAAAATATTCATCGGAACTGCCGCCCCTATATCGGATTGAAGCTGCATCCGGGACATTCCCGCGATACTGAGCGGCAAGCTCAAGCCGCTGATGCGGCTGTGATGTCCCTTTACCCTGAGGGGGCTTCACATGCGGCTTTGTTTCGTCCAGCACATCCGGCAGGGCTTCGGCTTTTTGCCATCGTGCCAGTTCACCCGAACAGGAAACGCATTCTGTCAGATGCATTCGTATCTGTTCACGTTCGGCGTCGGAGTGCATATCCGGCATATTGGATGTGTCTGACAGTGTCAGAGCATACTCCACGATCTTCTGCGGTGAAGGGCAGTCGATGCGTGGCAGAAGCGCCTCAAATGCCTGTATAAACTGGTGGACTTCATGCAAGCGTTCTTCGCAATATTCACAATCTTTGAGATGGTTCAGAGTATCATTACTCGCATTTCCGACCGCAGCGTCGAACAGCATATCGTCACTTAATGAGGGCGGAAAACGACACGACATTCCTCTTCCTTCCGTTGCATATATTGAATAAATACCGGTCGGCGCAAAATATCAGGAACGTTTTCTGGTGATTTTGCTCACATAATCACGCAGGTCAGAATCCTTGTATAACCGGGCCAGAACCCGCTGCAAATGCACAGTCACCGTGCGTTCATCAGGCCATAACTGTGGAAAACGGGTCACGATTTCCCGTGGAGGCAGGCCGTCGATAAATCGCAGCCGGATTAACAACCGATCAGAAGGATCTGGCAGGAGTGCTTTAATCCGCTGCCAGAACTGCTGTCGTTCGACTTCTGCGTCTGGTTTCTCATCGAAGACAAAGGTATCAAGTGTGTATTCGGTCTGGCTGATCAGCCGTCTCTGGCGCGCATAGAATTCAACCACACTGTGGACACAAGCTGCAAGATACTTCAGGAGATGTGGGACGCCCGGAAAACCCAGAAATTTCTCGCCACGCACGGCAAAATAAAAATTCCAGAAGGCGTGGCTGGCGAGAAAATCGGGGTCTTCATCGGCCTGCACGAAAAGATCATGCCGTAGTACCCATCCTAGGATCAGGGTCCGGTAATTGAGGAAAAGGGCATTGAGTGCTTCAGAATTGTCGATGTGCAGGGCGCGGCGGAACAGCTCAAAGCAGAACCGGTTATCGTGTGCGAGTCGGTGAAGGTAATTCCGTGTTTCGAGAGTACAGGCAGCGGCAACGTCGGCTGTGGAAAGCAGGGCCGGGTCCACAGTATAACCTCAGTAACTAAGGGATGATGTAAGCACAATGCATGACTGAATAACGGAAGTATAGACATAACAAGAATTATTCGCGAATGTTCATTAATGAGAAGCGTTGTGCTGAGAAGCACAATGGTTTGTCAATGATGGTACCAGACAGAAGCATGGGAATAGGCACCGCCTTCTTGCATTGGGACGGATAGACAGGTATAAATATATAGAGTGCTCTATTTAGTAGGATGTTGATAGAGATGAGTAAAGGCCAACAGACGAAAGCGCGGCTCGTTGAAAAAACTGCTGAGTTAATTGCGGCTCAGGGGTACCATGCGACTGGGCTTAACCAGATTACAAAGGAAAGTGGTACGCCCATGGGTTCACTTTATTATCACTTTCCGGGGGGCAAAGACGAGCTTGTCACTTCTGCGATGCAGGCTGGTAGCAATCTCATCACTCAGGCATTACACGGGATATTCAGCACCAATCGGGATGTCAGCACTGCCATTCACTTGGTTGTTGAACTGCTGAGTAAGGAGCTTGAACGTTCTGCATTTATGAAAGGGTGTCCGATTGCGACCGTTACGCTGGAAACTGCTGCCCAGAATGACATGATCCAGAGTCTTTCGCAGACTATTTACCGTGAGTGGCAAGTGCAGATTGTCCAGTACCTGGCACAGTCAGGTTATGACGAGCAAATTGCATCGTCGCTTGCGTTATTCGTGGTGACGGTTATTGAAGGAGGGCTGCTGTTAAGCCGAGCTGAACGCAGTACCGTTCCCCTTCAACAGGCAGGCGAGCAGTTAATCCGTTTTCTCGGGACTTATCAACAGAAAGTTTAATGCATGTACGAAGTTGCGCCGAATGTTTATCTCCTCAAGGGGATGCCAGACTACTTAGTGAATGTTTACCTGATTGGTGATGTGTTGATCGATGCGGGGACGAAAATGGCACAGCGCGGGCTGCTGCGTCAATTGAAGGGAAAACGGCTTTCCGCACATGCCCTGACCCATGTTCATCCTGATCATCAGGGTGCAAGCAAGGCAATCTGCGATGGTTTTAATATTCCACTTCTCTGCGGCGAAGCGGATGCACCTGCGATGGAGAGCGGGGATATGCGGGGACAAATCCCACGAAGCGTTGTCACACAGGCACAGGATATCTTCTGGACTGGTCCTGCATATCCGGTTCAGCGGGTGCTGCGTGAAGGGGATATGATTGCGGGGTTCACCGTTATGGAGACACCAGGACACAGCCCAGGTCATATCGCTTACTGGCGTGAATCGGATCGTACGCTGATCCTGGGTGATGTCGCTACCAATATCGACTTCCTGACACTGAAAACGCGTTTAGGAGAGCCACCTGCACTTTTCACACAGGACATTGCGCAGAATCAGGCATCACTTAACAAACTTGCTGCACTCCACCCTCGTACGGTCCTGTTTGGACATGGGAAACCACTTCTGGATGGTGCGCAATTTGTTGACTTTGCAGCAAGTCGAGTGGGTTAGTGCCGGTGTTTAGCGGTTGGTAGATGACTGCCTGAGTTAGCGGATTTCAAGTGTTAATCGGTACCTGGTGTTTTTGCACCAGGTACTTCGATCTGCACATCTTACAACAGCGCCTTACAGTGTTGTGCAGGGGCTATTTTCTTATGCCCGAAATCCGGAACACCGGATGATGCGGTGCTTCGCGTTCAAAATCATCTAACGGTGACTCGGGTGTTGTCTGAAAGTAAGGTGGGATGAATGGCACAATGTGAAACTTCATAAGAAACTGCTTGAGAACAGGCGCAGCTTCTACTGATTCCACCTCAATAACGTTGATTCTCTCGTTACGTCCCTGAAATATCAGGCTTGCTGCACCACTAGCTCGTAGATTGCGTACCCAGTTCACTTCCCCGAAGGCTGCGACCAACCACCATTGACCATCTCTTTTAACCAACGCAACCGGAGTGGTATAAATGTTTCCGGTTTTTCTCCCGCGAACCGACAAAAGGGCTAACGGACCCAGTGGCAATCTGGCTCGCAGCAAAGTGCGCAGGATTGCGGTTCCAATCCGCATTGTTGCCGTCATTTGAAAACGCTTACCCATCGCACTATCCTCACTTATGCCAGCCATCCATACAGGATGGCAACCGTTAATCCAAATACAACATGCCCGACCAATCCACCGATGAAACCAATTGGCCCAAGAGATCTCAACATGTAGGCGCCGGGCCGCTTCACCGTTCCAGCTTTCATTCCAGCATGAATTACCGGGGCAAAGGCGAAGAATCCTCCAACAATCATCCAATGGATAACGCCAAGTGCCATTCCCCACAGAATGGTATTCTCCGGAAATATCCTGAACAGCCAGACATAGGGAAGGGCAAAGGTTACTCCAAGCAGCCAGTGTGCAACATACCCCAGTGCTGTTCTGCGTTCAGCCTGTGTGATATAGCCGAGTATTCCGTGTACATCGATAGCAGGTAAACCAAACTGATGTCCCATGAGCATTATCCCTGTCATCAATGTTGTACCTGTGAGACCGCCAATAATTGCAATCAGTACGTCCTGTAGAAGCATTTCATCCCCTTCATCTGTATATACCAGAATTCTCATTCTGGTATATGTAAAAAAATATGATTAGCCTGAGTTGAGATCGGAGATTGCGATCTCAATGAAGTGTTTTACCTGGCTTGGTGCCATTCCGGCACGCACATATACCAGATAACCCATCGCGATACCAATGAGATAGTCTGCATAGGCATCAGGGTCGATATCGGTTTTCAATTCACCGCACTGCCACGCATGCTGAAGCGCATTTCTGAACGCGGCGTGCATACGTTTAAAGTGTGCATTGATGCGATTCAGGAGCGCCTCTCCCGGTTCCGGTATTTCTACAGCGCTATTACCAATCAGACATCCAAAGCGTTCCTGCGGACTCTCCAGATTACGAATCAGCAGATCGAAGAAACGTCGAATTTCTGGTATGGATGCTGCTGGCGTTTCCATAGGACTCAACTGGAACTGGATCTGGGTCTCCGAATAGTGATCCATTGCTTTCAGGAAAAGCTGGTATTTGTCTCCGAAAGCGCTGTATAACCCGTAGCGATTGACGCCGGTTGCCTGAACCAGGTCGTTGTAGGATGTTTCCTGATATCCTTTCTCCCAGAAGAGCATCATGGCACAATTCAATGCATCCTTAGGGTCAAACTCTTTGTCGCGTGGCATGTTTATGCTTTCCAGAATGTAAATTCTGGAATTATCATATGCAAAATGATGACGCTTGTCAAGGAGCTGAATACGCTATGCAACCTGATGTAATGCCTTAAATGAGCTGAAAACCCATAATTTCAACCAGCGCGCTCAACCGGAAACTGAAGCTCAGTTACGAGATCCTGTCCACTCGGAGAGTGAGATACCTTTAGGGTAATTTCACGCGGTGTTCCCATCAGACGATAACCGTTGTTTTGCACCCACAATCCTAACCTGCCATACCCGGCATGGATCACTTCCAGCCCACCTGTGATGACAGCCGTTGCCATCATGGGTACCGCCGGAAGCTGGCGCGGTGTCAAATGTAGACTGCCCGGGAGTGTGACTGGACCGTGAGATGCAGTCTCCACCATGCATCCCATCTCAAGCGTCATATTACGCTCGACCACTTCATCATCATGACAGATGATGAAACACAAGCCGTAACCGCTGCGTTCGGGTAGGGCGGTTCTGATGGCGTGATGCATCATTACTGCTTCTTCAAACGTCTCGAAGATTGATTTCACACTCAGTGCGGACTGTGCTGGAATATCCTTGATGATCACATCCAGCGGTGTGCTGTTCTCAGTGCTGCGGATTGCACCTAAGCGTGCCTCGATCTTCTGAATGCGTTGAAATTCAGCCTGGAGTGTCTGCTCAATTTCGGCTTTCTTCAGCAGTAACATTCCCTGCATTTCATCGGTCGAAACATCGTCACCCAACATCCGTTGAATCTGCTCTAAGGACAGGCCGAGTTCCTTCAGCACCATGATCCGGTTCAGCGGGACCATCTGCTCGGCATTGTAGTAGCGATAGCCGGTTGTTGTGTCGATCTGCGCCGGTTTCAGCAGTCCGATTTCGTCGTAATAGCGCAGTAATCGTTTGGAAACCCGTGCCAGTGTCGCAAATTCACCAACAGTAAACATCGTCTTACTTCCTGTACGTGTCTGTCATCTGTGCGATGTGATGATAGGTCGTGCTGCATGCAATGCAAACTTCAAAAAGGTGTTGTCGGAGTTGAGGCATAAAAACGGCCGACAACACCTCTTTGACAGTAAGGCTGTAATGCTGATTAGCTGTGAGTCGTTTCGGTGGCGGGATCTGTTGTGGGCTGCGGATTGTTCCAGACACCTGTGCGGACGGTCTCGCGCACATAATCCGAAAAGTCACGCGGGCTTCGGCCTAAGGCTCGCTGAACGCCATCCGCGAGCGACGTATTGCGTCCATCCAGCACCGTCGTGAACAGATAGTTGACCAGCCAGATGTAATCTTCGGGGATGTCTGCGCCACGCATCGCAGCATTGTAGTCATCCAATGATACATCAATGTAATGGATGTCACGCCCGGTAGCGGCGGCGATTTCAGCAATCGCATCGCGGAATGTCATCAGGCGAGGGCCAGTGACTTCGTAAAGCTGGCCGGCGTGACCGTTTTCTGTCAGGGCTGCTGTGACGATGTCCGCGATGTCATCGACATCAATAAAAGGTTCCTGTACATCTCCAACCGGCAGTGCCACTTCACCCGCCAGAATCGGCTCCAGCAGGAAGCTTTCATCGAAGTTCTGGTTGAACCAGCTAGCACGGACAATAGTCCAATCGATACCAGCCTGCTGACTGACCTGCTGGACGACCTGTTCAGACAGTTGTGCTTCGTCCTCACCGCGTCCGGAGAGGAGCACCAGACGCTGTACGCCCGCCGCGACTGCCAGTTCGGTAAAGGTGCGGATGTCATCGACTGCGCCGGGTACCGCCAGATCGGGCTGATAGGTGATGTAGACCGAATCAATGCCTTTCAGCACTGGTGCCCATGTCTCGCGGTTTGTCCAGTCAAAAGGTAATTCACTGGAACGGGAAGCAATCCTGACAGCGTAATTCCGTGCTTTGAGCCGTTCTGCGACCCGTCGACCTGTTTTGCCTTTGCCCCCCACAATGAGAATGTGATTTTGTGTCATAGCTGTATCCCTTTTGCATGTATTGGTTGATGTCCACATGCTAAGGGTTTACGTAACGGTAACCTCAAGTGCTTCTCATGGTTTACTCATTTTTACGTCAGCATCCACTCTGCTGAGTACAACTTTTAGGCGCGACTGGATCAGTGTCAAGCATTACTGCGTTTCCGACACGGTCAGGATGGGGCTTTGTTCCCGTACAGGATGCGTCTGATGGTGTGATCCTTGGCGTCCTGATCCCGTTGTGTATACAGACGGTGATGCTTCGGAACTGCTTCATATGCGGTACGCAGCCGCTCCCGATTCTCATCCGTTGCATCTTCCTGATAGGCAAGGAAGGCCTGAAAGCACCTTTCCACGATATCGGGATGGCCGTTCAATACATTCAGACCGTTCAGAATATCCTTCCAAAGTTCCTCTTTTTCAATATACCAGTGACCCTTTCGGACCTTGAAACGTCCCAGACCCGGTATGTTGATCCATTCGTTATTTCCGACGGAAATGCGTATGCGCTCGGTATCAAACAGCGCACGCATTTCTTCGACAGAGTGCAGTTGGGTCCCATACCCGATGGAGAGTTTTCCGTCTGCGTAGATGAAACATTCCGTAAGGATGAGACCGTCTGGTGATGACCAGAAGACAGGCAGACTGGCTCCAGCAATTTCTTCCCCATTTTCGCCCAGACGATAGATCCCGTAATTGGAACGCATACGTGAATGGCCGACCTGTCTTTCAGGTATATTCAGTTCTGCTGCCAGCTTGCGGCGGCGTTCATCGAGGTCAAAAAGATTCTGTCCATCAGGGTTGAGCTGCTGAAACAGCGCTTCAACTGCGGGAATGATGTCTGCTTCTGACCGTTCCCATTTGACTTCGGACAGGGTGCCGCTGCCCAGATCATGAATGCTGATTTGTCCACCGATTGGCGGGGCTGTGGTAATCCAGCCGCTCTCGACTTTCTTATGAAGGGAAGCGATAGGGACCACTCCCCAGCATTCCACAAGGCCATCTGCATAGATATCCAGTGTCGTCAGGAAATAGGAACCGTTGTGGATGAAGATCGGTAATGCCAAGCCCTTTACATAGTCGCCATATCTGGGTTTGTCATACAGGATTTTATAAGTTTCCGTCATCGTGTTTCTCCAATGGTTAACGGACAGCGCTTGAAGGACGCACCCTGTTCTGCCTAGGTATTCTGTGTGGTCTGAGCTGTCCACTGCTTCAGGTCGCGTCGTTCGATTGCCGCTGCCATCAAGTCAGGAAAAAGATCGGGTGTGCACGCGAAGGCCGGGATGCCAAGCTCACTCAAACGCTGGGCATTGTCTGGATCGTATCCGGGTGTGCCCTGATCGCTCAAAGCCAGCAGCGCGATCATTTGCACTCCACTGCCAATCAGTTCCGCCGCCCGCTGAAGCATCTCTTTTTCGTCTCCACCCTCATACAGATCGCTGATGAGGACGAGGATAGTTTCTGCGGGTCGTCGCACTATCGACTGACAGTAGGCCAGGGCCCGGTTGATGTCTGTCCCGCCGCCAAGCTGTACTCCAAACAGCAGATCGACCGGGTCGTGCAGATCTTCAGTCAGATCGACAACTGATGTGTCAAATACCACCATCCGAGTGCTGACCGCCTTCATCGAGGCGAGAACTGCACCGAAAACACTGGCATATACAACGGAACTCGCCATCGAGCCGCTTTGATCGACGCAGAGGATGATGTCCCGCAGGCGCTGCTGTTTGTGCCCGTATCCGAAGCGGCGCTCTGGGATAATGGTTTTATATTCAGGCTGATAATGCCTAAGATTCGCACGGATGGTTCGATTCCAGTCGATTTCATAGTGACGTGGACGGCGGTTGTTCCGCTGTGCGCGGTTCAGGCTTCCGAGGATCGCCTGTTCAGTGCGACGGCGCAGGCGTTTTTCCAGATCATCTGTGACTTTCTTTACAACCTGCCTCGCTGTGGAACGTGTTTTCTCCGGCACGACGCGATTCAGCGCAATCAGCATTGTCACCAGATGGATGTCTGGTTCCATCGTTTCCAGCACTTCAGGCTCAAGCAGCAGTTGTTTGAGACCTAACCGCTGGATGGCGTCCTTCTGCATGACCTGCACAATCGACTTCGGAAAATAGGTTCGGATGTCACCCAGCCAGCGGGCGACATTGGGGGCAGATGCGCCTAAACCCGCACTGCGTGAACCGTCGTTTCTCCCGCCTTCCTGACTGCTGCCGTAAAGAAGCTTCAGACTGCGGTCCATTCCTGCGTCCTGTCCTTCGAGGCCGATACCCAGCCCATCTGCTTCATTTCCGAGGATCAGACGCCAGCGGCGCAGACGTTCATGCTCATTCAGATCATTCATTCAGGCAATCCCAGTATTTGTCGCATGATTGGCAGCACTCGTGCTGCGCGTGCATCATCAATGGTTTCGACTTCCGGCTGATATTCACCGTGCTTCACCCGGTCGGCGATATTCCGGCGCGCCGGACTGTTGTAGGTTGAAAATGTACGGCGTAAAAGCGGCAGAGTCGTTTTGAACTGTTCTTCACTCAGGCTGATAATCCAGTGATCGACCAGATCAAAGACCTGTGTATTTCTCAACAGAATATTTTCCATCCCGGTTAGAAAGCCTTCCAGCCAGTTTGCGGCTTCCTGCGGGGTACTGCCGACTGATACGGCACGGCGCAGCGCGTCGGCGGCATCGGCTGGTGTGATGCGATCTGCCCGGAAGAGGAGCCGCGTCGATGTACCCATCAGCAGGGTGTGCGGACCATCGGTTGACATCAGTTGCGCCAGTGATTCATACCAGCGCTCAAGCAGATCGTCGTGCTGGACAAGCTGTAATGCACTGTGTACGCCGAGGATCTGCGTATTCAGTGTTTCCGCTGCTTCATCATCCAGATGCCGCGCCGCCGGGAATAATCCGATGCAGATGCGCATCACCATACTTTCAAGCACCGGCTCAATCAGCGTACTGTCTGTCTGGCGCACATCCCCATAGCGCAGTGTCTCGACCAGAGGCGGAACAGCCTGCATCATGTCACTGATATCATGGGAAAGGCTGGCGATGTCATTCAGCCGAGCCAGAATCTCTGGTACTAATTCAGGCAGTACAGCCAGCGTCGCTGCTTTGAGAAGTGGCGTGATTTGGCTGAGTGACTGCGCCTTTGCAGTCGCATCTTGGGTATAGGCAATCGCAGCACTTTCGATGGTATTACCCCACACGTTGGCCTCGATCAGGCGAATATCAAGTTCAGGTGTCCATGCCATTTCCCAGAATTCGTGGAAAGTCCCCTGTGCTCGCGTCTGGCCTCGCGTTGGTTGCGCCCAGCGGATGTCAAACAGATTCAGACGATAAAACAACTGACTGCGTGCCAGATCGGTAGGCTGACGCAGATCGAGATCAAGACTCATCAGCTCTGGGGAAACTTTCAGACGCAGTTTTTTTTGCTGTGCCAGTAAGTCACGCTGAAGCGGCACCATCGGCACCTCATCCGGAACCGATCCCATCCGTTCGCTGACAATCAGATGGCGGTGAATCAGGTCCATTGGCTCTGTATGACCGGCACACAGCACTGCGATACTGGCTTCATTGAGTTCATCCAGCCCAACCGTGCGTTCACGAAGATCCGCAAGGGTTTCACTCAACCGCAGTGCATCGATCACCTGTGCAGAGGAAGCAGGCAGACCTTCACCGCGCAGCAGCGCCGCCACCTTGACCAGCCAGCGAGATGCAATCTCCGCACGCGGTGTTTCCCACAGGTGGTGATACCAGCCCGGAGAGAGGATACCCGCGCCATACCCCGTCATGAACGAGAGCCGACTGTATGTCCAGGGGACAAACGTCGCTACCGTTTTAACGGATGCCAGCCCTTTCAGAAGGGCATCATCTGCTTTCGACTGTTTACGTTCTGTCAGTGCCGGGGTATGCCATGCTCCGCAGATCACCGCAATCCGTGAGAACTTTTTCTCGGCGGCACGGATGGTCTTACGCATCCATGCTTCGCGCAGTTCTTCCTGTCTTGCAAAGTACGCAAGGCGTAGGGGGATGGAGGCTCGCAGCGCAGTCATCGCTTCGGTGATGATGGGAAAGATGTCCGCTGGATTATCCACTTCCTCGATCACACGCCCCCACCATCGTTCACCATCCGGCTCACCGGCGATCTGTGCCAGTGTCTGAAGAGGGTCGATGACCAGTGCCTCCTGCGCAGCGGTTTCGTCAGTCTCCTCGTCAGCTTTCTCGGCTTCCTGATCCGGTTCGCCTTCAGGTTCGAGTGCCAGCATATATTTCTGCGGTAAGTCCATAAAGCGGACTTCAGCGCCAGTGGCTAGCCCAAAACGCAGAGCAATCCATTCAGGCGAATAAGCTGCGAAAGGATACCATGCTGCCTGTTTTGGCTGATCCGGGTTGTAGATCAGCAGCGCAACAGGTGGCTCCATCGCATGATCAGCCGCCAGTGGAAGCAAAGCGTCAGCGTCTGGCGGGCCTTCGATCAGAATGCAGTCTGGCTGCAATGCTTCCAGTGCCACCGCCAGACTGCGGGCTGATCCAACCCCGTGGTGTCGTATTCCGAAGATATCAACACTCACCCGGATACCGCCCTGCATGCTTCATAGAAATCGGACCATCCTTCGCGCTCACGGGCGACCACTTCCAGATACTCAAGCCAGACGGTGCGATCCTGATCCGGGTCCTTGATCACCGCGCCGGTGATCCCGGATGCCACATCCGCAGGCTGAAGTGTCCCGCTGCCAAAATGCGCCGCCAGTGAAAGCCCGTTCACAATAACCGAGATCGCTTCGGCGGTGCTGAGCGTCGAAGAGGGGGTTTTGAGCTTCGACTGGCCGTCATGGGTTGCTCCTGCGCGCAGTTCGCGAAAGATGGTGACCACGCGGTTTATTTCGTTAAGGCCGCTGATCTCAGCAGGGATGCCGAGTGCGCGTCCCAGATCTCCGGCACGCTTCTGAACAATCGAAACCTCTTCATCCAGTGTCGCTGGCGTCGGCAAAATGACGGTATTAAAGCGACGGATCAGCGCGCTCGACATATCGTTGACTCCGCGATCACGGTTATTGGCTGTGCCGATCACATTAAAGCCGCGCACTGCCTGAATCTCGGTGTTGAGTTCAGGAATCGGGAGTGTTTTCTCCGACAGCACGGTAATCAGCGTGTCCTGTACATCTGCCGGGATGCGTGTCAGCTCCTCTATACGGCAGATGCTGCCAGATTGCATCGCCCTCATCAGTGGACTCTCGACCAGCGCATTGTGCGACGGCCCCTCTGCCAGCAGACGGGCATAGTTCCAGCCGTAGCGCATCGCCTCTTCCGAGGTGCCAGCCGTCCCCTGCACCAGTAGTGTTGAGTCGCCGCTGATGGCTGCCGCGAGATGTTCACTCACCCACGACTTCGCCGTGCCGGGAACGCCAAGCAGCAGCAGTGCCCGATCCGTCGCCAGCGTCGCAATGGCAACTTCGATCAGTCTGCGGCTGCCGATATATTTGGGTGATATTTCTGCCCCATTATCCAGCGTGCCGCCCATCAGGTAAGTCGCCACTGACCACGGGGAAAGCTGCCAGTTCGGTGGTTTCGGACGTGCGTCCACCGATTTTAGGGCGTCGAGTTCAGCGGCAAACTGTTGTTCAGCGTGCTGGCGTAAGACATCATTCACGGGCGAGTTCCTCCATCATGCGTGTATGCATTTCCAGAATATTCTTGTGAGCTGACTTGATTTCGGTTGGCTTTAAGGCAGGCTGATCGGTCTGCTGCCAGAGTTCCTTGTTTTGAAGATGAGGATAATAGTCGGTCTTTTCCACGATCCATCGGCCACGGGCACCAATAACGGGGACAATATAGGGTGCCCATGATGAATGGCGGTTGCTGAGTTCCAGCACATATGTCAGCGAGTGCAACGGGACCCGTTTTCCTCGGCTGTGTATAAAGATGAACCAGTCGAGTGCGAGTTCACGGGTTGATGCATTACTCTCAACCAGCGACAGCCACTCCATTGCCTGCTGTGAACAGGCAGCCTGTACTTCCGCTGGCGCAGGATCGAGCTTCGGCAGCGCTTTAACGGCTTTCGCCATAAAACCTGCGCGACGCGTCAGCCCACCTAATGCTAACTGTTTCAGCAGCGCCTGTTCAGGTGTGAAGTCTGTGAAATCACCAGTTGGAGCGTTGCTGCCATGTGTCCCCAGCATCAGTTGACTCAGAAGTTCTGACCAGGGTGTCATTCGTTTGTCGCTGAGATCCAGCCCTCCGTTGTCAGCAAAGACAGCAGTTTAAATGTTTCACCATCCCATTCCCCAAATACCGGCATCCAGTCTCCGCCGATGATGGTTTGCAGCCAGCGTGGGTTTGACACACCTGTCAGCGGCAGGCTTTTGCCAGTCGTATCTATAAGGCTTGAGTGGGTCGGGAATGCAGGCTGTAAGCCCGCTGGAATACGCGTCAGAAAGGGATTACAGGTGAGCGCATCCGCATAAGTGTCCAGGATCTGTTCGTTATGCGTATACCAGAGCGGCTGTACCGAGTCTCTGAACGGCCGTATCTGTTTTAGCTGGCCGACGACAGCGCGCTGCGGGTAGGCACTGGGATAATAAACAATCTCGGCATCAAGGGTGTATCCCAGCGGATAGGCGGTCGTAAATGTCTGGCTGGGATGTGTGAAATCGAGGATCAGGGCGAGCTTCTGATTCGTCGTCCCATAGAGCCATGTGCGGCGCTCCATCAATCCGACTTCCTTCTGCTGGTATTGTCCCACGACAAGCCACTGATCGCTGATCCCCGGTTGAGTCGCTGTGATCTCTTCAGTCCTGCTGCTGAAACCGACTGCTGCACGGACATCCTGCTGCAAATCTTCAGGAAGCCTGTCAAGGTTAAGATAGGCATCCGTCAAGGCGTATAACTGTCCGATTTCGTCTGCAAGCTGATCAACCCAGTTGGCTTTTTTCTGAAATGGCCTGCCACCCAGTGTGCGCAGGCGTCGGGCTAACGGCTGCATCTGGGCGTCCACCATACGGGCGGCGATGCGATCCCAGTAGTCATAGCTTTTTGTGTGAGGATCATCTAACCCGTTTCGTGCCAGATCTTCGAGAAATAGTCGTAGTTCTTCAATTCCTGCCGAGACTTTCGCCAGACGTGCCGCCTCGCGTTTTGCCTTTGCTACGGGATTGACTTCTTTTGGTTTTGTGGATGCCTGTTCGGACTTGTGCTGTCGTGCCTGACGACTTTCAGTCCACGCCGTTACCCAGTCAGGTGATACTTCAGCTTGTGGCACAGCATCCTTTACAAGCATCAGCATCAACCCGATGGCGTGCTTACACGGGAATTTTCGACTAGGGCAGGAGCATTTCGTCGCTGCATCCTTTAAATCAATACTAACACGGTAAGGCTCCTTGGCACTGCCATGTGCCAGGCCCCATGCCGCCTGTTGATTTGTGCCGGTGCTTACCCATTTGCTCGCCTGTGCCAGCTTCTGACCATTACGCAGAATAGTCGGGTCAATTGACAGCGAGTGAATATAATCTTCCGTCCAATCCGTCATAGCTCAGAGAGAGTTCTCCTGTGCAGCGTGTGATGCTCATGTGTCTGTATGTTAGAACACAAGTTCATACAGAATACCCACAAAGTTTAGGGCGTCTGGTAAATAACATGCGTCGGTATTGTCCAGCCCACGCCTGTGACGCGTTTTCAGATGCAGATGATATTCACAAACGGGTCGCCTCATTCGATGAAGCGAGCCAGCTTCTCCAGTGAGGACCGCGAACCCGCTTCGTTATCTTCAGGGCGTATGCCTTGAGGGATATTTTCACAACGCACGGTCACTTCTGTGCCACCTTCGACATCACTAAAGCTCCAGATGAGTTTCATTACACCTGCGAAGGCTGGATCGGGTGAGTCAAATTCGGTTAGCCAGACGATCTTCTCGTTAGGGATCAGTTCGGCGAAAGTGCCCTGAAAGGTATCGGCATTGCTGGATGTTTTGCCACCTTTGCCACTTGGGGAGTCTTCGACATTCATGTAGATCAGGGACATATGGATTTCGCCGCCTTCACGTGGGTCGAAGCGGTGCACCTCACCTCGCATATTCTCAGGAGCCAGCCATGATGCAACGGCGTCCGCATCAAGGAAGGCCTGATAAACCTTGTGACGTGGTGCTTTGATAACCTTCGAGACGCTGGTTGTTGATCCTTCGGACTGCAAGCTTGAACTATTCACTTTACAACCTCCATGAAATAGAACATCCTTGCTGATTTTACCAGCGGTTTCCATTATCCGATAACGCTGATGCTCCTGGGGTTATCACCATGAAACGGATAACGTTTAAGCGAAGGCAATTATGAGGATTCGACTGCACCGTCTTTCAGGTGATACACCAGATCGGCGGCGTCCTGCACCTGCGGGTCATGGGTGACGATGACCATCGTGATGCCCTGCTGCTGGACCAGTTCGCGCATAATAGCGAGAATCCGCCTGCCGGTATGACTGTCAAGCTGTCCCGTAGGTTCATCTGCCATAATGATCTCCGGTTGAGCAGCGAGTGCACGGGCAATGGCGACTCGCTGCTGTTCGCCGCCGCTTAATTCGTAGGGCCGGTGTTTCGCACGGGGACGCAGCCCCACCCATTCCAAGGCTTCGCTCACGCGCTTCTGCCGCTGCTGGTGGCTGACTTTCTGCATTCGCAGCGGAATCGAGACATTTTCTTCGGCGCTCAGGAGGGGCAGCAGGCCGAAATTCTGAAAGACGAATCCGATCCGGTCACGGCGGAGCGCCAGCCGTTCGGTCTCGCGCAGCGCATAGAGATCCTGCTGGTCGATGAAGACCTTTCCCGCAGTTGGCTCGTCCAATCCACTGAGCAGGTTCAGCAGTGTCGTTTTCCCTGCGCCGGAGCGACCGACAATCGCCGTCATTCTGGCGCGTGGGATGGTCAGCGAGATGTTGTTGACGGCGTGAACCTCAATATCACTCGTGTGATACGTCCTGTAAAGATTCTCGGTGCGGATAATCGTATCGACGGCTGTCTGTGTCATGTCACTGGTCGTCATGGGTGTCTTCCCCCGGATAAATTGCAATGTGGTCATCCCGCAGATGCAGCCGTACGAGGTTTTGCATTTGCAGCGCTTCCAGATACGCCTTTGGAAGTTGCAGGCGTCCGGTACGGTCCAGTACGGTGAATTCTTCCTCCGTCAGGGGGATGCCGCTGCCATCGCGACGGCGCAGCACTTCGATACTGGCACGGCCATCACGCATCCCGACGACACGGTTAACGCGCCCGGCGACATTGTAATCGTGCGTGACAATCACAATCGTGACGTTGTATTCGCGGTTCAGCACCGCCAGCGTGTCAAAGATGCCGCTGGCCGCTTCACTGTCGACCTCACCGGTAGGTTCATCTGCCAGTAAAAGCTGCGGCTGATTCGCCATCGCGACGGCCAGTGCTGCACGCTGCTGTTCACCACCGCTCAACTGTGCCGGGCGAAATTTCGCACGATGAGACAGGCCGACCTGTTCCAGCAGCGCTGCCACTCGTGCCTGACGGTCACGTGCTTTCACACCGCTGAAGGCCATCGGCATTTCGACATTTTCCTGCACGTTAAGGTAGGACAGCAGATTGTGGGATGTCTGCTGCCAGATGAAGCCGATCACATGGCGGCGGTAATCCACCTGCTGGCGGGCATCCAGCTCTGTCAGAAGACGATCACCGACGCGCACTTTCCCAGCGGAGGGTGTATCGAGGCTGCCGAGGATATTCATCAGCGTTGACTTGCCGGAACCGGATGGCCCGATCAGTGCGATGACTTCACCCGCTTCGACGGTCAGGTCAAGCCCTTGCAGTGCGACGACTTCAAGGTCTGCCACTTTATAAATTTTGACGAGGTTATCGCATTCGATAAATGACATGGTTTAGTTTTCCCGAATGACTTCAGTGAGCTTCATACGCCGCAGGGAAGCAGCGGCGACAAGGATGAGCACACTGATCACCGCAATCAGTGCGACCAGTAGTAAAACGATCTGTCCAACCGGAAGCCGCAGGGTGCTGGTCTGGTTGACGGTCAGGAAGGGCAGGATAAGTGCGCCGATCAGGATGCCAACCAGTACGCCGACGATCAGCGCCGGTGTGATAAATGCTGCCTGCTCCAAGGTTAGTGTGCGGAGCAGATCCTGCTGACTCCATCCCATCGCACGCAGGACACCGAATGTCGAGGCGCGGCGGCGCAGTGTCATCGCCAGATAGAAGCTGAAATCCAGCACGATCAGGCTCAACGAAATCCAGAACCCGGCGAACAGCATACCAGTGATCGCATTCACCATGGGGGCACGCTGAATGGCGCTGAACCGATCCCATGCAAAGGTGACATCGAACGGCGAGAGCGCACTACGGAGTTCGTCGCTCGGCTGGCCTGACGCGTCAGTATCCAGTGACAGCCACGCCTGATTGAAACCCAGATAATTCTGCTGGTTCAGGCGATAATTGACGGCCTGCTGTAAGGCGTCTGCCTGTGTGAGCAGCACCGGCAGATCAGACCGGAAACCGGGAACGGTATCGACGATATCGATCACGTGATACGTCAGGCGGATGCGGGTTGAGGATGTCATACTCGTCGGATTATCAAACTCCGATGTGACTTCATCACCGATTTCCAGCGGACGGCGCAGCCTTCCGGATTGCCCGACCTGCCGTGCAAGGGTGGTGTTGACGATGGCCGGCAGCATAAACTCCGACGGAAGTGCATTCAGTGACGGGCGTTGACTGGAAGTGGCCACCACGTTATACAGTACCCGCAGGCTGGTCTCGCCTTCTGTGACGAATTCGGTGTCAGTATCGTAGATCAGCACTGTGCCTTCCAGCGAGCGTGTACTGGGACGCTGCCAGCGGTCGAATGTTGCTTCCTCAAAGCCTTCAAGCTGTGATGCTGTGCCGCTGGCGTCGATGATGCGAAGATTGTCCAGATAGATCGCGTGCTGGAAGCGGGTATTGTCGTCCTGTCGGCTGGGGAAGCTCAGCCCCGCCAGTGACCACGGTGTGCGCCCGATGACCTCTGGTCTTAGCTCGGCACGGTAAGTCCTCCATTCGCCGGTGAGCGTGTGATCGTCCGTCGTCATCGGAATCAGCACGCGCACGCGATCCTGATTGTAAAGCTCAAGTGTGATATGGGTCTGCGTGACCGCGTCCCCCGGCGGGACATAGACTTGCAGCATGATCTGACTCACATCTTCTGGCAGCACCAGACCGGGCAGTACGACCTCTGGAAGAGGCTCGGCATCAGGCAGAAAGGCCCGGTCACCTGGCTGCCCGATGAGGTAGGCAGTCGGCTGCCCAAAAGCAGCGGACTCGATCACCATCAGCGGCATGGCATCCGAGACATCGGGGAGCGCTGTCCAGTCGGCCTGCTGGATCTGCGGACTGAAGAACACCCGTGCATCAGTGCCAGTCTCCGTGCGTGCGACTTCCCATGCTTCACTGCTGCGGGTTTCCAGAATCGCCAGTGATGCGGTCCCCAGGGCCAGCGTTCCGACAATCGACAGCACAAGCTGTGCATAGTGGCCGGGATCACGCCCAACAGTCCACAATGCCATTTGCAGGCTGAGCGCGTTCACATTCCGCATCAGGTATGCCAACAAACGCATGAGAAGCGGGAAAACCCGTATCCAGACCAGCACGACACCGGTCAGCAGCAGCACCGGACCGACGAGGTTAAACGGATCAGCCGTATTGATCGTTTCGCTGCTGAAGGTGCGCAGCAGAAAGCCGATGCCGAGGATGACCAGCAGCACATCCAGATAATAGGTCGCCCAGCGCGGCTGAGTGGGTGGGCGGCTGGCGCTGCGCTTGAGCCGGAGAAAGCTGTCATGGGAAAGCGAGACTGCGGACGCTGTGAGCGCGAGTGCAGCAGCGAGACTGGCAAGGCCGCTGAGGACAAAGGCGCTCGGTGGAATGCTGCTGAGTGACGGTGGGTCGAGAATATCCGCCTGTGGCCCAACGACTGACAGCAAGGTCAGCAGCATCCATGCGATCAGCGGCCCCAGCAGAAAGGCGAGCACGCCGAAAATCCCGGCTGTCAGCAGTTGCAGGCCGATTAACTGCTGACTGCTCACACCACGACTGGCAATGACGCCCCATTCTTCACTCTGCTGCTCCATAATCAGCGCGGCAGTAGTAATGAAGTTGTACAGCATGAGCACTTCGATCAGCAGGGCGAGGAAGATCACCGGTCGCTCGGTCTCTGCGATCTCAGCCTGAAACTGGGTGATCAGGTCACGGATCGGGGAGCGGATTTCCACATTTGGGTATTGCTCACGCAGGTCATTCTGCATGCTGGTAATCCGATTAGCCAGCGTTTCCAGCCCGGTCAGCACATCACCCGTCGCTCGAACCGAGTCCAGATTCAATGCGATCCGCGTCGTATAAACCGCTTCATCCGGCGCGAAGGTGTCGATGATCTGATGAAAGCCATCCGGCGCGGTGATCAGGCCGTAATCGAAGTTATCAGGGCCGCTTCCCCCGAGATTTGGTGCATATAATCCGAATAAATCGCGCTGATTATCCCAGAACGCGTCTTTCTGTGGGATGACCGGTGCAACAATGCCGACGATTTCAGCCGTCAGCGAGACGGTTTCGCCAAGAAGCAGATAGCGCTGCCCGACTTCGTAGATGAAATCGGCATCTGCGGTCTGTGAGTAGGCGGCCATGTTCTCCGTAATCGCAACTTCAATCACCTCACTGTCGGCCTGTGGCAGACGTCCATCCACAACGGTAAACAGCGCTTCAATTTCAGGATAGACATAGGGGCGAAAACAGGTCCGGTAGGTTGGTGGATCGTCCACCTGAAGACCGATGCTGCACACTGTCCGTGCGGATGCCCATTGGACACTGTCCGTCATGGCATCACCAAGCTGCTGATGCCGCATCTCATCATTATTGATCGGTGACGGATTGAGCAGATCAATCCGCGACTGCTGCGCGGTCAGGTTATCCAGCCGTATGTCAAATTCCGAGGCCGCGACTGCCCGGACATACAGCGGGGCCAGCGCCAGAAATGCCGTTACAAACAGCATCGCCAGCAGCAGCACACTCATTACGCGGCGTTCCCGCCACAGCCGACGGATCGTAAAGTGAAATAATCCGTTCATACGGTCCCACCTGCACGCAGCGCCTGTGTCGTCACACGGTTGAGCAGCAGT
>JAEZAF010000248.1 GCA_023430545.1 Chloroflexota bacterium
CCTGTGCCGTTTCAACGGTTGCGTAGGACGTGCCACCATCGTCTAACGTCCAGATCGGTGTTCCCTGCTGGGTGTAGAAATAGCTCAGGTAGTTCGCCTGATTGGTACTGTTGTCAACGAACGGAGCGACACCTTCAGGCAGGCTTTCCTTAAGTGTCCGACCATAGTCGATCAGCTCTTCCCAACTCATGTTGTCTTCGGGAAGATCAACACCGGCAGCCTCGATCGCGGTCTTGTTGTAGATCAGGACGAGCGTGTTGGTGCCGAGGCTGACAGCATAAAGATTGCCATCTTCGGCTGTTGCAGGGACCAGCGCCGCCTGATCGAACAATTCGGCAGAGTCGATCAGAAGCTGTTCACCGAGATAGTCATTGAGCGGTTCAAGGTACTGCTGGTAGTCCGGCCAGTTTCCACCGAACTGAATGACATCGGGGGCATTGTTACCAGCCAACTGGGTATCGATAATCTGGAAGTGATCCGGTGTGCCACCGTTCGGTTCACCTACGACCGAGATCTCAGGATAGGCGGCTTCGAACAGATCAATGACGGCCTGCGTTCTGGCGGCGCGGTCATCATTGCCCCACCACGCAACGCGGATTTCAGCAGGGCCGCCTGTGTACTCGGGAAGTTGGGCAGAAGCAGTTTCTTCAGTTCCAGTTTCTTCGGTCGCATCCTGTGCGCCGGTCAGCGGGATCGACATAATGAACATCACTGCGAGCAGTGCCAGGAGCGAAAGTCTGCCAAGGTTTCTCATCTTTGAATCTCCAGTTTTGGTAAAAGATTTTATTTCAACAGATAAATTGAGATAGGTTATCCGGGCATCATTTCATGTCTGTTTTCTCCAGTGTGCTCGCTTAGCCCTTCAGGCCCGTTGTCGTGATTCCCTGTACGAAATATCTCTGCAGGGAGAAGAAGAGGATAAAAGCTGGAATGATTGAGAGGGTGGACATCGCCAGTGCGCCGCCCCAGTTGGACACCGCGCCTGCGTCACCAACGAAGGTGCGCAAAGCACGCGACACGGTGAATGTATCCGGTCGGTTCAGGTACAGCAGTTGATTAAAGAAGTCGTCCCATGTCCACAGAAAGGTGAACAGCGCTGTCGTCACAAGGGCAGGCGTCGCCAGTGGCAGGATGATGCGTAAAAACACGCCGAATTTGCCGCATCCATCGATAATCGCGGCTTCTTCGACCTCTTTCGGCAGACCGCGTATGAACTGCACAAGCAGAAAGACGAAGAATGCGTCCACAGCGAGGAACTTGGGGACAAGTATCGGCAGGTATGAGCCTACCCATCCGAAGGTGTTGAACATGATATAGCGCGGCACGAGTGTGACATGCGCCGGAAGCATCAGTGTGATCATCATGAGGGCAAACCAGAAGGCCCTGCCTGCAAACTGAAGCCGTGCGAAGGCATAGGCCGCCATTGAGCAGGAGATCAGATTCCCCACAATTGCGATGACACACATCAGGAGTGAGTTTGTGAAGAACCGGCCGAAATCCGTACCCGCATAGCCTTTCCACCCGGAGATATAGTTATCAAAGGTAATCACCTGCGGTATCAATCCCGGCTGACTGAAGATCATGTTGTTCGGTTTGAATGAGCTGACGACCATCCAGATGATGGGGTAGATCATGAACAGTCCCAGCCCGATGATGAACAGATGCGTCAGGGTATGACGAATCATTATTCCGGTTTTTGCGTTACTCGCCGACACCATATGACACCCACAATCTCGATGATCTGAAGACAATTGCTGTAAGGATTCCGATAATCAGCAGCAGTACCCATGCCATTGCGGACGCATATCCCATCTCGTGATACGTCCAGCCCTGGATATACATATGCAGGGTATAGAACAGTGTCGAGTTGAGCACGCCCCCTCTGCCGCCGCCGATGACATAGGCTTGAGTGAAGGCCTGAAATGCACCGATCATCTGCATGACCAGATTGAACAGAATCACCGGCGAGAGCATTGGTATCGTGATGGCGAAGAACTGCTGCATGTTATTTGCGCCATCGACGCTGGCTGCGTCGTAGTAGTCCTGCGGGATCTGTTTCAACCCTGCGAGGAAAATAATCATCGACGAACCGAACTGCCATACGGACAGCAGGATCAGTGTCCAGAGTGCGAATTGGGGATTGGTGATCCATCCGGGGGGATCACTGACGCCGAGGGCAATCAGCACCCCGTTGATCAGTCCATCTTTTTCGAACAACTTTCGCCACAGCACCGCAATCGCGATTGAGCCGCCGAGCAGGGTGGGGATGTAATAGATAGCGCGGTAGAAGGGCACCCCTCGCAGCTTCTGGTTCAGCAGCATCGCGATCGCCAGGGCGAAGATCAGCTTCAGGGGCACGGATACAAAAACATAGGTAAAGGTTACAGACAGGGACTTCAGATAATACGGGTCCACACGCATGACCTCACCCGATGAAGCGGTGAATTCAGACATCCCCACAACCGACCCGAACATTTTTATATAATTGCCCAGGCCGATCCACTGGGTCACGTCAGGCTTTGTAAAGTCATAATCCGTGAAGCTGAGCAGCAGCGAATATCCCATTGGATAAACGGTCAGTGCGAAGAAACCGATCAGCCACGGCAGCAGAAACAGATAAGGGATGGAATTCCGCCTGAAAAAATCGCTGATGCCTGTCAATCTGTTGACCGAGGGACTGCCTTTAGTTTCGCCTTGCGGACGTTCAACGGCTGTCATAGGACGTGGGCCTCGGTTGTGACTGCTGGCAGATGGGCGGGTAACAGGTGCAGGAAATCTCTAAGTAAAAAAATCTTTTTCATCAGACCCTCCTGAAAATATGGCGCTTTTCTATAAGAAGTGCGGTCGTGCCTTAATGCTGGCGCACAGATCTATTTCAGTCTGTCCCCGGTGCAGGGCCTGTTGACTCCCGAATGATGAGCTGCACACCTGCCGATGTGACCTGCTGCGGAAGATCAGGTTGTGCCAGACGCCGCAGCAGTAACTGCACTGCCTCGCGTCCGCTTTCTTCTGCCTTGCCGGAAACGGTGGTGAGGCGTGGCAGGGTGTAACTGGAAAATGGGATGTCATCGAAACCTGCAACCGACACGTCGCGGGGAACAGTTAATCCGAGATCACCTGCGGCACGCATCACGGCAATGGCGAGCATATCGTTAATGACCAGCAGGGCAGTTGGGCGGTCGGGCCGCTTGAGCAGCGCATAGGCAGCCTGATAAGCGTCTTCCAGTGTGTCACCACAGTGCACTTCGAAGCGGTCATTATCAGAGAGTCCGGCTTCTTTCAGTACCTTGCGATAGGTGAGCAGACGGTCGAAACCCTGTACATCCTGTGTCACACCGTAGATGAAGCCAAATCGCTGGTGTCCTAACTGAAGCAGATGCTCCATCAGGGCGCGTGTTCCGCTGGAGTATCCGTGAATGACATGATCGAAATCGGCAGTGGTCGCTGTGATTTCGACAATCGGACGACCTGCCTCGCGTAGATAACCGGTCAGGCCGGGCAGCAGATATTTAACCGCCGCTAGCAGGATCAGACCATCTACACGCTGGCGTATCAGTTCGCGAATCGTGTTGGCTTCCTGTTGGGAATCCAGAGCAGGGCCGGAGAGATGCAGGCTGTAACCTGCTTCCTGCAACGCATTGGAAATACCGGATAAGGTCTGCCAGAAAAATGGATTCTGAATAACCGGGATGATCACACCCACGATCTGGGTGGTCCCGCGCCGCAGGGACTGCGCCCGTGCATCAGGTTCATAGCCAAGTTCAGCGATTGCATTCATCACGCGCTGGCGGGTCTCATCCGAAATCGGGATTTTCAGATCTGACTGATCGTTAAGCACATAGGACACGGTGGAACGGGATACACCAGCCTTCAGTGCGACATCTTTTTGTGTGGGTCTTCTCATATTAAGTAAAGGATTCTCTTTATTTAATGCTGTCAATTGACACGTGTGAATAACTGTAACGTGAGTTTTTTAGCATGTCAAGCAATTGGCTACACGGTGCAAAGTCTGCACCTGTGTACGGCTGAAGGAGGATGATTCAGAAATGATTAAGGGTGGAGCCGGTTGTGAGAATGCACACCGACTTCAGTCTGAAGAGCTTTGATAATCAACCCGGTACCCTATCGTAGGGCAGGCCACTCAGACCTCTCCTTTCGGGTCCACTTCGTTTGAAAATTCGAACCGCACAACCAGAACATTCGTGCTAAAGTATGAAATTACTGCACCTTAACATCGTCTCGATATGGATCACCGCAATGGCAGCAGCTTATTGCTACTAGCAGTGTCTTTGCAGCACATTTCTGCATCTTGCAGCACATTTCTGCCGCAAGTTCTGTCATCGCTGCCCGTTTTGAGGGTAAAAATGGTTGCAGCAGCACATATTTTTTTGTGCTGCTGCTGCTGCTGTAATCCTTAGGCAGCGGAAAAACATCTGTCATCTGCTTCGGGTGCAGCTTGTTGTGCAGGCGTAGAGGCCGCAGATGGGCAGTTCCCGATTATCCCTTTACACCTGAACCCACGACGCTTGCGATGTAGTAGCGCTGCGCCAGAATGAAGATCAGCACAGGCGGCAGAATCGCCACGGCTGCACCCGTCAGCACGAGATTAGGCTGATCAGCGAAGACATTGCGCAGGCGGATCATGGACAGCGTCAGGACATGATTTGCTGTATTGCCTTCGCCGATAATTAGCAGCGGCCAGAGGAAGCTGTTCCATGCATACAGAAACGAGAAGATCGCCAGCGTTGCGATTGCAGGCTGACTCAGGGGCACGAAGATCGCCCAGAGGATGCGCATTCTGCTGGCACCATCCATTCGCGCTGCCTCTTCAATCTCCCTGGGAATGGTCACAAAGAACTGACGCATGAGAAACGTCCCATAAGCCGTAAAGATCCACGGGACAATCAGCGAGACAAGGCGGTTCTCCCATCCGATCACAACCATCAGCCGATACATTGGGATGATCAGCACGACAAACGGGATCATGATCGAGCCGAGATAGACGAGAAACAGCGTATTGCGTCCGCGAAATTCCAGACGAGAGAAGGCATAGCCACCGAAAATTGATGTCACGAGCTGGCCTGCAACCACACCCAGTGTGACGATAGTGGTATTCAGCAGCGCCCGGTTGAGATTCAGCTCTCCGAATGCGCGGCTGTAGTTCGAAAATTGAAATTCGATGAACTCCGAGAGTGGGGCAGTGCGGGCAACCGCATAAGTGAAGATATTTGGGTCCTCTGGGTCAACGAATTTATCCAGTGCGCCGCGATACGCTAGCAGCAGGGGTTGGACGCTGCCATCCTCAAGCGTAACCTCATACACATCGAACTCATCTTCGCTTCCATCCGCAGCTTGAAGTGTCACTGTTTCATCTGTTTCGACGGCTTCACTGATAGGAACCTGTGTCACAATACTGCTGTTTCGTGGAGAAGCGATGTTGATCCGATCTTCTGTGGTAAAAAATCCGAAGTTCTGTCGGGCATCCTCTACCAACAGCATGTCGCGCTCGACACCGTCAATCGTAAACCGATAGACCTGAAGCGTCTGATTGTCCTGCACACGTACTTCGGGTGAATAGGGAAACAGCCGGGGCGGATAGTGGAAAACATCGGTCGAGTTCTTGAATGAGGTCATCACCATGTAAATGAAGGGAAAGATCATCACAAAAGCGAACAATGTCAGCAGAAGATAGATCACTGCATTTGTGAGATAGGTATGCCAGCGGATTCGCTGCATTGGCTGTGCAGACATAGTGTTCGTTCCCTTCTACCCTTCGTAGGCGCTGCTGCGCTGAACACGAAATTGAGCGAGTGTCACCAGGAAAATCAGCGCAAATACCACCCACGCGATGGCTGAGGCGTAGCCAAAATTAAAGCGGAAGAAGCCCTGATTGTAGAGATAGTAAACCGATGTCACTGCGTTTTCCGGAATGGGCAGTGACGGAAACAGCGCATACGGTTCGTTGAAGACCTGTAAGCCTGTGATGATGGTGGTGATCATCACAAAAAAGGTGGTCGGGACGAGCATGGGAATGGTAATGTAACGCAGTAATCGCCAGCGATTTGCGCCATCGATCGATGCGGCTTCGTACAATTCCTGTGGTATTCCCTGAAGTCCTGCGAGAAAGAGTACAGTGTTAAATCCTATCACCTGCCATGCGGAGAGAGTCACCATCGAGATCAGGACGGTTCCCGGACCTGTCAGCCACATGATCTGCGGATCTGGGATGGTTAAGCCTGTACTGTTGAGCGCGTTGACGAGGCTGGTGATTGTATAGTTGATAAACCCGATTGCTGGATCATACAGCCAGCGCCAGATCAGCGCGGTGCCGACTACCGCCGCGACCGAGGGCAGAAAGTAAATCGCCCGGAAGAACTTCATCCCCGGAAGTTTGGAGTTGAGGATGAGCGCCAACCCCAACGCCGGGATCACACTCAACGGGACGAGGATCAGACAGTAAAGGATCGTATTGCGCAGGCTGAGCCAGAAAAGTGTATCCTTCGCGCCGACGACATAAGTCGTGCCGATCAGATCAAATGAGCCTAATACCGTATAACCAAACGTCAGTGCGCTCTGGAGCGTGGTCCCACCTTCAATCAGTGGTTTGATTTCCAGCGCGAAGATATCGGCGTAATTCTGAAGGCCGATAATGTTTGGGATCTTACCGACGGTGCTGTCCGTGAAGCTCAGATAAAACGACAGTAGAAGCGGCCCTGCGAAAAACAGTACAAAGCCAATGATGTTGGGGGAAAGCATCAGCCAACCCTGCCACGCGGCTGTCTGAGTCTGGGTCTCTCCGAAATATTCTGCTGTTTTAAGTAAGTTCCATGCCAGCACTGCAAACACGATTAGCAGGAGGGTTGCGGCCCATGTCGCCGGATTGCTGTAAGCGGACAGGATGTTATTGGCAAACGTCAGGATGTTGGAAAAGAACAGGACAACGATCAGCGTGCCCATACCGAGCAGAATGCCGAAGGTCTCCAGCCGGTGTCCGATTTTGCTGCCGGAGAGCCGTCCTCCGAGCCAGAAACACCCATACGCCACCGGAAAGCCGAGCAGCATCCACGGATTCGCCATAATGCCATCGACGATCAGCTCAAAGCTGAGAAACAGGTCCCACAGATGGACCAGTGCAATCGCACAGAAGACAGCACCGATATATTGCAGTGTTAATGCTGCAAATCGTCCGCTGATGCGCCTTCGCAGGAGTTCGAGTGTGCTGTAAGCCGCAATCAGCGCGGGGATTAAAGCGATTACGGCGAGAAAGATGATCACCGGACTGCCCAACCGCACAAGCTGCTGCACAGCTGTACTGTCACCTGAGGCCGCATCGCGCAGGCTGAAGAGATTCAGTGCCAGCAGAACCGATGCAATGATTATCGCGATGTTGGCGATGATGCTGACGGGGATGACGATTGGCATCGACTGCGATTCACCTGGCAACGTGTTCGATATTACCTGATCGGTCGTGCCTGTCGTACGCATATTCTGATTCCTTGCATAAAGTTAAAAGTCTTTTCGTGAGACAGTATTTTGCTGATGTCGGTTGGATCATCGAAAGGAGCGATGCAGGACCGTGCCCGCATCGCTCCACATTGAACTTGTGGTGGCTTACATTTCTTCTTCAGGAATCGTGAACAGTGGTGCAACGGTTTCGCAGATCGTATCCGCGAATTCCTGTGCGGTGATCTCACCATTGAAGACAGAAGCGACGCCAGTGCCGTAAGCCTGATCGATGGCGGTCCAGTCACCGTAGAACAGCGGTGCTTCAGTGCGGACATCCGCAGCCGTTGTGCCATCGATGAACGCCTGATTGTCAACGCCGCTGTCTGGGAGGGTGGCGAGGAACAGGTCAATTGCTTCCTGTGTTGCACGGCTGGGGATATTCGCACCCAGACTGGCGATTTCGCCCTGAATCTCATCGCTTGTCAGGCGAGTGACGAGTTCCCATGCTTCTTCAGGATGTGCGGTATTGGCATTGACCACGTATGCACCCCAGAACAGCCAGTTCGTTGCTTCACCGGACGGTCCGATCGGAAGCGGAGCGACATTCCATTCGAAGTCTGCATTGGCAATGGTGCCAGGGGTCGCCCAACGACCATTCAGGAACATGCCGACAGTACCCGCGAGGAAGGGCGGTTCACTGTCTGTACCCCACGGGACTGCTGCGCCGCTTTCGAACAGGCTGGCCGCTGTTTCCAGACCGGTGACGGTGGCTTCATTGCTCAGGCCACAGGCGGTATAGTCTTCGTTGAAGAAGCTGCTGCCTGCTGCATTGATGAAGTAACCCCAGTTCGCCCACCAGTTGTTCATACCGAAGCCGTAGATCTCATCGCCCAGTTCATTGATGGCTTCAGCCGACTCGACAAAACGATCCCATGTCCAGTCATCACCACCGGGATACTCCAGACCTGCTTCATCAAACAGGTCAGCATTGTAGTAGATGGCAAAGGCGGAAACGTCACGCGGCAGACCCCACAGCGCATCCCCATCTTCCTCAACTGGCGTGGTCAGGAAGCCCATTGGACCTTCGTAGAAGTTCTCCGCACTGTATTCCGTGTCGGCAGCAGCCAGATCCGCAAGGTTGAGGATCAGCCCAGCCTGAGCAAAACGTGCAATATCTGTGCCCGGAATCCAGAAGACATCCGGTGCAGTGCCGGCTTCGATTTCAGTGACGAGTACATCCTGATAACTTGAGCTTTCAGATCCACCTGGTTCATAGGCCAGTGCTACACCATCCCATTCCTCATCAATCGAGGCGCTGGCCGCGGTATAGACATCGATCTCGGCCTGATTGTCTGGGCGTGTACGCCAACGCAGCGTCACTTCATCCTGTGCGCTGACCAGGGTGGCAGACAACATCAGCAGAAGCACTGCAAGCAGACCTGTATTGAGCATTGTACGCTTATTCATATGGAGTCCCCTTCAAATCTCTATTTGATATAACTTGCTTCAGCAGTGGGCATGGGCTTGATTTTGGTGTGACGGTTTGCCTCCTTTGTCTGATTACATTGACCAGGACTCGATTTACATTATGCAGGGGCAGTGGATGCCCGCATAACCAACTGGGTGGGAATAACGCCTGATTCCACATTTTTTCCATCCAGCAGATCGAATAATAAATTCGCTGCCATTTGCCCAAGTAAAGGTGCCTGATTATCGATGGTCGTCAAAGGCGGGGCAAAACTGGCAGCGGCGGGGATGTCGTCGTATCCAATGACCGATATATCATCCGGGACCTGTTTACCTAAGGAGCGAATGTGCTGGATCGCGCCCATTGCCATACGGTCATTCAGGCATATCAGCGCAGTCAGGTCCGGGTGTGTCTGTAGAAGGGTTTTTGCAGCTTCCGCCCCGCTGGAAACCGAAAAATCCCCCAGAACGGTAGGCAGCGCGTCGTAGGTGATATCGTAACGTTGTGCGGCATCGCGCATCCCGCGAAGGCGGTGATGGATGGAGAAATTCAGGCGCTCATCGACTGAGATGATTCCGATCTGTCGATGTCCAAGCTCAAGAATATGTTGTATGAGCTGGGCACCGCCGCTGTAATCATCGGTGCGGATGTGACACTGGGTCGGGTGGTATCCGATGGCAACTGATGGGATGCCGCGTTTATGTACCGGTTCGAGTACGGAAGCAGCAGGTACGTTATCCAGCGCGATGATGCCATCCAGATAACCACTTTGAATAAGGCGCAGATAGTGATCGTCAGGACAGTGATTGGTCAGCCGGGGGGTGCTGAGCAGTATATTATAGCCGCGAGCGTAGCATTCGCTCTCGATGCCCTGAAGCATGTAAAGCACAAATGGATCGGTGAACAGTGGGTCATTGATGTAGGGAAAAACCACACCGATGATTTCGGTTTTACCTGAAGCCAGAGCGCGTGCGGGAAGGTTTGGTGTGTAGCCTAATTCCGCAATCGCCCGTATGACTTTCTGGCGCGTTTCTTCGGTGAAATAGGGCGTATTAGAGAGGACTTTGGAAACCGTCGCGGTGGAAACACCGGCCAGCTTCGCTACATCTGATAACGTTGCCACAGTAAGTTCTCGTAATAAACAGGTGATTTAGTTAAGCGCTTAACTACAGGATAACGATCAACAGCACGTCTGTCAACAAACTGCCTGAAGATTTATTGCAGTGCTCGGTGGGAAGCCGTCATGTTTACGTCAGGTGAGCGGCATTCCGTGTATTGTAGAGTTAATCATAAGTTCAAAAGAATGGAGCGCATCATGCGACGGTGGAGTGTTTTTTTAATTTTGCTTTTGCTATTCCAGATTGTAGTTACTGCTCAGGCACAGGATGAAGGCGGCGACCTTCCGGTTGAGAATCCCGAAGATAACATCATCACTGGACTGGTGACCGTGGATAACGCTGAAATCCGGGCTGGCCCCGATTTTGCCTATCCTGCAATCGGACAGATCCCACGTGATGGGTCAGTGACGATTATCGGGCGTGCTGGGGACTTCTTCCAGCGCTGGGATGGTCGTCAGTGGCTGCAAATCGAGTATGGGGATACACCGGGCTGGATCTATGCGCGGTTGCTGAGGACCAGCCGTGCCTTCAATTCAATTTTCCCGACAGGCCGCATTCTGCCGCGTAATAACGATGGCCGTGTGCCGGAAGAGTTCGACCTGACCACTGATGTCTGTTCGCAGTGGGTAGGGGATTTCACGCTTAGTGGCGATTTCAATGCCGGTGATGCAGAACTCACCGTGACCTATCCGGGGCTTAAAGGCTCGAACGTGTACAGCGTGATTGTAATTTCGCCTGCGGGTGAACGCCGCGCCTTTGACAGCACCACAACCACCTCGCAGATTATCCTTGAAAATCTGCCATGGGATGGCGGAACCTATACCTGGCGTGTGGCCCCGTACTGGACGAACTCGCCGCGTCGTTTCAACTGGCAGCAGGTGTGTCTGCTGCGGACCGGCGGTACCTTTGAAAAGCCGGATACGACACCAGAATGGGCCCGCCGCTGACACAGAGTATCAAATAAACAAAAAGACGTGAGTCTAACACTCACGTCTTTTTGTTTACGTCGGATCAGATGATGCACCTTAGCGGCGGAACTGAACGACATCCCGTTCGAGCACATCAAGCCGTTCGAGGATCGCGTCAAACTCGACCTTGGAGTTGATGGCGGAATTGCGTGCTTTATACACCCGCTGCGGTTCGATGATGCCACATTCGTCAAACGGATCACGGGCGAACTTCAGGGAGTCCATCGCGCTGCGAAGCTGAGGGACATAGCGCCCCAGTTCCGGAAGTTCACGCAGATCCTGCTCGGTGTACGGATAATTGATGATCTCTTCGGGGGCATCGCACGGCATGATCTCGCCCTTGAAGACCGCCCACCAGAAACCCTCAAGTCCGGCGGCCAGCGACCGGCGTGCTGTGATAAACTCCCGCAGCCGGTCGATCTGTGCCTGCTGAAGTTCGACCGGTATGATCACAGTCGGGATGGTTTCCAACGGAGGTAAACCGGGTTCTTCGGGGATGTCGAGAACGTTGGGCAGTCTGCGCGTCGACAGGCTGGCGATCCACCCTTCGTGGCCCAAATAGTTGATCTTCACCCATGAGCCGTCCTGATTGCGTGCGATCACCGGCACGGTGAGCAGCGGCGGGACGCGGGTCGAGATGGTCGCGAAGCGGGATGGCGTTTGCCGCAGATTGGCCTCTCCGAGCATGTATACCGCGAATACCGGGGCATATGTGAGCGGCTTTTCACCGATCACACCTGTTTCCAGATCCCCCAGCGGTAAAAACTCTGGCCGGAAGGTCTTGCCGTCTATGTCGATCATCTCGTTGAAAATCCAGCCGAGGCTGTTCATTCGGCCCGGACGACGGACTTCAAACCATGTGCCGTCAAGGTTGCGGCCGATGATTTCGAGCCGGTCGTCTTCAAAGACCGAGGCGGCCTGATCTGCTTCTCTGGTCGGTGCGACACGGGTGTAGACACTTTCCAGCAGGACAACAGCCTCAAACACGACTGGCTCAGCTTCCTGTGCCACGGTTGGGAAAGACGGCAGAATCGTCAGCAGACCGAACAGGCTTAGCAGACTGAGAAAGAACAGGCTAGAACGTTTCATCGGATCACCCTCCATTCCGCTGTATTCCAGAACGGACGCCCCGCGATCGGTGCGAAGCCAACCACGCTGGGTTGAGCAGCAATAAAGTCGGTGCGGGTATACAGAAATGCATACGGCTGCTGTTCCTGAAGCAGGGCCTGCGCCTCACGGTACAGCTCGGCGCGTGCGGCTGGATTGCATCCCGGAAGGGTGCGCGCCTCATTCAGTAGTTCGGATAACGCCTCATCGTGATATGAGGTGATATTGGGGCCGCTGTCGATTACATCCCCTTGTGCTGAGAAGCGCAGCCACTGATCCGGGTCAGGATCAGCCTCTATCTCCATCAGATAGGCATCGAAATGCTGCTGATCAGCAGGAAAATCCCCGGAACCGACCCTGACATCAAACCCGACACGGCGCAGATGTCTGCCAATCAGTTCTGCGACGATCTCACGGCCCTTGCCAGTCTGATAGGTAAGAGTGATTGAAAGCAGCGTCCCGTCTTCGGCAGTTTCGCATCCCAGGCAGACGCGGGTGCCATTCCAGTAAATGGCCTTCCAACCGGCTGCTTCCAGCAGTGCTTCTGCCTCGCGTGGGTCAAAACCGGACGGTTCCAGATCGGGGTTATAGGCCCATGAAGTCGCGGGAAGAGTGGATGCTAGCGGTACCGCATCTCCCTGAAAAGCGACACGGATGATCTCGTCCATATCGATCGCCAGTTGGAAGGCGCGGCGTACATCCACATTCGAGAACACACGGTGTGCCCCCTGATCGATGGGGGCGCCGCTGTCATAGTGGGCACTGCGAGGCCGGCCCGGATTCGCTACGTTGAACAGAATGAAATCGGACGAGGTGCTCAGCGGCTCGGCAATTTGCAGACCGTTAGCCGCCGTCGCTGCCAGCAGATCTGCACGGCGGTTGATCGGCGGATTGATCAGCAGATCGATGTCCCCACTGAGGAACGCATCGACCGCAGATGTCTCGCTGGCGCGAAGGATGTACGCCAGATCATCGGAGATCAGGCGGATCTCCTCATTCGGGCGGACTTCCGCAATTTCGAAGGCTCCGGCAGTCGGGGGGATGTCAGTCCGATTTTGCAGATTACTGAAGTACTGCGCAAATTCGTGATTGTTGAATTCGAACCACTCACTGAGCGGTCGAAGTTTTAGTGCCTGCTGTGCATCCACGTATTCATGGAAATCCTGTGAATATACATGTGAGGGCAGGATCAGGAAATTGGCACGCGGCAGGGCGGAGCAGGCCGCGCTTCGATACTCAACGCTAAGTGTGTATTCATCTACAACCTGCATCGCACGGATGGGTGAGTCCATGTACAGAAACCATACCCGTGCTGCCCATGTGAAGAAGACATCATAGGCGGTGACAGGTGTGCCATCGCTCCAAACCAGATCACGACGGAGTGTCCATGTCTCATCAGGAGTGAGCGTCGGCTCTACGACGACCCCGAAATTTCCGGTTTCACCCGCAAGCAGCAGACCGGTTTCCGGATCAACGGCGAATAGTGAGGGATATACTTTCTCCATCAGATGCCGACAGACGTCCAATTCCTCGGTGCAGTACATAGGATTGAACGAGGCGGCTGTCAGTGTTGTCTCTGAAGTGCTTTCCACCAGAATGCCGCCCTGTACGATGCCCGACTGCGCGTCGTCAGAGGATGCAGGATCGTCCTGTGCGGACACCGACAGAACAGCGGTCAGCATCAGGCTTGCCAGAAGCACCACCATGAGCCGTAGCAGGTGTTTCATGGTCGTTCTCCCCTCACGGGACTGAGCAGTGACAGCCACACGCCGAAGTCACCCGTGCGCAGGGCGTCATCCAATGCCATGAGGACTTCAGTCGGCGTCCCGGCGGGCAGACGACGCCCTCCGATCTCGGTAAACTGTTGGTAATTCTCGGCTGCCATCGCGGAATAGACTGCTGCGAGTGAGGCATACGGCGCAGGATAATTCGGATCGAGTGCAAGTGCTTCCTGAAAGTCTGCAATTGCCAGATCGTAGTTTTTCTCAGCGGCATGGACCACACCGCGATTATGCAGGGCGACCGCGTCATCGGGATTTAAGGCAATCGCGATGTCGAAGTCTCCCAGCGCCAGCCCGAAATTCCCCTGACGGACATAGAGAATACCTCGATTGACGTAAGCGTCGGTCAGGGCTTCATCCAGTGTCAGCGCCTGTTCATAATCAGCGGCGGCACGTGTGTCATCCTCAAGGGCAGCATAAGCATACCCCCGGCTGACATAGAGGGGCGCATAATCCGGCTGTATATCGATGGCGCAGGTGTATAGTGTGACCGCGCCGGTATAATCCCTGAGTGCAAAGCGTACATCACCAGTACCGGTGTAATAGGCCGCCGCATCATCTGCCCGCACGGGTGGACAGGGATCGGGTGTCACGGTGGGTGTGGGGGCATCCTGTGCCGCCCCCATCCCCACAATCGATAACAATATCAGTACGATGACTGCGAGGTATCTCATCGTTGATTCCTCAGCGCGTGGGGGTGAAATCCGCCACGTACAGCCATGAGCCGTCGTCGAGGCGCATTTCAAAGGTAAAACGGGACTCAATGGCGCTGGCAGCACCCATCACACGATCATCAATGAAATAACCGTTCTGGCGGTTGAGAGTGATGTAATCGTTGAAGGCATCCAACGCCTTTGCCGAGTACATCATGCCGAGCAGGGCATAGCTCTGCGATGCCGAGCGCTCGAATTCAATCGACTCTGCATCAGAAGGGCGATCCTCATCCAGATAGGCGGCCAAGACATCATCAATGCCTGAACGGGCGATATTCTCTTCCAGCAAGGTAATCGCTGCGTCGTAATCGCCTGCCAGTGCATGGATCACGCTGCGGTTGTTGTATGCGGCGATGTTATCCGCTTCCAGTGCGATCACACGGTCAAAGTCACTGGCGGCATCGTCGTATTCACCCATTGAGACATAGACGATCCCACGATTGTTGTAAGCAGCGGCCAGATCGCCATCCAGCGAGATCGCACGGGTGTAATCACGGATCGCACGTTCAAAGTCACGCTGATAGGCGTAGGCGCTGGCACGCATCATATAGGCTGGGACATAATTCGTGTCGATTACGCGAATGACACAGGTGAGGCTAAAGATGGCGCTGTTTGTCTGCCCGCTCTGGAGATAGGCCAGACCCTCTCCCATGTAATAGCTCGTGCGGACATCCTGTGCCTCATTCGGGAATGCCGGGCATTCCGGAAGCGGTTCGGGTGTTTCAGTGGGGATGGCGGAGGACGTCGGCGCCGGGGTTTCGGTTGCATCCTGCGCCGAAACAGCGAATGGCAGTACGAAACCGATCAGGGTCAGGCAGAGCAGGGCAAACAGAGTAAAGCGTTTCATGATCATTTATCCTTTTCGTTATTGACCGCTCAACAGAGGGTTGCGGCGGCGTAGGGGTTCAAGCAGTGAACCCGCGAGAATTAAATTGCGTTCTGCGTTATCAAGTTCGGTAAGCTGTGCGTTGATCATGTCACGTGTCAGGATGACATTCGGGTTATTGCAGGTATCTTCAAACGCGCTGATCGTGAGATTGATTGAATCGACCGCGCTGTTGAGCGCTTCGGCGGCAGGCAGGAACGAGCGTTCCTTCGCTGCATCGGTGTCCGTCAGTGAACGGTTGGCACGCACCGGGATCGGCGAACACGCCACCTGATCACCACGATCCAGCCTGTTCCATACATCCAGTGATTGTGTATAACTTCCGGAGACCAGCGCGAGATCTTCTTCGAGCTGAAGGATCAGCCGCCCGTAAGGGTACAGATAGGCGAGATCGAGCAGGCGGCGGTAGTCCCCGTCGATGATGCGGATATCCCACGAGCCGACCCAGACCAACTGTCCTTCATAGCGCACCTGCATCTGGAAGGCGCGCCCTTCGCCGATGCGCCCCGTCAGCTCGACGACGGTCCCGGATGGAATCGTGCCAAGCTCATCTTCCGGCGTGACACGGTTGCGATAGTAGAGCGTCTCGCGGGTGGTACGCCCCAGTGCCGCCGCACGTCGGATAAACGGTACTGGATTCAGACCGTCCACCGGCAGATTGATGACATCTCCACTCCACACCAGCCAGTACGATGCCAGCCAGCCAAGCTGTCCTTCGTACATCACCTGTACCCAGCGGGTATCTGAGGTGCGACCATAGGCCGGAAGCGTCACTTCGGGATTGATCACGGTGATGCGTTTGAAGCCTGTGCCGGGGCCTTCGCGGAACGAGATAAAATCCTGCGTGGTGACATAGACACCAGACGGTGCGGATGCAGGCTCGGTCGGATTGGCATCCTGTGCATAGACGGATACGACCAGTGCAAGCATCAGGCTAAGCATCAGTGTGAATAGCAGAAGCCGTGTGTATTTCATCGAACTTCCTCACTTTCCACCCAGCCTACCGGATACACATCATCCCTGCTGAGGATGGTCACACTGCCGGTCTGGATGTCCAGAAGCAGCGTGCGCGGGAACCCGTAATCACGCTGGACTTCCAACGGAACAGTGGTTGCCGTCGGTGGGATGATGTCCGGCGTGGTCGTCGCGGTGGGGACGATGTCCTTATTCGGCTGGAGATGCGCTGTAAACACGACATAGCGGCTGTCTGGTGACCACAGCATATCGGAGCCAAGTCCGGAGGCACCGGTCTCCGGTATGCAGTAGCGGCGGATGGTATTGGTGGCGCTGTCCCATACCTGCACCTTGTAAGGCAGTTCACCGCGCCGCAGTTGGTCAATCCACCCATCTTCTGGAGACAGCCATGTGATGCGGTAGCGTGCATCCCGTGACCAGAGACCTCGCGGGACGCGCTCACCGTAAAGGCGATGAGTTGCGGTTTCTGGATCAAACTGATAGACATCATCCGTGTCGGGGAAGCGGTAGTACAGCGCCGTGCCAAGTGGATGCCATTCGAAGTCGATGCTGCCACGTGCGAAGTACGTGAATGTGCCAGCTTCACGGTCATAGAGATAGTATTTCTGCTGACTGCCGCTGTAGGGTGTCGATAACACCAGCCAGCGCTCGACCATAGGCTGTGCACTCTGGACAGAGGTCTCTGTCTCAAGTTCGGGAATGGTGACTGGTGTAGGCGGCAGCATCGGCTCCGACAGTGTCTGGCTTTCGGCATCGTAATCGACAAAGTGACGTATATAGCCGGTCTTCTCACCTTCCGTGACCAGCAGGTTAACCGACCAGCGCAGGGTATGGCGATCCCTCCAGTTGAAGTCACTGGGGAACACTGGTGCTTCCTGCGGTGCGAACAGCTCCACAACATCGCTGCCATCTGCACGGGATACGGTCACAGCTTCGTCCATGCGCAGGATGTACTCCTGATCAAATGAGAAATCGCAGTTCTCGTTGATGCCGCACATGGGCAGACGTTCATCCGGGTACAGCTTTCCGGTTTCCGGCTCCAGTACCCACATTGCATAGATATCGTCACGCGGTGGGACCATCAGCCGTCCGGCTGCCGCGAAATCTGTTGGTGGCGCGCTGATGTCGTATAACTGCTGCGCCGGGCAGACATCCTCGACCTGTGTTTCGACGGTGCCTTCAGAGACAGGGGGCGGGGCAGTCGGTGTGATGGTTGGTGTGACGGTGGGCTGTGGCTGTCCGACAAAGTTATAGCTGTCAGTTGGAGTCGGTGGCAGACCGATGCTGCGTGGTTGGTTCGCTGCACGTTCTACAACGGCGTTCTGTTCTTCACTGATGAGTGTCTGAACTGACTTCGACAGCCGGTAGAGTTTTGCGAAGCCGCTATCATCCAGCATTCCGAAGCGTATACCATCGGCACTGATGGCAAATGTGTACGGTGTATATCCAAACTGATTGTAAAAGAAGGAACTCACAAGATCATAAGCCATATCCTGTGCATACGCCCCCTGCTGACTCTGAACAGCCAATGGTGGCAGATAGGTGCCTGTGCTGCGATTACCGGTGGCGAGGTCAATCGTCATGACATTCAGCGCCTGCTGACCAGTTTCGACGCTTTGTGCTGCCGCCTCGACCGGTGTCGCAGTGATCGCGTTGAGCATATTCGGATTGACGGTCGGTGTTGGCCGAATCTGATAGATCGAGGTGATCAGGCCTTCACAGATCAGCACTTCGAGCTGGGCGATTTCGTCCTCGCGCAGGTCGGCTGTCAGCTCACGCCAGAGTCCGGCATAGTCCAGTTGTTCACCCCGGAACTGACTGGTCAGACAGGCGGGGACATCCGGCAGACTTCCGGGGACACGGGTTGCATCAGACTGATATGAGAAGACCGGTGTGGGTGTGAGTGCGGGGATAACGCTGTCGGCGCTTTCCGGCAGGTGGTCGCAGATCTGTAAATTCATCCGCGCATAGCTTTGTGCGTCCCTGCGATAGCGCAGTGCTTCCCATACCGGAATCCATGCCGGCCATTCGTCGGGGAAAGCATCCACCAGACAGTTGGGCAGGCCAGATATATGATAATCGAGGCCGTAGATCGGCTGGGAGCGGCGATCTTCCAGCGTATAACTCTGGGCATAGATTGTTCCGTTATCGACCCATCCCACCTGATTGACATCTGGCGGAAGGTTGTCCGCATCGATGTGGAAGATCTGTCCGTCGCTCATGGTAAAGACCGCCAGATCGCCATCACTGTAGGTCACGAGGAATTGTTCCCAGTCCTCGGATGGCAGGATGTTGTTGATTCCCGCGCTGTATGGAATCGACAATGTGCGGCGTTCGTTGGCGACCGCGTGATAGATCTGCATTTCGAGGCCATTCTGTCCATCACTTTGAGTGAGTACGCGCAGACCATCGGCAGAGGAACGTCGCACCTGACCCTGCGGCAGATACTCTCCGCGACTCATCGGCATTGCTGTATCTATATCCCACATCTGCCACTCGCTGCCCCGGAACGTCACAAGTGTCTGGCCGTCATCGGTGAATGTCACACGCTCAAAAGGACGGGTGTATTGTGGGATCTCCGCCAGGATTTCACCGGTTACAGCATCAAACCGCTGGAAGTCGGCGATGATCATGCTGCCGGTAGCGTCATAGGCCAGCAGACCTCCGTCCGGTTCAGACGGGAAAATCGACAGTTCCAGGATGCCAGTCTCGATGTTGTAGATCTCAATCGGCTGGCGGCCAGAGACGCGGCGCACCATCAGGCGGGTGTTATCCGGGCTGAGCACCATCTGAGTGATATCCGAAGGCCGGATGAGTTCCATCATGCCGTTTTCATTCGTCTCATTGTACATGTATAGCAGCAGCACTGACTGTCCAGCAGAGTCCGTCAGCGGTTCGAGAAGGTCGAGCAGCATGACTGTCATCGGTGCGTATGACTGCTGTGCGCGGTACTCAGAGCCGAAGATGAGGCGCAGTAGCGAGTTCTCGATCTGAGTACTGGGGGCACCGATGATGCGTTGGATGGTTGTTCGGGTGAAACCATCGATCTGATGCATCGTCCCGTAGCGCAGGTCACGTCCCAGCGGCAGATTGAACACCGTGCCCTTTTGGGTATTGATCTGCATCAGTGGGGCGTTGGTTTGCGGATCAAGATACATCAGCGGTGCGACTGCGCTTTCCCATACATTAATCGGGTCGCGCTCTCCACGCGATGATGAAATATCCGCCACGGTGGGCAGACTGCTGTCGCCTGCATTCATCACCCGCAAGCGCTGCGGAAAACCGCCGACGATCGTGCGGTCTGATCCGAGTGCCATCCCATAGCGGAAGTCGTAAAACGGATAGGCATTGACCCGATTGGGAAGGGTAGAACGCGGGATCTCATCCAGTGCATTCTGAAGATCCCACAGCCACGGAAGGTTAGAGGTGTCATTTTCACTGCGGCGGAGTTCTGGCGGGGCAGGGACCACAGTATTGATCAGCAGCAGTCCATCATCAGGGCTGAAGTACAGCGGTGCGTTGACCAGCAGTGCACCGGAAGGCTCCAGCATAGTGCTGAGCGCACCGGTTCGTGTATCCCACAGTTCGACGCGCTGATCAATGGCGAGTGCCAGATGACGTCCGTCATGGCTAAAGCGATAGGCGTTATACGCCCCCGATTCATAGAGAACATGCTGCGTTTCGTAGGTTCTGGCATCTGCCAGAATGAGACGTCCATCCGTATCCGTCCATACGAAACGGTCGAAGTTTGGATCATACTGCACGCCGCTGGGTGGATGTGCGCCGATCTGCTGTTCGAGGTTGAATAAAGGCAGATGTTGGCTGTCCTGAGCCAGCACAAATCCACCGAGCGTAAGGCTGAGCACGGCCAAAAGCGCCCCAAATAGAAAACATCTTTTCATATAAACACAACTTTCGTTATGGGGTTTGAATCTGATTATATTGTGATTGTGAAGAAGCGAACCTTGTTGTTTGTCGGCGCTTAGCCTACGTTTGAATGACGTTTGATCTACGCTCTGAAAATGGCGTTATAGTGAATATATACAGCTTTATACAAGGAGTTCTTTATGTATCGTTTGTTATGGTGGTGTTTCACACTTCTATTAATAATTAGCGCGTCACCTGTATTAGCACAGAATGTTTGTACTCCCGATGTTCTGTTGTCGCTTTCAAGAGCTGGGTCTGCCTGTCGGGATCTGAAAAACGATCAGGCCTGTTATGGTGGAGGGACGGTTGAAGTCGAGACTTGGGATGGGGCTTCTACGCTTGCTCAGCCAGGACAGCGCACCGATATCGCCAATATCCAGCGGCTGACCGTGTCTGCAGTAGAGGATGGCGTTTCCTCTGCAATCCTCAACATTCAGGGTGATTTACCTGGCAACACAGCTAAAAAGATCACGCTGATGCTGATTGGCGAGACTGCGGTTGTAAATCTTATCCCGCCTGTGCCAACTCAGATCCTGACTGCGAATGCGATTGTCAATATTCGCCCGCGTCCGGAACTGCGGGCTGAGGTGATCGAAAAAATCAATATCACCAAGACACTGCGTGCCAATGGAATTACAGAAGACGGCCTGTGGTTGCGCGTCATTATCCCCAACCGTGATGACTTTGGCTGGGTGTCTGCCGATGTCGTCACCAGTGACGGGAATATTCGTGCACTCGATGTTGTTGATCTGGAGACACCCGTGCTGCGTCCGTTCGAGTCGTTTGAGCTGACGAACTCATCCACTTTTGAGCGCTGTAACGGCGCACTTGCAGCCGGCATGCTGGTACAGACACCGAACGTCGAGCAGGCGGTGACGCTCACCATCAACAACACTGTTTTACGGCTCGCAGGGACGTTCTTCCTTCGGGTGGATAGTGCGGATGCCGTGCTGCAACTGGATGTGATGGAAGGGTTTGCGGAATATGAGGACACTCTGATTCCCGCCGGAGCACGTTTTGAAGCGGGTGCAGCCGTGCCAGTGAATGCTGATACGCTGGCGGGTCTTCCGCTTAATAACCTGCCTCGTCGCGTGCGTATGCCGCAGGTGCTGACACTCGATGAGATCACCGAGCAGGTCGCAGCGTTACGTGCCGGTCAGGAGGTGCGGCCACCTGTAGAAGAAGTCATCGCTGAAGACCCGAATCGCTGTATCCGTATGACGCGCCGTAAAGTGACGCTGTGGGCTGGCCCCGGTGACTTTTACGAGGCGGTCAATGAACTGGATGCAGGAGTCGAGGTGTACCCGACCCTGCAAACTAACGATCCAAACGGCGGTATCTGGTATCAACTGAATAATACCAACTGGATTCGAGGTGCGTTTGTGAGCGAGAAGGGCGCATGCGAAGCACCACCTGTCGTCACAAGGATCGAGGCACCACCCACAAATACACTTTCGCTGGAAACCTGTGAAAGCGAGAACGGCCCACTGCGGGTGGGACAGTTGGTGAAGATTCAGTTCCGTCCGCAGCCGTTTATCACCTGGGGGGAAGCCAGAGACGCCGTCAGGATTGATCCGGGCAAGATCAGCGTCGGGAACAGTACCTATCGACCAGAAGCCACAGAACCCATCCGACTGGGGACAGTGGACGAGCGCTACATACGCACCTTTTACATCTACTGGACCGCCAAAGCCGGGACTTATCGCATTGTCGGAGAGCGTCTGCATTACATCCCGATTTGCAGCATCACTGTCCCGGTAGAATAGTCTTGATTAGCAGTTGATTTGAAAAAGGACATCGTTCGAAGACGATGTCCTTTATTTTCAGCCGTACTTTGTACAGGGTCACATATTTTCAGCCTGTTGCAAGGTAAAGAATCCTCCAGAGAAAGCATCTACGGTTTGATTTGCTATTTCGCCCTTTCGCTTACCCTATTCTTTCTCGTTATAATCGCGAGCTGGCACAATTCAATGTTACATAAGATGTGGTTAGCGGCTAAATCGTTGACAGAGTGGTCCCTGAACTCACAATAAGCACTCTAAATGATTATAGAAGTAAAAAACTGAAGTTTATGATGCGATAACCTGAACGGCGTCCACTGGCTGGATGGAGACAGGCTTATTTTGAAAGTACTAAATTTAATGTACTCACCTATAACAGGGAATGTCAATGGAACTGATTGCTTTAGTTGCTTTTCCTGCCCTCGCGGGCGGAGGTTTGTATTTAGTCCCTAGACGCTGGCTGGCTCTTGCAACAATCCTTATCCCCGCAATTACGTTTGCGTATCTGCTGAGCCAGTTTTCAGCAGTGACGACAGGTGCTGTCGCCCAAATCGACATTGCCTGGGTACCCTCGTTTGATGTCTCTCTTTCTTTCACACTCGATGGATTAGGTTATCTTTTTTCGCTGATCATCAGCGGGATCGGTGCGCTGGTACTGACCTATGCCAGCAGCTATTTTGATCAGGAAGATGATTTCACGCGTTTTACCGGTTACACGCTGGTGTTTATGTCTGCGATGCTGGGGATTGTACTGAGCAATAACCTGCTGCTGACCTTCATGTTCTGGGAAATCACGACAGTTACTTCCTATCTGCTGATTGGGTTCAAGCATGAGAAGTCAGCGGCGCGGGCAGGTGCTCGCCGTGCGCTGCTGGTCACTGCAGGTGGAGGGCTGGCAATGCTGGCAGGCTTCCTGATGCTTGGGCAGATTGCCGGTACCTTCCAGATTTCAGAGATTCTGGCACTGGAAGGGCAGACGGTCCAGTCGCACGCACTTTATCTGCCCACCCTGCTGCTTATCCTGTTGGGGGCGTTTACAAAGAGCGCACAGTTTCCGTTTCATTTCTGGCTGCCGGGTGCGATGGAAGCGCCTACACCGGCCAGTACCTATCTGCATTCTGCAACGATGGTCAAAGCGGGGATTTTTCTCCTCGCTCGTCTGACTCCAGCCCTCGGAGGGACGGATGCATGGGTCTGGATTCTGACGATTGTTGGAGGGGTAACGTTTGTCTACTCCGCGCTCATCGCACTGCGTCATACCGACCTTAAAGCTATTCTGGCCTACAGTACCGTGAGCTGGCTTGGTGCGCTGGTGGCGATGCAGGGTATTGCCAGCGAAGCCGCCGGGAATGCGCTGGTTGTCGGGATTATCGCCCATGCGCTGTACAAGGCCGCTTTATTCCTTGCGACTGGCAGCATTGATCATGCTACCGGGACCCGTCAGATCGACCGTCTGGGTAATCTGGCACGGCTGATGCCATTTACATTCATTGGGGCTTTCGTCGCGTTGTTCAGTATGTCCGGCTTGCCACCCGTCATGGGCTTTCTGGCGAAAGAACTGCTGAAATATGCCGCACTTTATGAGGATCAACCGGCTTTCCTCCGTACTTTCTTCATTGTGGCGGCTGTTCTCGGCTCAGCACTGACCGTTGCAGTGGCATTCCGTATTCTGAAAGACGCGTTTTTCGGTACGGCTAAAACCCCGCCGCCGCATGAACCTCATGAAGTCTCGCCGTTGTTATGGGGCGCACCCATGATTCTAGGAATCGGGAGTCTGATACTTCCGTTCCTGCTGCCACAGGTGGGCGATCCGCTGGTAAGCGCCGCCTCAGGCGCTATTTATCAGGACACCATCAGTGTGCATCTGCACCTGTTTGAAGGCATAACTCCGGCGCTTATTCTGAGCACGATTGCGATTGTACTGGGGCTGGGTATTTTTCTCATCCGGCATCGGTTTATCGCCGTTCTGCGTCGGTTCCCCGAAGGTAATCCATCTGTTATCTATGAGTGGCTGTTCTTCGACGCTCTGACGGATACTGCACGATGGGTAACGACTCATTTGCAGAATGGCCGCCTGCGTTATTACATGACGATCATTTTCCTGTCTTTTATCGCTGCGGTGTTCGGCGTCATTCTCATTACAGATGTCAATCCGTTCCCGGCTGATCTGCTCTCTGATTTCGATCCTTACATCGCGATGCTGGCATCCCTTCTGATTATAGGCGCGGTCGCTGGATGTCTGGCAACAGGCCGCCTGAGTGCTGTTACTATTCTGGGCATCGAGGGGTCATTGCTGGCCTTGTTCTTTATCCTGTTCGGCGCACCCGATCTGGCGCTGACTCAGCTCATGATCGAAGTCATCACGCTGGTGCTGTTCGTTCTGGCCTTCCACTTCCTGCCTGATACCTTTACAACACGGCAGAGTCGGGCGCAGCGCGTTTTTGACGCGGCGATTGCCTTAGCCAGTGGCGTCACGATCACGATCCTCATTCTGGCAGCAGGGACGAATAAGATTGCACCCTCCATTTCGGACTGGTATCTCGATAACTCGGTGCCTCTGGCACATGGGACGAATGTGGTCAATGTGCTTCTGGTTGACTTCCGCGGGATGGACACCATGATCGAAATCACGGTTCTGGTGATTGCCGCTACCGGCACTATTGCGCTGCTGCGCCTGCGTCCGTCCGGTCAGCCGCGTGGTCGCTTTGTGATTGATGACTCCACTACAAGAGAAGCAGAGGTGCCACAGCCGCCTGCAGAACCTCTTGAAACCGATAAGGATGATGAGGCTCTGAAGGAAGGTCAACGATGACACAGTCGCTCTTTTTCAAATTTCTGGCGCGGGCGATGATGCCTGTACTGATTCTGTTCTCAATTGCACTGCTGCTGCGGGGACATAACCAGCCAGGTGGAGGCTTCGTCGGGGGGCTGGTCGCCGCCAGCGGGGTCATCCTGCTCACACTGGCTGATGGCCCCGAAGTCGTGCGATCCCGCCTGCGTCTTGACTTTTTACGCGGGGCGCTGTTTGGGCTTTCACTCGCTTTTTTGACTGGGATGGTCGGGCTTGTACTTGAGGGGGACTTCCTGAAGTCGATCTATTATGAACAGGCAACGCCGAATCTGGGTTTATTACAGCTAAGCACAACCTTACTGTTTGATATCGGCGTTTACATTGTGGTCTTTAGTGTGACGTCAGCGATTGTGATGGGTATGGAAGAAGAAGGAAAAAGGGGCGAAGACTGATGCTGCTGATTTTCGCTGTTACGGCTGGCGCGGTTTTTGCAGCCGGTGTTTATCTGATGCTGCGGCGCAGTATCGTCAGGCTGATTATGGGACTGACGATGGTGACCTACGCGGTCAATCTTCTGATTTTCTCCACCAGTGACCTGAGTAAACGATCATCTCCTGTCATTGGAGAAGTCCCTCGTGAAGCGATGGCAGATCCTTTACCTCAGGCACTGATCCTGACGGCGATTGTGATCAGTTTCGGTGTGCTGGCTTTCACTATTGCATTGGGATATCGAGCCAGTCAGGCCGTTGAGACAGATGATCTCGACGCCCTGCAAAGTACAGATCGAGAGGATTAAACGCGTAATGTCTTTACTGGTAATGCTGCCAATTATCATGCCGTTCCTGATGGGGCTGAGTGCGCTCTTCCGCCAGCGTCCCAGACGACGGATTGCCGCCATGGTTGCGGCGCTGGCCAATGTGATTGTCTGTGGTTTTATTGTGTTTTATGTGGCGACGACCGACACGCTCATCGTCTCGCAGATGGGGGGGCATCCGGCCCCGTTTGGGATCACCTTTGTTATTGAAATGCTCAGTGCCTTGATGCTGCTGATTACGGCGATTATCGCTTTTGCCGTTGTGATGTACTCCCATGCCACGATTGATGCCAATCGTGAGCGTTTTGTCTACTACCCGTTGATCGGTTTTCTGATCATGGGAACGAATCTCGCCTTTATCACCGGCGATCTGTTCACGCTGTATGTTGCATTCGAGCTGATGCTGCTGTCATCGTTTGTGCTGATGACATTGGGCGGTGAACGAGGACAGCTCGAAGGGGGGATCAAGTATGTCGCGATCAATCTCATCAGCTCTACTATTTTCCTGATTGCCACCGGATTAACCTATGCCGTTGCCGGGACATTGAATATTGCCGATTTGTCAGTGAAACTGGCGGACATTCCAGCGCCGGGGATTACAACCCTGCTGGCGATTTTGTTCCTGCTGGCATTTGGCATCAAAGCCGCGATTTTTCCGCTTTTCTACTGGCTGCCAGCCTCATATCACACTCCGCCTATCCCGGTAACGGCGCTGTTTGGTGGGCTGCTCACGAAAATCGGTATCTACTCGATGTGGCAGGTGCTGGTGCTCGTATTTCCGAATGAGTTAGTCTTCCTTCAGCCGCTCATACTGGTGCTTGCAGCATTTACCATGATTACCGGCGTACTGGGTGCGATTGCTCAGGGGGAATGGCGGCGTCTGCTTTCCTTTCACATCATCAGTCAGATTGGCTACCTGCTGATGGGGCTGGGGCTGGCAACCGAGATGGGGATGACCGGATCTGTCTTCTTTGTATTGCATGTCATCCTGTCGAAGACGGCGCTGTTTTTCATCGCAGGCATTGTCTATGAAATCCGCGATACCTATAAGCTGAAATATCTGGGCGGCTTCCGCAAACATTACCGGTGGCTGTCGATTCTGTTCCTGATCGCTGCACTGTCTCTGGCCGGGATTCCGCCTTTATCCGGGTTCTGGGGCAAGATGATCCTCATCCGTGCGGGTCTGGAAGCAGGGCAGTATGGGATTGTAGCGGTAGCTCTGGTTGTCAGCCTGCTGACTTTCTACTCGATGATCAAAATCTGGAATGAAGTTTTCTGGAAAGAGATGCCGGAAAATGTCCGCCTGCTCGAAGACTATCAGATCCCTTTTAATCAGCGAGTATCACTGTATGTGCCTACTATCCTGCTGGCGGCCCTGATTATCGCCTCTGGTGTATTTGCGGAACCCTTGTCTGAACTTTCGCGCCGCGCGGCTTTAAGTGTCCTCGAGCCTGCCCCGTATCAGACTGCGATCTTGTCGGTAGGTGAGCAATGAATTATTTCACCATCAACCTTATTCTGGCGTTGTTGTGGGCATCACTCCAGTCATTTACGCCTGTAGACCTCATCGGCGGTTTCTTACTGGGCTATTTCATCATCTTTGTCACCCGCCAGTGGCTTGGTGAAGGGGCGTATCGCTATATCCGGCGGGTACCGGTTTTTGTGCGTTTCTTCCTGTATTACTGTGTTGAAGTGATAAGCTCCACCCTGCAGGTGACCCGCCTCATCTTCCGTGATGAACATGAGCTGAAACCCGGGATTATTGGGATACCATTGACCGCCGAGACGGATCTGGAAGTGGTCCTGTTTCATACACTGCTGGTCATTATCCCCGGTACGATGGGGGTAGCGTTATCGGAAGATCGAAAGACGTTGTATATCCATGTCATTGATGTACCAGATCCTGACGGCATGCGTGAATATATAAAATCGGGTTTGGAGCGGCATCTACTGGAGGTTATGCGATGAGTCCTGCTTTTCGGACGGTGTTGGATATTACGTATGTGCTGCTGTTCATCTCGCTGCTGCTGACCACGATCCGGCTGGTACGTGGGCCGGATCTGCCTGATCGCGCCATCGCCTCAGATCAGATTGCGCTGCACGTTGTCTCATTCGGTCTGGTTCACGCGATTGCAACACAGCAGGCGCTGCTCATCGATGTCCTGATTGTGACGGCGGTTGTCGGGTTTCTCAGTCTGGCGGTTGTCGGTATTTATATTGAACGTTCGGAACGCGGTAAAGAGCGGACCCGTCAGGAGGATAAGCCGTGACCTTCTTTGAAATTCTTATCTCGATCCTGCTGTTGACAGGTGCAGTCTTTCGGGTATTTGCCTCATTGGGGATGGTGCGTTTCAGTGATTTTTACCTGCGTGCTCACTATGCAGCCAAAGCTGGTACACTTCCGCCTGCACTGCTGGTCCTGAGCGTGATCCTCTATTTCGCTGACCCATTACTCACGATCAAGCTTATCGTCCTGATGCTGCTCTACTTTTTTGGTACTCCTACCGGTATACAGGTCATTAACCGAGGGGCGCATGTTGCCAAAATCCCCATGTCACCTCAGACCTGGGTTGATGATCTGGCGGAGACTAACATAACCGATATGGAGCATCAGGTTCAGGTAAAGGACAAAAGCGGGAAACCCGCCGTATAGAAAAACTACACGGCGGTACTGGCTGACCGGAAAGGACTTCCGTCTGCGCTCCTGCTTAGGTTGTTTGTTCTTTAATTCCTCGTTACATCTTCATAGGTGATTGTCCTCACCTGCTCTGTCTGTTGTGCCTGCTCCTGTGGCTGATTTGCAGCGTTGAAGCTGCGTTGAGTTACAGGAGCGCTGTGCAGCAGATTTTCCTGAAAGATTCTGGCGACCATCTCAGCTCTCGTACACACGTTCAGCTTGACGAACATGCGTTTAATGTAGGCCGCGACGGTGCTTGGCCTGATGTCGAGCTGCCGTGCGATCATCTTGTTCGGCATGCCTCGGATGATCAGCGCGGCGATCTCCTTCTCACGCGTGCTTAGGCGGACATGTCCATTTTTCACACGCGCACATACCAGTGAACAGCGGATGTCATTTACCTGTGTGCTGAGGACGAGGCACGGGGCACCATCTTCCGTCAGCTCAAATGAGATATTTTCCAGCAGAGTCTGAAGTAAAAATGTAATCCGATCATGAGTGACTGTTGTGTCTGTGAGCATTGTCTCAATCCTCGAATACTTGTTTGTATAAATGCAGCTTTCCGGTAATTGTCACCTGCACGCTGTCCCATGTTTGTATGACACCTGAACAGAGAACTATGATGCGGCCTCGATTTACCTTACTGTTTGATTGAACGTCCATGAAAACGTGAGGATTTTTACGATGAGCAATTACTTCAACCCGGAAAATCAGTACCTTGAGCAGGGTATGTTTGAAGGTGGTGATTTTGAAGACATGGAGTACGGCGGCTATCAGGGCGAGGGCGAGCAGAATTGGGAAGGACTCGACCACGAGGATGGCGAATACGCGTATGAGCGCGACGAATTTCTGGGGGCGTTGAAGTCAGGGTTCAACTTTGCCAAGCCTTTCCTGCGGCCTTTGGCGATGCAGGCTGCCCAGCATTTAGGCGGCAAGTTGGCTGGGGCGCAGGGGGCACAGCTCGCAAAGGCGATTGCCGGACGTGCGCTGCGTGAGGGGGACCACGAGGGCTTATACGAGTCCGAGAGTGATCCCGAAACGCTGCTTCAGGAAATGGGTGGCGACATGGAGATCTATAACGAAATGGCGCACTACGCCACGCTGGCCGCCAATACCGAGAATGATCATGAGCGGGACTACTTCATTGGCGCGATTGCCAATCTCGCCGGGACGCTGCTGCCGAAACTTCTTGGTGAAACCGATCAGGAATATCTGGGCGAATCCGAAGGGGATGGTGAGGCATATTACGAAGATGAATCCTACTATGAGGGTGAAGGTGAACGCGATGAGTTTTTACCTTTACTGCTGCCGCTGGCTGCCAAAGCACTACCGATGGCGATGAAAGCCGCCCCGCTGATTCGCACTGGGATCAAGGCGCTTGGCAGTCTGTTTGGGAAGAAACGCCGCTCACGCGAAGCGCTGCAACTGCTGCCGCAGATCGCCGCGACTACTGCGGTTCAGGTAGCGCGTCAGGCGCGGGCTGGTCGTCCGATCACCCGTCAGCGCGTTGTCAGCACCATGGTGCGCAATACGGCTCGTCCGCTTGCCAGCCCACGCCGCACCCAGCTCGCGATTCGTCGCACTCGGTATGCAGCCCGCCGTGCCCGTCAGTATCACGTGACGGTACGCCCGCTGTCTCGCCGCCGCTATTCCTACTAGCCAGCAATGAAGGTTCGCTGGAGATCTCCATACCTCAGGAGATTCTCTGCGATATAGGGTCAGGGATACTGCAAGGTATCACCTCATCAACCGGAGATGCACCCATCCAGAAGAGAAGGTTCTCATGGATATGCTGCCAGGGAAGACGCTTCACACAAACGGACATAAAGCACCCTCTGTGCCTGAAATATCGCCGCAGAAGCTGCATACTGAAACGCAGCGGCGGGTAGCGCATGAGGCGCAGCGTGAAGCACGGCGTTTCCTCGTTTCACAGGTGACTAACTCGACGCGTAACGTTGATGCGCTTCGTCCCTTTCGGCCAGATGAATTTGGATCTGAACCGGGGTGTCCTTCCAACGCGCACATTCAGGCGGTCAATCAACTGATTGTCCACTTGCGGTCGCAGCTTCAGGACAAGGTGGCACGACTGGAAATCACCGCGCAAGCCGCTGCCCGTGATGGCTACAGCAGCCGCAGTATGGAGCACATGCTGCGTTATCGTGAGCACGTTGAGGCGTGGGTCAAGCTAATCGAGAAGATCTGGGCTTTTTATCTGGAACTCTTCGGCCAGCGTCAGACGCACTATGCCTCTATGCTGCTGGCAGCAGACCGAATTGCGCTTGACTGCTATCAGGTGGTCTATACCGGGTTAGGCAAAGCACGTTCGATTCCGTCCCCATCAGCCTTCTCCTATATGGAAACCGGCTTCACTCCGGCAACTTTCCGGCGCGGCGTCCCGCTCTCACAGTTGGGACAGCAGTTGAATCAGTTTCCGATCGTCAGCCTGCCGTATCACCGGTTAGTGAATGTCTGGACGCTGGGTGCGGTTCATCATGAGGTTAGTCATAACCTGCAGAGCGATCTTGACCTGTGGGATGAAGTCCCGCAGCGGATTCGGTCCGCACTGGAAGCCAGTGGCATCAACGGTGAAATCGCTGAAATCTGGTCGCGCTGGCACAAGGAAACGTGGGCTGATCTCAGCGGTGTGCTGCTGGGTGGCCCGTCGATTGTCGCCTCGCTGATGGATGTGATCGGTCGCTCGTTTCGGGCGACCACCGCATTCAATCCGACAGGCGTGCATCCGACCTCCTTTCTGCGCCTGCTCATCAATATCGAACTGCTGCGCCGGATGGGGTTCGGCCGAGAAGCTGCTCGTTTTCAGCACATGTGGCTGCGGCTGTATCCCGATATCGAGCGCAGCAGCATCCCTGCACCGCTGATGAGGCATGCGAAACAGTCCATTGAAGTGGTGGTCGATACGATTGCTTATCAGCCATATGCGCAGTTGGGCAATAAAAGTCTGGCAGCGGTGGCGGCCTTTCGTACTGATCATCAAGCCATGATCGGAGAAGCGGCGCAGCGTCTCGCCATTGGGATTGATCCGGGGATTATCCCGGCCCGCTTTCTGGTTGCAGCAGCGCGGCAGGCCTTTGATCAGCAGTTGGCTCCGCCGCAGATCATCAACGACAACTTTTACCGCGCCCTCAGGCAGCGGTAGGAATACAGACAAGGAGTACAGATTATGGCTGATATTACAGGGAAGGTGGTGTGGCGTTCTGATCCCAATCAGGGTGAAGGCGGCCTGCGTGTCGAAATCTGGGAGAACAA
>JAEZAF010000262.1 GCA_023430545.1 Chloroflexota bacterium
CCGCTGGAACTCGATTTACAGGCCGGGGACAACGAACTGTATATTCAGGGCGAGATGATCGGCTTTCGTGAGGCGCGGCTGGCGCTCGGCCTGCGCTTTACGCACGCACCCGCGCTGCGCGTCGGCATCCCGACCGGGGATATTGATCCGGCGCAGTGGCAGGAAGCCGAGCAGGGGCTGGAACATCTGCTGGTCGAGCGCTTCGCCTTCCCGACGCTGCCGGGATATGTGACGCTGAGTGAGGATGCTGAAAAACCATTCGACTTCAACGCCGAGGTGATCGTCGCGGTGCCGACCAATGTCAATGCAGCGCTTTCCGGACTGGAGCTTCCGCGAGGCGTCCGGCACATGCGTTTACAGCCGGGGGAACACGCCGAACTGCCGATCACGCCAGAGGTCGCGCCGCTGCTGTCGCAGCTTCCGGGGGAAAATACGCTGGTGCTGCGGTTTACGCCAGCGGACGGTACCCCGCTGGAGGTCGTGCGCGAGATCTGGGCGGGGAAGGACGACTTCCGCCAGCAGCCTGATGCAGACAGCGATTATGAGTCACGGCGGCGGGAAGCGCTGGCGCACCTGGCGGCGATGCCGTTCGATGTCCCGGCGTCACTGGCCGCGCTCGACCTCGGCCTGATCGAAACGGTCTCGAGTGAAGCGGTCGAGCTGGCGTGTCACTTTCTGGAAAGCCGCTACGACTGCGCCGACTTCTACGCGATTGGCCTGCTGGCGCTGCTGTACCGCAATCAGGAACGCACAACGCCGATCATCCGACCGGAGGACCAGCAGCGGATCGAAAACGCCCTGCACGGCTTCAAGTTCTGGCTGGACGAACCCGGACTCGATGCCATGTGCTACTTCACCGAGAATCATCAGGTGCTGTTTCATGTGAGCAGCTATCTCTCCGGTCAGCTCTGGCCGGATGCCGTCTTCGTCAACAGCGGACGCACCGGACGCGAGCAGGTGGCGGTGGCTGTGCCGCGCATTACGGACTGGATTCTGACCCGGCTGCGCGGCAACTTCTCGGAATGGGACTCGAATGCGTATATGGCACTGGATGCCTTCGCGATGCTGGCGCTGACCGAATTCGCAGAAGATGCGCGACTGCGTGAACTGGCAACCACACTGCTGGATAAGCTGTTCTTCCTGCTGGCGTGCCAGTCCTTCCGTGGAGTACATGGCAGCACACACGGACGCTGTTACGTGGCCGGATTGAAATCGGCGCGGGTGGAGAACACATCCAGTTTGCAGCGCATCGCGTGGGGCATGGGGATGTTCAACGGCGAGACACGGGCGACCGGTCTGCTGGCGACGGCGCGAAATTACCGCGTGCCGGATGTGATCCAGAAGATCGGCGCGGATGTGGATCGCGTGGTTGTCACCCATGCGCGTTCCAGAGCAGCGTTCAGGCTGGAATACGATATGCGCGACGATGAGTGGGATGTTCGCACCCTGACCTATCGTGCGCCAGAGGTGATGCTGTCCGCCGCGCTGGATTATCTGCCGGGGGAATTCGGCATTCAGGAGCATCTGTGGCAGGCGACGCTTGGGCCGGAGCAGGTGGTGTTCACGACATATCCGGGCAACAGTCAGGAGCACGGCAATGCCCGCCCGAATTTCTGGGCAGGCTCGGCGCGGCTGCCGCGTGTGGGGATGGTGGACCGTACCGTGATCTGCCTGTACCGCTTTGAGCCTGACGTGGGGCTTGGCTTCAGCCATGCTTACTTTCCGGTGGCAATGTTCGATGAGACGCGTATCGTCGGGCAGTGGGCGTTTGCACGGGTGGGGGATGGCTATATCGCACTGTGGGGCGATGGTGATCTGATCCTGACCAAACACGGTCGCCACGCCGGTCAGGAAGTGCGCAGCGCCGGGGCCGGTGAGGTGTGGATCTGCCATGTCGGGCGGGCGGCAGAGGATGGCGATTTCGCGGCGTTCTGCGAGAGTCTGCTGCGGACCACGCCTCAGAAGGATGGCCTCCGTGTCCAGTGGACGACACCGACCGGGCAGGCGCTGGAATTCGCGTGGCAGGGGCCGATGACGGTCAACGGCGCGGCGGAAAACTGGGACGACTTCCCGCATTATGAGAACGTCTACACCCAGACTCCGATGGACGCTGACACGATGATCATCGGCTTCCCTGATGCACAGACAGATGACGGTCAGGTGCTGCGGTTAAATCTGGGTAACAGGTAGGTCACAAGGGTGTTTCTTAACGCGGCCCGTGTTGCATAACATAACGACAGATGACATAATCTTTCGACCAGTCAGACTGGCGTCGTGGGGCCGTGAGGATGCACGCTTTCCGGTATGCATCCGCCGTCTGTCGCGCACGAGAGCTTTGTAAAACAAGGAAAGGATTATTACGTAATGAAGAAATTTAGCAGCCTGTTTGTGTTGATCCTGCTGGCGCTGAGCTTTTCGCTCACGCAGGCCCAGGACCCGGTCGAACTCCGCATCACATGGTATGACGACGGGAACGAAGGCGAAGTCCTGCGTGACCTTCTGGACCGCTTCGAAGCCGAAAACCCCGACATCACCGTCGTGATTGACACCGTCGATTATGCGCAGGGCATCCTGCAAACACTGCCGCTTCAGATTCAGGCAGGCGAAGGCCCGGACATCGCCCGTATCACCTCGTTCACCGGCCTGACCGATTACTACCTCGATATGCGTGATCTGGTCGAAGATCCCGAATACTGGGACGAGAGCTTCCCGCCCGTCGTGATGCAGGCCATGCGCCCTGAAGGTGACGAAGACGGTCTCTACGGTTTCCCGACCCAGTTCACCATCACTGGCCCTTTCATCAATCGCACCCTGTTTGAACAGGCAGGCATCGCCGTCCCCAGTGACGAGAACGACGCCGTGACATGGGAAGAGTGGACCGAAGCCGCACGTCAGGTGGCCGAAGCCACCGAAACCCCGTTCGCCATCGCGATTGACCGCACCGGTCACCGCGTGGCTGGTCCCGCGCTGAGCATGGGCGCGACCTTCCTCGATGAAGAAGGTAACCTGACCATCGATACCCCCGGGTTCCGCAGCTTCGCCAACCTGCTGATCGGCTGGCATGAAGAGGACATCACCCCGGGTGAAGTCTGGATTGCCAACAGCGGTAACTATGCCCCGGCAGCCGATTACTTCATCAACGGCCAGCTCGTGTTCTACATGGCTGGAAGCTGGCAGATCGGCAACTTCGCCGCCAATATCGGCGATAACTTCGACTGGGAAGCGGTCCCGAATCCGACCGGCGACGGCGGCAGCACCGGTATCCCCGGTGGGGCCGTGCTGATGGCGATCAAGGACACCGAACATCCGGAAGAAGTGGCCCGCGTGATGGATTATCTGGCCCAGTTCGAACAGCAGCAGGAATTTGCCGCCCGTACCCTGTTCATCCCCGGCCATCTCGGTCTGGTGGAAGCTGGTGTCGAGTATGAAACCGATGTCGAAGCAGCGAAGGACGCCCTGAATGTGTTCCTCGCTCAGCTTCCGAACCTGTCTGAACAGGCGTATGCGCTCAACTTCCACCCGCAGAATACCGCGATCTTCAACGCGATCCGTGACCGTCTCGGTCAGGTGCTGACGGGTGAACTCTCACTGGATGAAGCCATCGAGCGCATGCAGCAGGACGCCGATGATGCTATCGCGGCGGCGAGTGAAAGTTAGGCGTTTCAGCGGTTGGCTGTCCGACAGGCACCCGTTTGTCGGGCACCGGTTGGCTCGTTGATTTTCAGGACTTGCAGTTCAGGGGGTACAGGTCAGGTGGCCTGTGCCCCTTTCTGCTAATGCCTCAAGCACATGTGTAATAAATCAGAAAAGTTGTCAGAATGGTAAGTCAATCCGAGCATATCAAAAGGCCAGTTTCCGATGCTTCAGGCGGGATTGTCGGGAAGGTGGCAGGGCGGATCGTCGGCGGCATCCTGTCGCTCGCTGATATTGTGCTGGAACCGTTACAGCGCCGCCTCGGTGTCGAGCGCATGGCCTATTTTTTTATCCTCCCCAATCTGGTGATCTTCGGCATCTTCATCCTGCTGCCGATGCTCCTCAATCTCTATTACGCCTTCACTGGCGGGACGCGCCTGTTTCCGGCAGATCGTCCGTTTGTGGGCACGCAGAATTTCGAGACACTTCTCGCCTGCGGCAGTATTTTTGATCCCAATAGCTGCCGTGAAGATGTCTTCTGGCGGGCAGTGATCAATACCGTCGGCTTTGTGATCGCGCAGGTGGGCGGCATGGTGCTCATCTCACTGCTGACAGCGCTGGTGCTCAACCGCAGAATCCGCTTTCGCGGCTTCTTCCGTAGTGTATTCTTCTATCCGGTGCTGCTGTCGCCGGTGGTCGTCGGCCTGATCTGGAAGTGGATTTTGCAGCGCGACGGTGTGCTGAATGCGCTGATCGTCTCGCTGGGAGGCGATCGCCTGCCATTCCTGCTCAATGCCGACTGGGCGCGCTTCTGGGTGGTGGTGGTCAGCATCTGGGCGCAGATGGGATTCTTCACGCTCATCCTGCTGGCCGGTTTACAGGCGATTCCGGCGGAACTTTACGAGGCGGGGCAGATCGACGGCGCAGGGAACCGGGATGCGTTCCGCTTTATCACACTGCCGCTGCTGATGCCGACCATGCTGGTGGTGCTGGTGCTGGCTCTGATCCGCGCCGTGCAGGTCTTCGAACAGCCCTATGTCCTCACAGGCGGAGGGCCGGGGACCGCGACCAATTATATCGTCCAGTATATTTACGGCACGGGCTTCGATCCCTCGACGCCGCAGTATGGGCTGGCAGCGGCTGCGTCGATTCTGCTGGCGGTGGTGCTGCTGGTGCTGACACTTGGACAGCTTCGTCTGGGCCGCGACTCCTCAGAAGCTGCATAACAGGATCATGACGGAGAATTACGTTTGAATACGGTATTGGGATTTCTTGGCCGCACACAGGGAAGCAAACGGCTTTCCGGTGCGGATTTACTGACCTATCTTTATCTCACCATTGGCACGCTGGTGATGTTCGGCCCGGTGATCTGGCTGGTGCTGTCGTCGTTCAAGCCGCAGACCCAGCTCATTCGTTTTCCGCCGACACTGCTGCCATACCATCAGGAAACGGTGACCGTCCCCGGCTATGACGCGCCGCTGGATCTGTACGATGTCACGATGGAAGATGGCAGCGTCCGGCGTCTGGCGCAGACCGGGCGCGTGGGCATCGAGGCACAGATGATTGACCCGGCTGAACCGGAAGCAATCATCCGCGTCAACATCAATCAGCGCAAGGCGGTCGAATCAGTTTACTTTGATTTTGGTAATTACACGCGGGGCGTGACGACCTTCGAGTTCGGCACATACCTGCGCAACAGCGTGGTGGTCACGATTTTTTCAACGCTGCTGACGCTCCTGATCAACAGTATGGCGGCCTTTGGGTTGAGCAAGTACCGCTTCGCCGGACGCAACGCCGTCTTCCTGATGATTATCAGCACGCTGATGATCCCGCTGCCGGTGATTCTGATCCCGATCTTTCTGGTGGTGACGCAGGTCGGCTGGAATAACAACCTGCTTGGGCTGATCGTCCCGGCGGCGGCGACTCCGACTGGGGTGTTTCTGCTGCGCCAGTATATGCTGACGATCCCGGATGAGCTGATCGATTCGGCCCGTATCGACGGCGCGACCGAGTGGCGCATCTACTGGCAGATCATCATGCCGCTGGCGGCCCCGGCGCTGGCGGTGCTGGCGATCTTCTCGATCATGTGGCGCTGGAATGACTTCCTCTGGCCGCTGATCGTCCTCAGCCGCAAGGAACTGTTCACGCTGCCGGTGGCGCTCAACTCGTTTCAGGGAGAGTTCAACACGCAGTGGGATCTGGTGCTGGCGATGACGGTGCTGACACTGCTGCCGATCTCGCTGGTCTTCGCCTTCCTTCAGAAGTACATCACGACGGGCATCGCGACGAC
>JAEZAF010000211.1 GCA_023430545.1 Chloroflexota bacterium
TCAGGGCGACTGGTTTTCGTCAGCCGCCCTGTGACTTTACAGATCAGGTGTTACTGTGTAAGGGTCAGGTTGACCGAGCAGCTTGTCATATCCGATGCGTAAACGGCATATGAGGCAGAGACCACGCCATTTCGCGCATCCGAGATCGACACCATCACGCCGGAGTAGTCTTCCTCGAATTTGTAGTAGGTATAGCCAGCGATATTTTCTGAGAGCGTGTACTGTTCTGCGCCCAGATCGAGCGTGATGCTGCCCTCCGCGACATCGAGCGTGGCCTGTGTGATCTGCGGAAGCTCCGCAGCACGTTCCGCTGTGCATTCTGATGTGATCATCGGGGTCGCCTCGACGCTGTAGCTGCCGGATGCGGGGGCATCAAACGGAGCCGATGCCGTCATGGGATCGACCACATCTGCCGGTGCTTCAACCCGATCTGCCAGTGTGAACTTCGGCTGGTCAGCAGCGGGGCTTTCGAGCGTCAGTGTGCCGTTTGCAGCACATGACGACTGGTAATCCGGGCTGGACTGATGCCAGAAGAAATTGAAGTCCTCAGCGAAACGACGGTTCAGATCAGCGCGCAGCGTGTCTCGCTCCATTTCGAAACGCCCCGTAAGACCTTCGTTCAGGTTTCTGCCACCGAAGGTATAGGTCTCACCGTTGATGATCAGATCGACCGAGTCAAAGCTGGTCGGCGTCACGGTCACACTGTCGAAAGACGGCGCGTACTGCTGATCGCAGCGCTCTTCGTCCAGCGGCAGCCAGTGGATCTTGTACTGTCCGGCGGTAATCGGCGGCACGGGAACTTCTTCGTCTTTTTCCTCTTCGGTCGGCTGATTGCCCGTATCGACATTCACGAGGCTGCCATTCACCACCCAGACTTTGGAGTTGGGATTACAGCCCATCACTTCGCCGGGCGCATACAGTTCATAGTGCATCGTGGAGGTGACGGTGCAGGTACCGTAGTCGGTCACCGTGGTGACATCGAACGAGCCTTCATCGATCACGGTCAGGAACTGCTGCGAAGAGTGATCGCCGTAGAAGTAGGCATCGCTCTGATACATGTCCAATGCACCACGTCCGTACCAGCGGAACATCTCTGTATCAACCGAGATCAGGCCGTGTTCATTGGAAAAGCAGACATGGGCCTGGAATGCAGGGCTGTCCGGTGAATAGGCACCTAAGCCTTCTCCACCGACCGCAGGGGCAGACCCGCCGCAGTCGCCTGCGACTGTGCGATTGGTCTCTCTGAAGTTGTAGATGCCGCTGGTGACTTGCACCCGTTTCTTCGAGGTCTTAAAGGTGTCCCTGATCACCTTTTTCACATGGCGATTGATGGTCTTCTTAGGTGTCAGCGGCGCTAAAAGATCATCTTCCGGTTCCTGATCCTGAGGCGGTGGCGGCGCTAAAGGACCATCGTCATCATCCGTAGATTCCGGCGGAGTCAGCGGTGCTAATAAGTCATCCTCAACTTCCGCAGGGGTCAGCGGTGCCAGCAGTTCATCATCATCAGCGGTGTCCGGCGGCGTCAACGGTGCTAACAGATCATCGTCTGCAGCATCAGCGCTATCCGCTGGTGGAGGCGCTAACGGGCCATCATCGTCTGCTGTGTCGGGCGGCGTCAGCGGTGCTAACACATCGTCGTCAGCAGTGGCTGGCGGTGTCACTGGTGCAGTCAGGGGAGCTAGCAGATCATCATTAAGATTGAGCAGCGCCTGCTCTGCCTTTTCATACTCTTCTTCAGGCAAACTGTCCTTGTAATCCTCAATTGCCTGACGAAGCATCGGTTCGTTAGGATCAGCAATCGGCAGATCCTGCTGAACATTCAGATATCCGGCTTCCATCAGCACCAGCATACGGGCGTTTCCACGATCCGCCGCGGCGAATTCTGCCACAAGCTGGCTGTAACCAACCACATCTTCGATCAGGGCAGCCGCATATGCACGCTCTACCGCGCTGATCTGACCATCACCATTCGACAAACCATAACTGGCCGCATACTGATCGAATTCTGTGGCGAGACGGGTCACCTTGTCTTCGGCGCTTTCCTGCGCGTGGATGACCTGGACACTCAGGCACAGCAGCGAAAAGAGGATAAGAAGAACTCTACGTTTGAAAGACATTGGGTATGAAACCTTTACCTTTGAAACAGATAGATAAAACGGGGCAGCCGTTTGAGTCAGCCGCCCCGGTGTTACCGTTACAGAAATGGATTACGGTGTGAGTGTCAGGTTCAGCATGCACATCTGGCCTTCAGGCGTGTACACGGTATAGGAACCGTAGACCACACCGTCCTGCACGCCGCTGAGCGATACCGCCAGACCGGAGTTGTCGTCCTTGAATTCGTAGAAGGTATAGCCAAAGCCATCCCCGGCGAGCGTGTACTGCTCGTCATTGGCCGTAAAGACCGCACTGTCGGATGTGATGTCGAGCGTCACCTGCGTGATTTCAGGCAGCGCGGCTTCGGCTTCCGCCGGGCAGCCCATCCCCTGAAGCAGCAGGGACTCGGTGCTGTAAGTCCCGGATTCAGGCGCGACAAAGGCCGTCGGGTCCAGCGTCAGGTCGGGAGCAACGATCACATCGGAGTCATCCTCATCCTCACCACCGACGACCGGCGGATTGAACACCGGCTGATCGGCAGCGGCGGTACCGAGTGTCAGCAGGCCCTCGGCGCTGCACGACTGCTGGTGATCGTCACTGCTGGCCGTCCAGCTAAAGTAGAAGTCGGTGGCGAAGCGGCGGTTGAGTGCGCCGAACACCGTATCTTCGTACATATCGAAGCTGCCGTTCATACCCTCATTCATACCGCTGCCGCCGAAGCTGTAGGTCTGGCCGTTGACAGTCAGATCCACTTCATCGAAGCTGACGGGATTCAGGGTCACCGTGTTGAAGGTCGGCGCGTAATCCTGATCGCAGGTCTGCGGGTCGAAGGGCATCCATGCGACGGCGTATTCACCGGCGACAATCGGATCGATGATGACTTCTTCATCTTCAGCGGGCGGGTTGCCAGTCTCGACATCCACCGGTTCACCATTGACCACCCAGACCTTTGCATTCGGGTTGCAGCCCATCGACGTGCCGGGAGCATAGAGCTTGTAGGTGGTGGTCGAAGTCCGCGTGCAGGTGCCGCTGGTAGAAATCTGTGTGATCGTGAAGTTCGCTTCGTCAATGACGGTGACGATCTTCTGATTCTCGCTGTTATCGAAGCTGTCGATATGGATATCGGACTGATAGGTGTTGGGGGTGCCGTCGCCATACCAGCGGAACATCTCCGAACCGACCGAGACCAGCCCGTAGCTGTAGGAATAGCAGACCTGCACCTGGAACCTGGGATCATCAGGGTTGAACTCGGAAGCATCGGTCCCGCCGTTTTCACCGTTGAGGTCATCATCGGTGCAGCCGTCAGAGTAGGTCACATTGTTCGGGCCGAAGGTGTAGATCCCGCTGATCGAGTCCAGACGTTCTTCCGGAATCTGGTCGAATTCGTCCTCGACCACCTTCTTCACATGCTTTTTAACCGAGTTTTCGTGTTCTGCGATCATTTCCTCAATGAGTTCCTCACTCAGATCGAGGATCGCCTGACGTGCTGCCTGGATTTCTGCTTCAGCGACACTCTTTTTGTAGTCGGCAATCGCCTGACGCAGCGCAGGTTCATTGGGATCGGTGATCGGCAGTTCATTCTGGACGTTCAGATATCCGGCGTCCATCGACTGCACCGTCGAGGCATTTTCCGGGCTGGACTGTGAAAATTCGGTCACAAGCTGGCTGTAACCGGTCACATCGTCGATCATGGTTGAAGCAACAGATTGCTCCACAGCGCTCACCTGGCCGTCGCCGGTCGAGAGGCCGTGCATGCTGGCCGCCTGATCCAATCGGACGGCAAACTGTGCCGCCGCATCGCCGGTTTCCTGCGCCTGAATCATCTGGACGCCCAGACATAACAGCAGGATCAGGACAAGCATGGTCATTCGTTTTTGGGACATCGCGTTTCCTTCTTGTCGGACTCACCGACAGTATCAGCAGACCAATCGCAAAACTTTAAAAGGGCCACCTGTCCGGCAGCCCTGTGGAGATGAGGTGTTACTTCTTCGGCGGGATATTGAACCCGAACCGGAAGACATTATTCGGATCGTACTTGGCCTTGATCTCGGCCAGACGCTGGTACTTGTCCGCCGGGAAACCGTTGACAGTCTGTTCGCGCTGTTCCCTGCCTTCGACGAAGTTCATATAGACGCCGCCGGTCAGGTGCGCGGCCATCTTCGCCTTGAAGTCCGCAATCAGCGCTTCGATCTGCGGCATGATTTCCGGCACTGGCACCACGCTGACCATCTGCAGGAGATGATCGGAACCACGATGGCCGAAGGCGTTATTATGGGTGTGGGCAATCGCGCCGCCCGCATACCGGACTTCGAACTTCATGATCTGCGAACCGAGCGCGTGCTGAAGCAGCGCGTCGATGGTCTCGTCGCTCAGATCCTTCAGCCAGCCGCCGCTGCTCTTGCCAGCCGACGGATCTTTCGGGTCGTTGCTGATGGTGTCGATCTGGGTGAACGGCATCGGGTGGAAGCTGTTTACCATGGGCAGTTTCCAGTCCAGCCACGCCTGCGCCATCATCTGGCCGGTTCTGACATCACCGCAGTAACAGCCGTTGACCATCACGACGGTTTTGCCACTCAGGAACGGCGGCAGATCCGGGACCGGCGGGAAGTTCATGATGGAGATCGAGGTCGTCCATTCTTCCGGCAGCCAGTGAATCCAGTCGCGGTAGAAGGTGAAGACTTCCTTTGCCATTGTCCCCGGATAGATCATCGTCCCGCCGTAGACTTCGGTCACGGGATAGAGGCGGATGGTCATGCCGAGGACGATGGCGAAGCTGCCACCACCGCCGCGCAGTGCCCAGTACAGATCGCTGTTTTCAAGCTCACTGGCATACAGGATTTCGCCATCGGCGGTCACCACCTGGAATTCGAGCACACTGTCGGCAGAGAGGCCATATTTACGTGCCAGCCATCCCATACCGCCGCCGAGGGTGTAACCGAGCGCACCGACACCGGACGATGATCCGAGCAGCGGGGCCAGCCCGACTTCCTGCGCTTTTTCCAGCACTGCATCCCAGCGGACACCGGCTTCAAGCGAGGCGGTCTGCATCACCGGGTCGATGGTGACTTCATTCAGGCGTGAGGTGACAATCAGCAGACAGTGATTCGCGGGAAGCGCGATCCCGTGTCCGGTGGACTGCACGGCGATGTCCAGCCCGGTGGACTGGGAAAAGCGCACACCCGTCGCGATATCCTGAACGGACTCGGCGATCAGGATCACAGTCGGATACTGGTCAACGGTCAGGTTCCATGCCCTGCGTGCTTCATCGTAGTTGGCATCACCGGGCAGGATGACATCCCCCATGACGCTGCGCTTCAAACCGTCAACGGGTGCGATGGTGAGAACGGGTTCTAAAAAGGCCATGATGTTATTCCCTTTGAGCTGTAAAGACGGCTCGTCATTTGTCAGAGTTGGTTCGTTGATGATGTGTACTATCTAATCACAGCCGGGGTGATCCGTCCTGCGGCCTGTGGTTGAAATCACATGACCTGCTTCAGATGTATTGCATCTACGACTAAAGGCGGAGATGGGGAAGGCCCCTGCATTTCATGCACTGTGTAGGGACAGTCCGCATCAGGGCCTGCGGAACACGTTACGGGGATCAATCACGCATCTCACGCGATAAACTCCGGCGTTGGGTGGAGCGATATCTACACCATTTGGGGGATACACTTGCGCGGTGCGGGTGCGAAAATTGATAATAACAGGCGCGTGTCACTGAAGTGCGTCAGCGTATCAGTGTCAGTGTCAGACATGTCAATGGAAAACGGAGAGCAGGTGGGGCTTATGACAATTCGATTACTGCTGGTGGACGATCATGCCGTGGTGCGGCAGGGTCTTAAGATGTTTCTGAAAAGCGAGCCGGATTTTGTGGTGATCGGCGAGGCGTCAAACGGGGCGCAGGCCATCGACATGGTGCGCGAACTCAACCCGGACGTGGTGCTGATGGACCTGCTGATGCCGACAATGGGCGGCGTGGAAGCGACTGGCATTATCCGCCGAGAATTCCCCGATACGGAAGTCATCGCGCTCACCAGTGTACTGGAAGACGCATCGGTGGTTGGGGCGATCCGCGCTGGGGCGATTGGCTATCTGCTGAAGGATACCGACGGGCCGGAACTGCTGCGTGCGATCCGGGCCGCGTCTGAAGGTCAGGTGCAGCTTTCGCCGAAAGCGGCTGCCCGCCTGATGCGCGAAGTCCGTGCGCCTGAATCCCCGGAGAAGCTGACCGACCGCGAGACCGAAGTCCTGCGGCTGGTGGCGCGAGGCATGGCAAACAAGGAAATCGCCCGTGAACTCAGCATTGGCGATAAGACTGTGAAAACGCATGTCAGCAATATTTTCAGCAAGCTTGGGGTGGTCAGCCGGACACAGGCTGCACTGTACGCGGCCAGCATCGGTCTGGTGACGCTGCCGCAGGAGTGAGGTTTAGTCGTTAGCTGATAGCTTGCAGCTTGTAGCTTGCAGCTTGCAGCTTGTAGTTTGCAGCTTGTAGTTTGCAGCTTACAACTTGTAGCTGTTAGCTATTAGTCGTTAGTCATTAGCTTGCAGCTGATTAACGACCTGTCTCGAAGGCGATGTTCAACGAATTCCTAAGCAGATTGACCATCGAGGCCCCTGCCCTGACCGCACTGACAAGCTGTGCGGTCTCATCATCACTGAGGCCATTCAGACCTAGCCGAATCACAATCTGGCGTTCACCGCTTTCGGTCGTGTGCCAGCGGGCGGTGGTCGTCAGGCTGCTGAGGGGGATGTTCAGATTCTGCGCGGCATCCTGGCAGGCGAAGGTGCAGTCGGTTGCCAGCGTCGCCAGCAGCAGATCGCTTGGCTGGCTGAGGCCGGTGATCGTATCGGTCAGGCGGGGAGAGCCAATGACCAGATGCGTATCACCAAAGCTGACAATCGCCTGACGGCGTGCACCAAACGGGCGTGCAATGACAGGCGGTGTAATCGTGATCATGAAACACGTGTCTTTCGATTCAGGTCTTTTAAAGCGGTTAAAAAGAAGTTTCTCATAAACAACCTCATCGGGCATGTGCCAAACGTCACGTCAGGACTCCTACTTTGGTTGGAGATGCGGATTGTCCGTTAAGGGAAGAATCAGCGACAGCCGCGTCCCCTGACCGGCGCTGCTGGTGATACTGATCTGACCACCCAGTGCGGCCATCCGTTCCCGCATCGAATGCAGCCCGAGATGACCGGGGAAGTTCTGTTCGGTCCTGAAGCCGACACCGTTATCCTCGACATCGAGCTGAAGCTGCTGCTGATCGCAGCGCATGCGCAGGGTCACTTCACTGGCGCTGGCATGTTTGACGACGTTGTGCAGGGCTTCGCGCACCACGCGGTACAGGCTCTCTTTAATCGGCAGGTCGAGATCGGGTTCGTCGCACAGATCAATATGCACATCGATGCCATGCCGCGCCTGAATCGACGCGCCCTGCTTGGCAAGCGCCACCGCCAGCCCTTCTGTCTCCAGCGACTCTGGCCGCAGTTCGAAGATCAGCGCCCGCATTTCCGCCATACCCGCTTCAGCCAGCGTCAGCACATACTCGACCGACTCGCGCACCGTCTCAGGGTCGCTGTCCAGCGCACGGTAGGCGGTCTGAGCACCGAGTCCAATGCCGTACAGCGCCTGAGAGACTGAGTCATGCAGCTCGCGGGCAAGACGGGTGCGCTCTTCCAGCGCGGCCAGCCTCTGAATCTGGAGATTCATCTGCTCGGCGCGATCCAGTGCGGCAATCGTCTCCTGCTGAAGACGGATGCGCTCGACCGCCGCTGATACGAGATCACCGACACCGGCCATCAGCCGCTTCTCGCGCTCCGAATAGCGGCGCGGGACCGGCGAGTCGATGCCGAGGCCGCCCATAAAGCGATCATTCAGCCACAGGCTCACACGCATGTTGGAATGCACGCCCAGCGACAGGAACTTCTGCCGTGCCTGTTCATCCATATTGGGATTATCCGCGATGAACTCGTTGACATACACGCCCTGCCGAGGGTACTGGTGGATCACCTTGAATTCATCGATCCACCAGCGCTGGCCTTCATGGTTGAACATATCGGTGGCGGTGGCGACGATGTCGAAGTAACGCGCACCCTCAAAATCGAAGTTCTCGAAGATATTGAGGTAAATATCCCCCGGCCCGAAGTCAAGTTGGGCCACAGCCCGCACGATCTCATGGTAGGTATGGGCAGCGTTGATGGCCTCGCTCACGTGGTAGAGCGACATTGTCTCGGCACGCGCTTCCTGCTCGGCGAGATAGGCCACCCGCTGTGTCTCAGCCGCCGCCTCAAGCTCGTGCTGGGCATGGATACGCAGGACAGCGCTCAGGACCAGATCGCTGATCGCCAGTGTCAGGCGGCGTTCGCGCTCAGGGAACTTGCGAGGCGTCGAGCTTTCGAAGCTCAGCACACCGTACCAGCGCCGGTTCTGCGCCAGATTGACCATCAGCAGCGCATGTACACCAGCGGTGGCCCAGTTCTGCCGTGTGACGGGGTCCACCATCGGATCTTCGTGGATATTCTCGATGGCGATCTGCCGCGCATTCATCTGAAGTGCGGCAATCGGATAATCCTCAATCGTAAAACGGGTGCCGACCGCCCGCGGCGTGTGTCCTTTGCGATCCAGTCCGGCAACCATCTCGAAATAGCTCGCCTTCTGGTAATCGAGATGTTCCCAGAGGATGAGGTAAATGCGCTCGATCTGGCGTGTCAGCGGGCGGATGGCATTCAGCACCTTCGGGAAGGTATTGGCCGCGTGCACAGCTTCCGACACCTGATACAGCAGGCTGTTCTCTTCACGGGCTTCCTGCTCGGCAAGATAGGCGCGGCGCGATCCGACGACCGACGGCAGCGTCTGAAGCAGTTGGCTGTAGATGTAGCGTTCCTCGTGAGAGAACTCGTGTCGCTCGAACCATGCGATCTCCACACTGCCCCAGAAGCGGCCCCCACTGTACAGCGGCATGACCGCCTGCCCACGGGTCAGATGGGTTTCCGCCCATTCCTGCCGGTCCTCTTCGGGGAAATCAAGTGAGGTCGTGAGATCCTCAAAATACTTGATCGTCAGCGGACTCAGCAGATTCTGTTCCAGCACATAGCGGTTGATGTTGTGCGGCGGCTTCAGCCTGTCACTGACCTGATCGAACGTCTGCACCCGGCCATCCAGCCAGACGGCAACCGGCATCGGGATGCCTTCCTGACTGGGTGTGCTGTCCGGCAGATGGCCTTTGTAATTCAGGAAGACGGCCTTCGCCCCCTGACGCTCGGCATACGAGACAATTGCCGCGACGATCCCCTGTTCATCGGTCGCCTTCAGAAGCTGGCTGTTGATCTGCGCCAGCACTTCGGCCCGCTGCCGGTCACGGTTGGCTTCCTGCTGGGACTGAATACGCTCAAGCGCAGCACGCACCAGATCGCCGATACCGAGCATAATGCGCCGGTCGCGCACGCTGACACACCGCGCCTGCGAATAGTAAAATGTGAACATCCCCCACAGGCGTTCACCCGTCCGCAGCGGGATCACAATTGCCGCCCGGATCGGTGTCCGGCGGTAATACTCGCGCGTTACCTCGTCGATGACCGGATCGGTGTAGAAATCCTCAGAGACCCACAGCACCTCATTCTGCAAGGTGCGGATGACCGGCACGATCGGTGTCCTGGCCTTGAGATAAGGCCGCAGCAGATCCGACTCGCCGCTGTAGGCGATGCTGTCCACATAGGTCGCATGACGCAGGTCCATATTCTCGAAAAAGCTGAGGAAAACACCGTCGGAGTCCGGCAGAAGCGTGACCACCGAATCGACCACATCCTGAAAACTGACGGCGGCATTGACACGGGCGGCCAGTTTATAGAGGAAGTTCGCTTCTTCTTTGGCCTGAAGATTTTCCTGCTGAAGCCGGATGCGCTCCACCGCCGCCGCGACCAGTTCGCTCAGCTCCGCCATCAGGCGTTTTTCACGCACGGTGTACCGGCGCTGATAGGCATGGTCGATACCAAGTGCGCCGACAATCCGGTCACGGTGGACCAGCCCCGCACGCAGATTTGAAACCACGCCCTGCGAAAGCAGTGTCGCCCGTGTGACTTCATCCAGATCGGGATGAGTGGCGACATCGTCATAGGCGACGACACCCGGCCCCGGATTATTTTTCAAAAACGGAAGGTCATCGAGCGAGATGCGCTGCCCTTCCTTCAGGAAGCGCCCCTCCCCCGTACCGACGACCACAATATAACTGGCGGAACGGTGATCGAAGCCCTCGAAGACATAGAGGTAAAAATCACCATCGGCCATATCGACTGTAGTGATGGCCTTCAGGATGTCCTGAAATGAGTTGGCGGCATTCATCAACTGGCTGGCGTTGAACAGCATTTCGCGGTCGGCACGCACGCGCTGCTCCACCAGATACGACCGGCGGATGGCGACCAGCGGCGGCAGAAGCTGCAGAAGCTGGCGGTAAATATAGCGCTCGTCATCGCAGAACTCGTGCGGCTCCGCCCAATGGATCAGCATCATCCCCTGCCAATCGTTGGCATTGCGCAGCGGCAGCAGCACCAGCGCGTGGATGCCCTCCGCGAGCATGATCTGACGGTCTTCTTCGGGCAGGTCGAGGGCCTGTGCCATGTCTTCGACATAATAGGGATCGGTCGCAGGCTGGCCGTCCGGCATCAGCACCTGATACATGCCCTTACTGATTGCACGGCGTTCGCTGAAGCGGAACCAGCTTACATCGTCAATCGGTGCGCTGCGATAGCTGACTTCCTGCGGACGGCCTTTGGCATCTGTGTGCAGAAACATCAGAACCGCCCTGATCGAGCCGTAGACCTCGGAAAATTCCGTTACGGCTTCTAATAATTCGGACTCACTGGATGCCTTGGACAGCCGTGCGCTGATGTGATTCAGAAGTTCCGCCCGATAAGCGCGGGTGCGTTCCTGCGCCATCAGCCGGATGGCGTTCATCACCGGGCTGGAAAGCTGCATAATCGCCTTGAAGATGCGCTGATCGGCATCATCGAAGGTGTAAGGGGTGCGCCAGTGAAACACCAGCACACTGATCCATCGACCATGAATGCGCTGCGGTAAAAATGCCACCGCATGCACGTTGATGCGCTCGTAATACTGGCGCATCGTCTCCGAGAGATGCGGGATCTGCTGCGTATTTTCCAGCAGTTTGGGTTCATTCAGGCGGATGGGTTCGCCTCTGTCATCCCAGACTTCAGGCAGACGGATGTTCGCACCGGGCGGCAGATGTGCGCCATCATCGGCGATCCACGAAGCCACAACCTCGGCATCTCCCACAATTCGCCCCCCTTCAGAGGCCAGTGTCAGCACATAACCGGCCACCGCCCCCAACTGACGCGCATAGACACTCACCGCCTCAAGCCAGTTATCCGGGGTGGTTGCCTGATTCAACTGGCTGGAGATCTGATAGAGGATCTCGTTTTCAGCTTTAGTCGGGGCAGATGCAGCCGAGACGGCCAGCGGATGGGGATCACTCTGCGGCGCATTTTTCGGCATGATCGGGGTGGCTCCTGACGAACTCAATTTCGGTGTGCAGGTCTGACCGGCGTGAGACCGTTTATTATGCAGCATCCGCGTGCGACTCCGCTATACGCCAAAAGTCGGAGATCGGTGTAAAAAGCCCCCTTCAGGGGTAGGTATTTAGTTCTCGGTTCAGGTGTTTACAGCGGACAGGGCGTCATTGCGAGCAATGCGGCCCTGTCCCTACTCCCCCACGTATTTTGTAGGGACAACACCTGCGTTGTCCGCCATTTCCATAAGATTCAGAGCAGGTTTTCTGAATATTCACATGGTTTCTGAGATCGGTGTGGATTGCCCTCGATCTACATGGGCCGGATTCTTCCAGCCACATATGCACCAAGTTAAGGATTTGCAGGGCGATAAAGCCCCCCTATCCCCGGCCCTTTCCCCCAGGGCGCATCTGACGAGAAAAGCATTCGTCAGATGCTGCGAGGGAAAGAGAGAAAAGCAGGTCTAACGGGTGGATAAAAAGTCCTCCCCTGTCAACGGGGGAGGATTTAGGTGGGGGTCTTGACGGCCTAATTTCGAGCGTGTAATTTGCTTAACTTGGTACGCATGAGACCATAATACAAACCTCCCCAACCGAGGTCAGGGAGGTTTGTATTGGGGAAGGGGGGATTTTGTAAATTCAGTGGGCTTCGTCAGCGCATTCACTTCCCGACGCTGTGAAGCCGCAGGTTTGCAGTCGCTATCGTCTGACTGCGCGTAAGATAGCGAGCAGGATAACCGCACCGATGAAGGCGGTGATCACGCTGCCGATGTTAAACCCAGTAACCGGGCCGCCGATGTCGAGCGCGTCGAGGACGAAACCACCGATGAGACCACCGACGATACCGACGATGATGTCAGTGAGCAGGCCCTGCGAGCGATTGGTGCCCATGACGATACTGGCGAGCCAACCGGCGATAGCACCGACAACGATCCATGCGATTAAAGTTCCAAGATCCATAGTGCAATGCTCCTTATGGGGTGCAGTTAATCATGCGATAAAAGTAACATTCTTAAGCACTGGCCACAATGCACGCTACGCCTATCTTGAACTAGGTCAGGTGGGGGATATGGACGTATGCTGGTGCATTGTGTGAATCTATTTGCCTTCCCCGCATTATGAGAATATAACACTCTCATAAAATGCGCGAATTCTCAAACCAGAATCACACCGTCCGGACATAGCCCCATCAGACATTATCAGATAAACGGAATCCACCTGCGGATTTTCCGCATAACAAGGATGGCGTTCAGCACACGCGGGTTCAGCCCCGCGATCACTGCTTCTGCCCCCCACTGACGATCCACCACCACCGACTGCTGGCTGACAAATCGCAGCAGACCTTCGCGTCCCCCGCGCCGTCCCATGCCGCTGTCTTTCTGTCCACCCCACGGCAGACCCGCCGCAAATGGCACCATCCCCGCCCGGTTGACCGAGACATCCCCGGTGTTAAGCTGTGTCGCCAGATGTTCGCCCAGCGCCAGATCACGCGTATAAATCGCACCGGATAATCCGAAGCTCGTGCTGTTCGCCAGTGTGATCGCCTCGCCTTCATGCTCCACGCGCATGATCGGGATCAGCGGCCCGAATGTCTCTTCCGTCATCACATCCATGGTGTGATCGACATCGGCCAGCACCGCCGGTTCGTAAAACAGCGGGCCGAGATCAGGCCGACGCTTCCCGCCGCAGATCAGCTTCGCGCCTTTCGCAACCGCATCTGCCACCTGTGCCTCAACCTTTTCAAGCTGGGCCGGGCTTATCATGCTGCCCATGTTGACGGCGAATCCCCGTTCGCTGCCGAGCGTGAAATCCTGAAGGTACTGCTGCACTTTCTCGATGAAGGCGTGATAGACCGGCGCTTCGACGTAAACACGCTCCAGACTGATGCATGTCTGGCCGGCGTTCTCAAGCGCGGTCACGATAATATTGGTCGCCGCCAGATCGAGATCGGCATCGCGCAGTACAATCGCTGCATCCTTGCCGCCGAGTTCCATCGTCATCCCGATCAGACGTCCCGCCGCCTGCTGCGCCACCTTCCGCCCGACTTCCGTGCTTCCGGTGAAGCTCAGATAATCGACGCTGTCCACCAGGGCGCGGCCTGTTTCGCTGTCGCCGGTGACAACCTGCACCAGATCGCGCGGCACACCCGCCTGAACCATCAGATCCACGCCATACAGCGTACTGTAAGGCGTAAGCTCACTCGGCTTGATAACTGCCGCGTTACCGGCTGCCAGCGCTGGCAGCACATCGATGAACACCAGCAGCATCGGATAATTCCACGGCGTGATGAAGCCCACTACACCGTGTGGTTTGTGATGGACCGTCGCGGTCTGTATCAGTGGGAACATCGCGCTTCGGGTTTCCGGTTTCAGCAGGCCGTCGGCGTTGTGCTTCAGCCATGTCGCGGTGTGATCGATCAGCAGCACTTCGAGGAATGCGCCGGTATCCGTCTTGCCAGTCTCGGCGCGAATCGTGTCCATCGCCTCGCGCTGATGCTCCCATAGCAGCTCGGCAAAACGCGTGAGGACGAGCAGCCGATCCTTTACACTCTGCGCCGCCCAGATGCGCTGCGCGATCCGCGCACGGCGCACGGCCTCGCGTACGTCATCCGGCGATGTCACAGGCACATCGCCCAGTTTCGCGCCGGTCACAGGATTGCTGACAGTCAGGGTTCTGTGGGCTGTATGTCCATTTTGCGAGGTCGTCGCACCACGCTGATCGGTAAAGGTCATGAGGTTATTCCGGTAAATTATCGAATCGGTATTTGATTGATTATAACATCACTGTGCGCCGCAGGGCTTTACAACGGCAGGCATTCTCATCGAATCCTGTTGAACCGCACAATCACATGCAGACAGGTTCACCCATCACCCCTGCAATACATGCGGCGGGTAGGGACACAGCATCAGTGCTGTGTCCCATGCGTACCAGGTTAAGCAAATTACGCGCTAAAGCTGGATGTAAATCCGGCTGCCCCCCTCCCTAACCTGGTGCATATGGGACAAACCTTCTACCCTGTCCACCGTAATCTTTTTGGTCCACTTCGTTTGAAAATTCGAACCGCACAAATCGAACACATGTGCTACACTATGAGGTTTCTGCACCTTAACATCGACACAAAATCCGTATGATACCCCTGCTGCGGCCTGTTGCATTTTGCAGCAACCCTAAGTTGCTACAAGCACGTTGCAGCAGTTTGCAGCAGAATCGTGCAGCAGATTTTCAAAGTTGAGGGGAAAACCCGTTGTTGCCGCACAAAATTTTTGTGCAGCAGCAGCAGCAGCAGCAGCATTCTGCTACAAGATGCTACAAGCTGCTACAACCGGCGCCACAGGTTGCTCATTGTGGCGCGTTCCGGCATCTTGTGGCGCATTGCGGCGCATTGCTGCACTGTTGCAGCGCATTTACCGCCGCCGCTGCTGCGATCGCAGTCCATTTTGAGGGGAGAAATGGTTGCAGCAGCAGTAAGTTACTACAAGTGGCGTATTTTTTTCGTGCCGCCGCCACCGCCACAACGATTACTTCTGCACGTTGGGCTGCGCGATGTCGGTGCGGAAGTGCATATTCTCAAAGTGGATGCGGTTCGGGTGATTGGCGTCCAGATAGTGATAGACCGCCTGTGCAGCATCAATCGGTGTCGCGCCGAGCGCCGAAATCGCCAGCACACGTCCGCCGGAAGTAACCACCTGTCCGCTGTTGTTGAGCGAGGTCCCCGCGTGGAAGATCATCAGATGATCGGGGGCGGTCTCCAGCCCGCTGATGTGCAGGCCGGTGCGATAGGCATTCGGATAGCCGGGGGATGATATTACGACGGTAGCACACGCCCCTTCGCGCCAGCGGACCGGTGTCTTATCCAGTGTGCCGTCGATGCACGCCAGCAGAATATCCACCAGATCGGAGTCCAGCAGCGGCAGCAGCACCTGTGTCTCAGGATCACCAAAGCGGCAGTTGAACTCCAGCACGCGCAGGCCGTCAGGCGTCAGCATCAGCCCGGCGTAGAGAATACCCTTGAAGGGCGTGCCACGCGCCGCCATGCCTTCCAGCGCAGGACGGATCACGCGCTGGTCGATCTCAGCCAGCAGTTCCGCCCCGACTTCTGGCACGGGCGAGAACGCCCCCATGCCGCCGGTATTGCCGCCCTGATCGCGGTCGAAGATGCGTTTGTGATCGCGTGCCGGGGGCATGAGTACGGCGGTCTCGCCATCGCAGAACGCCAGCACCGACAGCTCCGGCCCGGTCAGGCATTCTTCGATCAGGACACTGCGGCCAGCCTCGCCAAAGGTGGACTTGATCAGGATCTCGTTCAGCGCCGCTTCACCATCGGCAAAGGTCTCGCAGACCATCACACCCTTGCCAGCGGCCAGCCCATCCGCCTTGACGACGATCGGCTGTGTCTGCACGGCCAGATAGCGATGGGCTTCTTCATAATCGGTAAAACGGGCGAAGGCTGCCGTGGGGATGTTGTTTTCAACCATGAATTCTTTGGCAAACGCCTTCGAGGACTCAAGCTGGGCGGCAGCCTGTGTCGGCCCGAAGATACGCAGACCGGCAGCCTGAAACTGGTCCACAATCCCGGCGGCCAGCGGCACTTCCGGCCCGACCACGGTCAGGTCGATCTCATTGGCTTTGGCAAAGCGAAGCAGCGCGTCAGTATCATCGACCTGAATATCGAGGTTCTGGCCGAGGGTGTGCGTTCCGGCATTCCCCGGTGCGATATAGAGCTTACGCGTATAGGGGGACTGCGCCAGTTTCCATGCGAGCGCATGTTCGCGTCCACCCGCGCCGACGATCAGAATATCGAGTTGCTTCATGGACCCTCAGAAGATGGTATTTTCAGTGGAATGACGGCTGACAGTGTAACCCAGCACGCAGTCCTCTGCCAGATTGACAGCAGACGCACGCTCAGGCTCAGAGCGACGGGACACGGCCTCGGCGATGAACAGCACTCGACACCGAGTCTTCACCTGCTTCACGGTCGGCATAAATCAGTTTCAGGGCTTCTTCCTGCGTATGGACGATCAGGCGCATCTTCGGGACCACGATCCCGGCGGTTCTCAGCACAATATCGACCATCACCTTCAGGATCTGCATCTCAGCACTGTGATTCTGATTGACGATCACCAGCAGGCCCATCTTCTCCTGTCGGGACAGGTCGCGATGGGTGCGCTGAATATGCGGAATAGGATTGCCCTTCGGCATTTTTGCACTGCTGTTGAAGATCACATCCACACGGTCGCCAGGGGCGGTTTTCAGCGTCTCAACAACGCTGTCGATCACATCATGAAAGCGATCCCATGAGGTCGCGCCTTCGACATCGATCTGGAGAATGCCATCTTCTTCGTCATACCAGTAGAGGTGGTGTGCCATAACTGCTTTTGCTGCCTTTGTTGTATATGATAATGAAAGAAAAATAAACGGATCAGACCAGCTTGTCCGATCGTCCGGTATCATACCAGTTTGGGATACCTGCCAGCCAATAATACGGCAGCAGGGACCTCAGCGTCCACCGGAAATCGACGCTGAGTCCCCGCTCGTAACAGAATGTTATGCCGTTACGCTTCCGGCCAGATGCCCTGACCGAACATCACCGGCATCGTGCTGTCGCGTTCATCCTCAAACAGCCAGTGCGGGATCGTAATCGGATACTGACCGGAGAAGCACGCGGTGCAGTGTGCATTCTTCTGCGGCATGGCGGACTCCACCGCATATACCAGCCCCGGCAGTGACAGATACTCAAGGCTGTCTGCGCCGATTTCCTGACAGATAGCGGCAACGTCCATCCGGTGCGCGATCAACTGCCGGTAAGTCGCCATATCGACCCCCATGAAGCACGGATGCTTCACCGGCGGCGACGACACCCGTACATGCACTTCCTTCGCCCCACCGTCGCGCAGCAGCTTGACCAGCGGGCCGGAGGTCGTGCCGCGCACAATCGAATCATCGACCAGCACCACGCGCTTGCCTTCGAGGTTCGAGGTCAGCGGGTTGTACTTCAGGCGGACACTGTCACGGCGAAGCTGTGAGTCCGGCTGGATGAAGGTGCGGCCAATGTAACGGTTCTTGGTCAGCCCTTCGGTGTACGGAATACCTGATTCGAGCGCGTAGCCAATCGCGGCAGGCGTCGCGGAGTCCGGCACACCGACCACGATGTCGGCATCTGCCGGGGCTTCAATCGCAAGCTGACGTCCGAGGCGCTGGCGTACACTGTGGACCACCTGCCCTTCCATCTTGGAATCGGGACGGGCGAAATAGACGTATTCGAAGATACACAGCGCCCGACGTTCCGGTGCACGTCCCTGAATCGAGGTAACACCGTTAGCATCCAGCCGGACGATCTCGCCGGGTTCAATCTCGCGCACCAGTTCCGCGCCGATGGTTTGCAGGGCACAGGATTCCGAGGCCAGCACATAACCGTCATCACCTAACCGTCCCAGGCACAGCGGACGCAGTCCCAGTGGATCGCGCACACCGTAAACCGCATCCCGCGTCAGGATGGTGAGGGAATACGCGCCCTCGGCGGCCATCATCATGGCCCGGATGCGTGTCTGCCACAGGTCGAGATCGCCATCCGTCGTCTCGCGCCCCTGCCAGACTTCCGCCGGAGCCGCCAGCATGTGGGTGAGCACTTCGCTGTCCGTCGTCGAGGACAGCCCCACCCCGCGCTGAAGCAGCGTCTGACGCAGGTAGGCGGTGTTGGTCAGGTTGCCGTTGTGGGCCACCCCCAGCGGACCGTAAGCGCACTCGATCAGATAAGGCGAGCAGTTGCGCATGTGTGACGAGCCGGTGGTCGAGTAGCGGTTGTGCCCGATGGCGAGATGTCCGAGCAGCGGACGCAGGTTATCTTCATTGAAGACCTGCGAGACCAGCCCCATATCCTTCTGCATATAGGCGGTGCGGCCATCACTGGTGGCGATCCCGGCGCTTTCCTGCCCGCGATGCTGAAGCGCATAGAGCGCGAAGAACGTCAGGCGGGCGACTTCGCGCCCCGGTGCGTAAATGCCAAAGACGCCGCACTCTTCATGCGGACGATCCAGCTCATCATCGAAATAGACATTGACATCCTGATTGTCGAAAGACACGCGTTACCTCTCAGCCTCGGCAGATATTAAATGATGGCGGTATGGAAAATTCCTGATGGGCGAACCTGATGAACAAATACGGGATGCGTGGAACGGTTAACCGGCTGACCGGCTTCCGGCGGAGTTGCATCAGTGCTGAATAAAGGCCTCTGATGTTGTTCAACTCAGTTTAACGCAAACTGCGCAGATGGGGGTAGGAGCAAACGTTAAGAAGTGAAAACAGAACTGAAAATCCAGCAGGAATGCAGGACTGTATCTGTCCGCGTTGTGGGTGATACTTGAGAAAGACCCGCCTTTCACAAAAAGGATCATTCATCATGTCAGTGACGGATTTCGTCTCACTCGTCCAGTACAACCAATGGGCGAACCAGCGTCTGCTGGACATCGCCGCGAAGATCTCCCTAGAATCACTGCACGCTGACGCTGGCCTCAGCTTTGGCAGCGCCTTCCATACCCTGCGCCATGTGCTGGATGTTGGCTGGTCATGGCGGTTAGCATGCGAAGGGAAGGAAGCCACCCAGCTTTTGTGGGAAGTCGAGCCGCTGGAAGATCTGGCGGCGGTGCGTGCCTACTGGGACGACGAAGCCGAACGGCTGGTGACGTTTGTCCGGTCGCTTTCCG
>JAEZAF010000033.1 GCA_023430545.1 Chloroflexota bacterium
TCCATTCCGAACCCGGAAGTTAAGCCTGCCAGCACTGATGGTACTGCATGGGTAACTGTGTGGGAGAGTAGGTCATTGCCAACTTAGATAGAAGTTTCTTTCTTTCACAACCATCCTGGACCACACATCTGTCCTTTTTTGTTTTCCTGGGCTTAAATATTTTCATACAAAATCAAAAGCCGGAGCACTCTGTAGAGGCAGCTCCGGCTTTTTTTGTTACTCCCAATCTGACTTGCTAGTCGATCTTCAATTTGTCCATTGTGTTCTGAAGCGCGACATCCTTATCATTAGACTAAAATCGCCATTACAGCAGAGGCGATTTTTCGATTTCCCCATATTCATGGACAAGATGCTGCCACGCTTCGCCTAACCGACGGAAGCCTTCTTCAATTTCCGCAGGGCGGTGTGCGCTGAAGTTGATGCGCATGGTGTAGTTATCCGGGTTGCGGGTGTAATACACACTGCCGATCGCATATCCCACGCCTTTCTGGATGGCGGTGATGTAAAGCTCAGGAGCAGTCGGGCCGTTGCGCGGCAGCGTTACCCATAAATGCATACCGCCACCGGGGACATGCCACCGCGTGCCCTGAGGGAAGTAGCGCCGTGCTGCTTCCAGTGCAACATTGCGTCGTCTTTTGAATTCCCGGTTGTTCACCTCAAGCTGCTGTGACATGATCCCACGCTGAAGCATCAGATGGATAGCGCGCTGATTAAGGCCCGGGGTTGAAATATCCGCCGCCTGTTTGACGCGGACAAACCGCGTATAGTACGCCACCGGTGCGATGATATAACCAATGCGGATACCAGGCAGCAGCATCTTGGTGAAGCCGCTGGCATGAATCACGACGCCGTTTTCGTCCAGGGCACGCAGTGGTGGAATGGCCTCGCCCTCAAAACGGAATTCGTGATAAACCCCATCTTCCAGAATCGGGATGTTGTAGTCCACTGCCAGATTGATAAGCTGACGCCGCCGGTGCAGGGACATCACCTTGCCGGTTGGGTTCTGGAACGTCGGCATGACATAGATCAGTTTGGGCTGATGATCGATGATGTAATTCTCCAGCATGTCGAGGCGGATCCCATCATCGTCCATTGGGATGCCCTGAAGCTGCACGCGCCGCATCTGGGCAATATCAATTACGCCGATGTAGGTGGGATCTTCGGTGACAATGGTTTCACCTTCAGAGACCAGTGCCTGAATGACCAGATCAAGTGCCTGTTGAGCGCCACCCGTGATCAGAACCTCGGTTGGGCTGCACTGAATCCCAAGTGCGCTGACATAATCACGCACAGCAGAGCGCAGCGGGGGATAACCTTCTGTCTCTTCATAAACCAGTGCACGTGCACCGTCCCGATCCAATACAGTGTTGATTGCATCCCTGAGATACTGCACCGGCAGGAACTCAATCGGTGGGGCACCCGGCCCAAAGCTGATGACACCCGGACGACGTGCAAGACGCATCATCTCTCGCAGGGAGCGATCTGGTGAGCCGATATGTGGCTGCCGATACCCTTCAGTGCGGCCTTCTTCATGCGATGTGCTATTGGTGACATCCTTCGACACAAATGTCCCGCGACCTGCATGTGCGCTGAGATATCCTTCAGAACGCAGTTCAGCGTAAGCATTCACTACACTGATGCGGCTGATATTCAACTGTTGCGCAAGATCCCTGCTGGCTGGAAGGCGTGTTCCTGAAGGAAGTGAACCACTGTCCACCTCAGTCTTGATATAACGAATCAGCTGGCGATAAATTGGTTCTTCGCCATCGCGGTCGAGCGAAACAGCGCCTTTTCCTAGACTAAACATAACTCAAATATCCGTTTGACTATTGGGTGAAACCCCATGATTCCATATAAGACCAATTATGGCCCGAGAGCCGAGATAAAAGCAATATGTAAGACCAATGTAAGCGGGTTTTACGACTCGGATGATGCAGTCAGTTTTATGAGGTTCGATGAAATATGTTCTGGCTGTAGACGTGAACAGAGGTGTATGCGCCCATCATACACCTCTGTCCACACAAGGAGGAAGGAAACTATTACGTCTAAGCAAAGCCCACAGCTTGTTTGAAGAACTGTGCTTCAAACGTACTGCTAATATAACATCTCTCTGTGGGTTCCCCTACGTTTATCTTCTATAAAGTTTTGCGCAGGATTTTCGTGCAAACTGCAATAATGCCCGATAGGGCTAGATTTCGCGGACGTAATCAATCAACCTGAGGATTTCTGGCAGTGAAAGTGGGATTTCATAATTTTTGGCGGCAGGCACTTCAGCTAATTCGTACAAAAGCTCGATCAGATCTGCCGGGCTGGTCCATGATGTGAACAGGTGAATAGACTCCCCACCCTTCAGATGCAGTGAGAGGCCGTAATTCGCCCCTTTCAGACGCCGGACCATACGAATATACCGCAGCGGAATAATGGCTGGTTCGTAACGCTTGCGCGTCTGCGGTTGAAGAATCAGGCGAAGGTCTGTGAGTAAAACGTAGATGGCAGGAACTGTATACACCCATCTCGTGCCATTTTTTCGCATAATCTGCGCACTAAAGCGTTCCACAATGCGCTCATGGGGTTCAAGCAGTTCCTGCTCTGTGACCAACTTAACCTCGCTGTTGTTGTGCGTGTCTGACCGCGTCGACGACGTTTTCAAGGCTTTCCGGAAGCCTGTCAACATCAAATGCGATGCGGTGTGCTTCCTTCGCACCGACTGGTAATCGGATCTCTTCTGGCATCACCAGAATAATCGGTTTTTCCCGATTCAGGAAATACCGCCAGATCTGGCGAATATATTCGGTGTCGAGCGCCTTCTTCGATACAACGACGATCAGCAGCCAGCATTCCGTCCGCGCCTGATCCAATGCGATGTGCCAGTCTTCCTCTCCGGGTGTGAGGTACTGTTCGACCCATACCGGGATTTCGGCCTGATAGAGACGGTCCGCAATGGGGGCGACGATCTGTTCCCAGTCTTCACGAGCGTAAATCATCAGGGCCTGATCTGCGAGTGTATCCAGCTCAAAGTCACCGCGAATCAGCGTCACCTCATTATTCTTCTCGGTTAAAACCGTCTTCGAGAAGGGAAGCTGGCGGCGGCTTTCGGTGATGTCACGGGGCCTTGAGGGGCGCTCGGTATCGGTCAGTATTCCGGTCTGGTGCTGGCTCATGAAAAGCTGCGGTGCATGAGTATATCTCAGTACAATGCTCGAACCGATGTGGATCATATCCCCACTGTGCAGCAGATGCGATTCCCTGATCATGGTCCCGTTCAGCATGGTGCCGTTCGTCGATTTTGTATCTTCCAGACGGTAGCCGTGGCCTTTAGGATCACGTATCAGGCTTAGATGCTCACGGCTGACTTCTGCCTCGAGGATGATGATTTTATTTTCGACACCTCTTCCAATCGTAATCAGGTCGTCTTCCAGTGGATAGATTGCAGGCTGGCTCTGTTTATCGACGGATACGAGCAGAAAGTAGGGTTTGCTGTTGGGATCCGTCAGGGTGCTGGTATCGATGTCGTTCTGAGGATCAACACCTTCATCAGCCTCCTGCCGATATGTGAAGGTGATCGAGTCCCCGATTTCGACGATACATTCAGGGGGCAGCGACCAGCTTGTTTTCACGCGCTGGCCGTTGACATAGGTTCCGTTGCTGGAGCCAAGATCAAAGAGAACAAAGCCGTTATCCCGGCGAGAGAAGCGGCAGTGTTCGCGGCTGACTTCATTATCGATAATGACAATATCGTTTTTGGCACCTCGACCTAAAGAAACTTCATCCTGTTTGATGAAGTACACCCGACCGGGTTCTGGACCTCGATGCATTGTAAGTTGAGCCATAATCGTTATTGTTAAAACCTAATGAGTATAGTTGCCGAAAATATTGTAACAGAATTCAATCAAAACGAATCAGCTTTTGAACAAAGTTCGTACAATTTTGATGCTCTTGATTTTATAACAGGGCGTCGATGTCTGCTTTACGACTCGGTGACGTTTGCCCCACGCAGTGCCTGCATCAGCGCATTTGAGGTGAGGATGAACAGTCGGAACATGAAGGAATCCGCAGGGCAGGCATAGCGCATATCCTGAATATAGTGGATGTCACCCTGTTCTGTGACGACTTTCAGGCCGACGCGCCCGTAAACTGTGTTCAGGACCTGGACAATCCAGCGATGATGGTCGTGCTGGTAGGGATGCTGCTCTGTGGAGAGGCGGCAGGAACTGTTCAGCCAGTGACGATAGACGGTTTCCGCCAGGTCATCGCTGCTGGGTCGGCGCAGGGCATGAAGACGCATCAGTTCGTAACCGAGGTTCTGGCACAGATCGCCAAACCCTGAGACGGCGAAATCGATCTCTGGTGGTCTCAGGCCAACAGATGTATTTACATCGTGGAGCGCGGTCGCGAATGCATGCTGAATGCGCGCCAAAACGGGGAAAAGCTGATGCTGCTGGAGCAGTGCGGGGACTGCCGCGAGTGTAGCTCGTTGAAGGCGCTGCAAGGCATCGCCTGATTGATCCAGCCGGGCAAGTCCGGTGTAATCCTTTGGCTCGAACAGGGGAAGGCCAAATCGCTCTGGAAGCTGATAGCGTATGCGGAATTCTGCCAGCGGTGTGAGATCAACCCACTGGCCGTCGATCTGAAGTTTCACGCCAGAACCTGTTAAAGCTCTACTCTGGGATGGGTTGATGTGCTGGTCTCAGTCCGGGGATGTCCATCCTCAACCGCCAGATTTTTCAGGAAACGCGGATTGGAGACTTCGAGCTGCGCAATCGTCGTCACCTTGACATGAGCAAAGAGTTTATCCCAGCGTTCCACGGCGTCGTATTCGCCGCGACGAATAGCCTGACTCAGATTTTGATTGCGTTTGCTGATACTCTCGTGTACCGCGTGAAGATCCTGCGGCATTGGCTCGTGGTAAGGTGGCTCCTGTGCCGCCGGTGTCGGCGAACCAGTGTCCGTTTCAGGGTACTCCAGCGCATTCAGGCCATGCCATTCCGCTTGTGCATGTGACTGACCTAACCGGAGTTCACGCTCTGCGATCTTCAGCACATTGATCGCTACCAGCGTTTGAAAGTAGAGGCGTGGATCTGACTGGACAGCCGGTACAACAGCCTGCTCAAGATGGAGTCGGGCTGCATCAATCAGTTCCTGGAGGTTAGGACGGTCGTACATGGCAGTTTTCCTGCTTTCTGGCACTCAGAGTAAGGATGTCGTCAGCCCTGATGCAGCGCGATGCCGATTTTCTCGATCAGGCGCAGCGCTTCGAGCTGCATCTCGGATGAGCGCCGCCCAAGGCTGGCGAACTCCACGCTGGTTTCTTCGCCGGAGAGATGACGGTGCGCCTGTGAGATACAGATTGCCGCCCAGCGTATATTGCCCATGATCTCCCACCAGTCGGCTGCTGAGGGTTCGATCGTCACGCCGCTGTGCTGGGCATAGACACGCAGGAACTCGTCGCGGTCGGTCAAGCCCGCAGCGCGCCCGGTGCCGCCGAAGCGCCAGTCCCGCATACAGAGATAGCCAATCTCCTCGGCGGGATCACCGATGTGCGCGAATTCCCAATCAATCACGGCGGCTAGTCCGCTTTCATCAATCAGCAGATTGCCAATGCGGAAATCACCATGCACAAACGTCACACGCTGCGATTCCGGCAGATGCAGCGCGCACCAGCGCAGGGCGAATTCCAGTGCCGGGTTGTTGATCTGAAGGTCATCGAGCATATTGTATGTGGATTGCAGTGTCCACTGCGCCGGTGTCTGATCGACTGGGCGCTGTAAGAAGGCGAAATCCGGGCTATGCGTGATGTCCAGCGTGTGAATGCGGGCCAACTGCTCGGCCATCTGGCCCGGCAGATGTTCACGGGCCTTTGCCAGTTCAGGCTGAGTCATGACCTTGCGGCCAATCGAAATGCCTTCCACGAAATCCATGATAAAGAATGGCAGTCCGAGGACTGAAGGATCTTCACACAGCCAGCGCACCGGTGCGACTTTCACACCATGTTCGTAAGCCCGCTTCATCAGGTGGAATTCCTGCCCACGAGTCAATGCCGATTCATTCATCGTGGTTGGCAGGTCCTTGCGGACAACAAGCTGCTGCGGGACACCATCGAACAGTGCGACGACTTTCCAGCTTTCACGGGATGCCCCGCCCGCCAGCAGCTTCACACTCTGAATCGTGACATCCTGTGAGGTCTGCTGGCGCAAATAGGCTTCCAGCTTATCCGCGAGGTTGTCAGGGGTTTGATGTGCGTCAGCCATTACAGCTACTGCTCCGCTGATCTCTTAACATACCTGCTATTTTAATCAGGCCGTCCGCCAGATGCGAATTTGACGTCTCTTTTACGTCTATAAAGATGCCTGCTGCATGAAAATCTGCTTCAGCGCGGGATAGGCGGCCCGGAAAATCTGGTATTTGCGTGCATACTGCCGATGGCGGTCCATATCCGGTTTCAGCAGGGTTGGTGCGGGAAAAAATCCACGCGGTCGATAACTGTCATAATAACCGTTTGCCGTAAGGACCGACAGCAGCGCCCCGCGCACGCCAACATTCTCTGCATCAGCGGCAATCGCGACATTGATGCCAAGGATATCGGCAAAAAGCTGCGCCCATGCCGTCGAACGGGTGCCTCCGCCAGCCAGAAGCAGCGTCGTGGGATAACTTGCCAGCAGCGCGTCCAGCGCGTGCTGATAGGCAAAGCAGATGCCTTCCATCGCCGCACGATAAAGGTCTGCCGTTGTCGTACTGGCATTAATGCCGATAAATGCTGCACGCGCCAGCGGATCGCTGAAAGGTGCGCGTTCACCGTTGAGATAGGGCAGATAGATCAGGCTCGTCATGGGATGCTGAAGGGCAAGTTCAATGGTGTGTGTATAGTTGTTATCCCGCACAAGCTGCTGCATGACCCATTCCAGATTGCCACCGGCAGTCAGCAGCGGCGCGACCGGAATATAGGAGTCACTTCGGGGATGGAGCAGGGTGAGCACACCCTGTTCTGGCGAACCGACGGCAAGATCCGTAAAGGCAATCCAGCCGCTGGTCCCAAGATAGCCATAAGCCTGACCCGTTTCACCACTGCCGACACCTAACGTCGCTGCGCCTGCGTCACCCGGGCCGATATAGACGGGCAGATTTTCGGGCAGGCCGGTAATGCGTGCCGCATCTGATGTGATCTGTCCGATCTGAGTCCCACCAGGCACCAGTGATGGGAGCAGTCGCGGGACAGCGGCCAGCCCTGCTTCTGAGAAAAACTTCTGATCGAGCCATGTGCGCTGATGCAGCCGTACAAGGCCCGTGGTCGATGCGGTGGTGGTATCGGATGCTGCGACGCCGGTCAGTTTCATCCCGATGAAGTCCGCCGCCCCGACCAGCAGCTTATGGGCGTGCTGAAGGGCATCAGGATGGTGATGCTGTAACCAGAGGGTTTTCGCCAGCAGGCTGTCTGCGTTCTGATCATTGCCGGTGTGGGTACGCAGACGCTTGACAGTTACCCGCCCCTGAATCTCATTGGCTTCGGCGTGCGCACGGGTATCACTGTAAAGGATTACAGGGCCGAGAGGGTGACCTGTTTCATCGACCAGAATCAGATCCTGCATCTGCCCGGTCAGGATGACACCGTGAAGGGATGTCTGCTGTCCAGCTAATTCACGGATACAATCCACAACTGCATGCCACCAGTCGTCGGCCTGTTGTTCGACAATTCCACCGCCTGAAGTATGAGTCGCATAACTGCGCGATACGCTGTGCCGGATCTGACCAGCAGAAGTGATCAGCGCTGCTTTTACCGCGCTGGTTCCAAGATCAAAGACTAACCACGGGATTTCTGAAGCCACGAATATTTCCTCAAGTCACCGGATAAGGTGGTCAAGTGGATAAGTGAGATTTTCTGGATGAAGCGGCTATCACGACTGGTGCAACCGGTGAGTCGCTTCACGCAGGGACTGAATATAGTGCGTCAGGGCAGTTTCACCCTGTGCGAGATGCTCAACGAGTTTAGTGCCGACAATTGCCATATCAATATTGAATGCTGTAAGCTGCTGAATCTGCTCTGGTGTCTGCAAGCCAATGCCGAGTGCAATCGCGATATTGGGACGGATGATCCGTAACTGCTCGATGGTGTATTCCAGCCGGTCGGTCAGCGCCTGATCGAAAGAGAGCGTGCCTCCTGTCGGACCGGCAGCGGCCTTGAGATAGACCACATCACCGTAGATGGCGCTCCAGACCAGACGTTCATGGTCAGCATTGATGTCCAGCAGGGTGATCGACGCGAGGCCGAGGGTACGGGCCTGTGTCGCCACCATTGCGCCTTCTTCTGCATCAATATCGGGGACCAGAACGCCCTGAACTCCGCTTTTGACACACAGGCGGAGAAAACCATCCAACGCCCGGCCCTCCGAGGTGTAGGTCATCACAAAACCCGGCTGTGGCACATCTGCCAGCCCACTGATGAGTGCAAGCGCTGGTTCGGTATGGATACCACGATGGTGGATGACGATCTCATGAGCATTGGCGATGACCGGCCCATCGAAGACAGGATCATCTGCCGGGATGCCGAATTCGATCACATCAAGACCTTCGGCAGCGCGTACCATTCGATAGAACACATCTGGTGTCGGATAGCCTACCAGAAAATATCCGCACAGCGCGATACGACCCTCTGCGCGGATTTCGTGTAGTCTTTGAAGCAAACGATTAGACATGAAATTGACTGACTTTTCCGGAATACATCAGAATAGGGTGATTAAGTCACGGCTGACATTTACCGCCGACGACGTGAGAGACTGCTCAGTGTGACGGACGAGATAATGATTAGGCCGGTCAGGATCTGCTGGACGTAGGAATCGACGCCGATCTGCGTCATGCCGTTGACCAGCACGCCTAACAGCAGGACGCCGACCAGTGTCCCCAACACATGCGGTTCGCCTTCTTCGCTCATTGTCATCCCGAGAAAGACCGCCGCCACCGCGTTCAGCATCAGACCGTCACCCTGTTTAGGATTAGCGGATGCCAGTCTGCTGGTCAGCATAATCCCGGCGACAGCCGCACCCGCGCCGCTGATGACAAACGCCAGAAGTCGCAGAAAGCGCACCCGCACACCACCCAGACGTGATGCCTCGGCATTCCCACCAATTGAGTACAGGCGGCGACCAAACACGGTCTGCTCAAGTACAAACCAGATAACGGCCAGCACCAGCAGCGCGACAAACGTCAGGTTAGGCAGGTCGATCTGCTGCCCGTTGATATTCAGCAGGGGGATACCGTTGCGCCCGAAATCAACGAATTCCTGCACGATCACTCGACCAAAGATCGTCGTGCCGTTGCTGATGTACTGCGCCAGACCACCGAAGATCGTCATCGTGCCCAGTGTCGCGACAAACGGTGTGATGCCGATATACGAGATCAGGAAGCCGTTGAGCAGGCCGCCCATCACTCCTACCAGCAGGGCAGCGCCGATAATCACCGGCAGCGGAGTTTCCTGCTGGAACAGCACACCGATCACCATACTGACAAGGCTGGTCATCGTACCAACGCTGAGGTCGAAGTCCCCAACGACCATAACGACCGTCATCGTGAAGGCGACCACACCCAGAATGCTGATCTGCTGGGTGATGTTCAGCCAGTTGTTGACGGTCATGAAGGTAGTTGGGCGCTGTATGCTGAAGAAGATTACGATGATGACGAAGCCGATCAGTGTGCCGAAACTGCGCAGCAGACTCAGGCCATCAATGCGACGGCGCTGGTATGGGGCTTCGATAACACCTGTATTCTTTTGCTTTTGAGGTGTGAGTATGCTCATACTGTTTCCTGTCCATAGCACAGCGTTAGAACCTTCTCTTCGGTCAGCGCTGTGTTTTCAACGGTATGGATTAATCGGCCATCTTTCATAATCAGAAGACGGTCCACCATGCCGATCAGCTCTGGAAGGTCAGAGGACACCATCAT
>JAEZAF010000037.1 GCA_023430545.1 Chloroflexota bacterium
TCCATTCCGAACCCGGAAGTTAAGCCTGCCAGCACTGATGGTACTGCATGGGTAACTGTGTGGGAGAGTAGGTCATTGCCAACTTAGATAGAAGTTTCTTTCTTTCACAACCATCCTGGACCACACACCCGTTCTTTTTTGTTTTCCTGGGCTTAAATATATTTCATACAAAATCAAAAGCCGGAGCACTCTGTAGAGGCAGCTCCGGCTTTTTTGTTACTCCCGATCTGACTTGCTAGTCGATCTTCAGTTTGTCCATTGTGTTCTGAAGCGCGACAGGCAGCGCGGACTCGAAGCTCAGCCGTTCACCGGTGCGTGGGTGGTCGAAGGCCAGCTTTGCAGCATGCAGGAAGTGACGCTTCAGGCCGACGCGCTGCTTACGGAAGCCGTACACACGGTCACCGACAATCGGGCTGCCCACAAATGCCAGATGCACGCGGATCTGATGGGTGCGTCCGGTCAGGATGTGCGCTTCGACCAGCGCCTGACCATCGCGGAAGTTGGTATCCAGCACGCGGAATTCCGTGACTGCCGGTTTGCCATGTGAGACCACCGCCATGCGTTTGCGCTGCTGAGGATCACGGGCAATCGGCGCTTCGATACGGCCAGTCATGGTCTTGGGGACGCGTTCCACCAGCGCAAGATACGATTTTTCGACCGTGCGCTCCTGAAACTGCGTCATCAGCTTATTCAGTGCGGCTTTCGTGCGTGCGATCACCATCAGGCCGCTGGTGTCTTTGTCCAGCCGGTGGACGATACCCTGACGCCGTTCGGAGCCGTACATGGTGCCGATCTCGGGATAGCGTGCCAGCAGAGCATTGACCAGCGTGCCGCTGCTGACTCCAGAACCGGGGTGAACGACCATCCCGGCGGGTTTGTCGATGACCGCGATGTCGGCATCTTCGTATAACACGATCAGCGGGATGTCTTCGGCTTCCATCTCTGTCATTTCAGGGGCAGGGATGTCCACCCGGATGGTTTCGCCGCCACGCAGCTTGACGCCGGATTTTACCGGCTGGCCGTTGACGGTGATGTAACCGTCTTTCACATACTGCTGAATCTGTGCACGCGACAGATCCGGCATTTTCTCGACCAGCACCTTATCGAGGCGCTGGCCGGGTTCAGTAACGGTGAATTCTGTCATGAATCCTGACCTCTATTCTGTAATTAGGGTGTGACACTGTCATCGGTCACTTCCAGTTCAAATTCAACAGTGGTGCGGTCGTCCGCCGATGCGACTTCGATGATCAGCGTCAGTGCAGCCGGTGCTCGCAGTCCGCTGATCTGTACTCGATCAGAACCTGAACGCCCGACCTCTTCCAGCACTGGATGCGTTTCACCGTAGGCATAAATCCGCAGTGCCAGCGGTGAAGGGCTGGTGCCCAGTCCGCGTGCTTCTATGCTGAAAAGCTGACCTTCTGCCAGTTCCACCCGGTAGCGGATGCGATCCTCTCCGGTGATACCGCGCACAATCTCGCTCATCTGCACGAAATTGAGTTCACTGCGCAGCGCTTCGATGGCTGCATCCAGCAGGGGATCGCCAGCGCTGAACAATGTTTCCGCTGTGACCGGCACCCGTACCGTCGGTGCGATGCCTTTGCCCTCAATCGAGATCTCGCCATTGGCATCGAGTGAACGCGAGTTGGTATAGCTGAAGGTGAGGCCGTCCGGCATCGAGATCGGGACGACGCTGCCACCCAGACCGGCGGTAGGGTAGTTGCCGACGATCATGGCGCGGTCATTGATGGTCATCGCCCATGCAAACGACTCACAGGCACTGGCGCAGTTGGGGCTGACGATCACAGCCACCGGCCCATTATAAATCAGACCGCTCACAGGTGGGACAAAGCGATCTTCTTCCGCCGGATTGATCACATACGCATCCTGCTTCTGACTGTAGCGGGCTGTCCGGCCAATGACATAGTCCTGATCGAAGAAGTAGGCTGGAAGCTGATCGCCAAGATAGCCGGAGCCGCCGCCGTTCTCGCGCAGATCGACGATCACGCCGAGCGCACCTTCGAACAATACCCGCGCGATAAACCGTTCCCACAGGCTGACTGTCAGCGGCAGATCATCGCTGAAGCTGTAAATCTTGACATAGGCGAAGCCATCATCGCGCATGACGTACTCCACCGGCAGTTCACCCAGCGTCTGCTGACCGCTGGTGCTGCGATAGCCAGACTGTGCGAAACTCTCCAGGTCGAAGATTGTCGTCAGCGTTTCTTGCTGGATCTCGTCGTCAGCCGGATTGCGGAATTGCAGATTGACTTCCGTGTTTTCAGGAAAGCGGACGACATACATGAGCTGTTCCAGCCGGTGATTGACTTCCGTGCTGCTGGATGCCCATAGCCGCGTCTGTTGCAGTGCTGAGTGAATCGGTGTGTTGTTGATCTCCAAAATCTCCGCGCCGAGCTTGATGCCCTGAAGATCTGCTGGACCATCCGGTTTGAGATAACTGACGACAATCCGTCCGTCATCCAGTTCGCGCAGGGCCAGCCCTAATCCGCCGCTGGTCTGACGCTGGAAATTCTCATAGTCAAATGGGCCAGAGACATGTCCATCGGGGATGGATAGGGCGATCTCGCTGAGGATATTCTGATAGGTCGTCCGGTCATTTTCGCGTTCGGCATCGACCACTGTAGCACGGTACCTGCCAGCGATGGCGTCCCAGTCAATTGACTTGTATTCGGTGAAGGCATACTCACGGCGGAGCAGATCGATCATTGCGTCGAAGGCCTCGACATAGCCGAGATGCGAGAAGTCATCCAGTTCGGCTTCTTCGGCCTCCAGCAGACTGACGACCGGTTCCAGCGAACGGTCGAAAATGAAATCCCCACCACTGTCATTCATCCGCACCAGGGTATAGCCGGCTGGCAGTGTGACAATCGGATCATCTGGCGTGAACAGTATCCCATCCAGGCCGAAGCCAGACGGGAAACCCTGCTTTGCGTCGTCGGCGTAGACCAGAATGCTGCCTGCTTCCAGTTCGAGAAAGCTGTCGATGTCGGTGCTGATCAGCGCTGAGTTGATGATGCCAGTGATAAAGTTATCGCGCTCTTCCAGATAGGGATCGCCCCAGGTATTCGAAGCGATCATCAGGGAGAAGATCATCACACCAGCGTCCGGTTCGCCGTCCTGATCGACATCGCGAGAATCACCGTCTGGCCGGGCGGGGAGACGCAGTTCGTACTGGAACGGGCTTTCAAACGGATTGGTCAGGATCGTCCCGAAGGCCTGAGACGCCGAAGTCGGGTAGAAGTTGATGTCATGATCGACCACAACCCCGCTGAGATCATAGAGCACGACGAAGGGACGCGGCAGGAACATCGTGAAGTAAGGGAATGTGTAGTTGGCCTCACCCCGGACCGTCACCGGCCCGCCCTGATCATTGACCACCGGTGCAGGCTTGGGGAACATCTGATTCAACTCAGACTGCGCCTGTGATACACGAGGACTGTACAGCATACAGCACAACAGCAGGGCGGTAGACAGCCTTAATCCGAATTCTAACCATCGGCCATAGGCTGAAGTCCGTACTGTGCTATCGGTCACCGATTGCCTGATCCTCTTCCATATTTTCATCACGCTCACCCCGTCCTTCCCGTTCCTGCGTCAGTCCAGTCCGTATTATCTGGCATTGATATCATAGAAATACACCACAGGTGCGTGCGTGGCTTCAATATACACCAGAAACCGGATCGAGTGCAGTGTATCAGCATGCAGCAGGGTAGTGGGGAATTTCGGGCGGGTGAGTGTACATCTGTGTAGATCACTGCCGTAAAAGTGAAACTTCTCTACGGAACTTCTTCGCCGATCCACCTATAATGTCTGAAGGTCGATAAGGGTGATTGCCCATCGATTCGGCCCGTTTGATTTGTGCTTATCAGGATTCTCCCATGACACGTAAACAGCGCGGGTTTGTCATCATTGGTCTGCTGATCAGTGTACTCTTTTTATGGCGTGCCTTCAGCGGGCTGGATGTTGAGCAGATTATCGCAGAATTGGGGCGTGCCAATCCACTACTGCTGGTGGCTGCCTGCGTCATTTTCTTTGTCTCGCTGCTGTTCATCACACTGCGCTGGTCGTATCTGCTGCGATCGCTGGCCTCGGTGCCGCTGATGTACCTGTTTCAACTGGTGAACATCGGCTATATGGGGAACAATGTCTACCCCTTCCGCAGCGGAGAGGTGCTGCGGATCGCACTGCTGCACCGTTCACACCGCGTTTCGATTACGCGCCTGACAACCACCGTGCTGGTCGAGCGCGTGTTTGACGGGATCACGATGCTGACGTTTGTCCTGATCCCGCTGCTTTTCACGGATAATACGTCACCGGAAATCCGCACGGTGGCGAACGCTGCAACCCCGATTTTCCTCGTCGCGCTGGTGATCTTTCTGGTGCTGACGCTGCGCCCGAATATTCTGCGCCATCTGGTTGGGCTGTTCACAAGGCCGCTTCCCGCCGGATTAGGTGAGAAGATCCGCGCCATCAGTGAAGACATCATCGTCGGGCTAAGCGGCCTGCGTACCCCGCGTGACCTCGCCGGGGCGGTGGTGACCTCCTACCTGTCATGGGGCATCCATGCCTTTGTCTACTGGGCGGTCGCGCTGGCAATTAACCTTGAAGTCGATTATGCCCTGATGCTGACCGCTGTTGGTGTGGTCAATCTCGCTGGATTGATTCCAGCGTCACCGGGGCAGATCGGCGTGTTCGAGTTCTTCGCCTCGCGTGTGCTGATGGGTGGGGGAATCCCGGAAACGCAGGCGCTGGCCTATGCATTACTGGTGCATGCAGTCGTGTGGCTTCCCCCGACTATCCTCGGCTTCTACTATCTGATCCGTCGCGGGCTGGATCTCTCCGCTGTGACGAAGGCACGCGAGCTTGAAAACGACCTTGCTGCGGAAAATCATACCAACCGGGAAGCGCCGGTTACGCCAGTTATCTCGTAACGGAGTGATCGACCTCCGGGCGTTTCCTGGAGAACGGGCGCTTCTCTGAGAACATTAAGAAATGCCGCATTCTGCTTTTGTGGTATGCTAAACGTGATATTTAACCCTCATAGCCACAAGCGAGGCAGGTGCGATGCGATATTTTCACAGAGCTTTCGCGGTCCTTTTCAGCATGTTACTGATTGCCAGTCTCTGGCTGGTTTCCCTGTCTGGTGCGCCGACGCTGCACGCACAGGGCGATGAAACGACAGCCACAGCGGAGCCGCCAGCGGTTCAGCCTACACAGCCAGCCCAACCGGCGCAGCCTGCGCAGCCGACGACGTCGATTGATCGGGTGCCAATTGAATCACTGTATACACTTCCGCTCTCATCCGATGTGACGCATACCGTCCAGCCGAGAGAATACCTTGACCTGATCGCCGCTGCGTTCGATGTGCAGCTTGCCTGCCTGCTCGAAACCAATGGACTGCGGGCCGGTGATATCCTCGCGATTGGACAGCAGTTGACGATCAGCATGGACTGCCCGGCCTACGACGGCACGCTGGAAGTCAGCAGCCCCCGGCTGGATTCCCCCGGACGCGATGGGTCTGACGGGACATATGTTGTGCAGGTGGGTGATACCCTCGATACGATTGGTCAGGCACTGAATATCTCGGTGCAGTCCCTTCAGCAGGCCAATGATATCGAGCGTCCGGCCTCACTGCGGGCCGGTGACGTGCTGGTGATCCTGGAAGATGCTGTGCCTTATGGACAGGTCCCGGCGCTGGAAGTCGAAGGCGACGAAGCGGTTGAACTCGAAGACCGTACCCGCCGTGCCGGGGAAGGTGCGACCGAGTATGTCGTCCAGCCCGGTGACACGCTCGACACCATCGGTCAGGAACTGGATGTCTCGGTGATCGAACTGCTTCAGGTCAACAATCTGCGCAGCGGACGCGATCTGAAAGCCGGTTTTACGCTTCTGATCCCACGCGATGCGGCCCCGTATGGTCAGTATCCCGCGCTGGATGATGAAGCTAACGCCGCGCTGCGGGATCGTATGTCACGCGGGGAAGTCCGTGGGAATACGGTGGTGGTGCAGTTGGGTGATACGCTGGACAGCATCGCACAGATGAACAATGTCTCGGTGGCGGCGCTGCGCACCGCGAATGATATTGACTCCGCATTGCGGCTCTTTCCGGGGCGGGTGCTGCTCATCCCCGAAGGCGCAGCCGTCTATGGTGTGACTCCGTCACTGGATGAGCCTGCCGGTGGCCGCATCGCGGATGGTGATGTTTACGTCCTCCAGCCGGGTGACACACTGGATCATGTCGCGGCAGGCTTTAACGTTGATACACTGTGCCTGCTGGAACGCAACGAGATCACCGCACCGCAGCGTGTACTGGCTGGTCAATTGGTCGGCATTCCGGCGGACTGCCCACCGTACAGCGGCTTCGACATCGTACCGGATGTGCGTCCGCTGACGCTGGACGAGATGACCTCCGGCAGCCGCAGCGAGACCGAATCCGAACCGACGGAAGAAGTCTCGGAACCTGCCGATGACACATCGGGCGATGAAGAGGCTACGGCGACGGAAGAACCCTCCAGTTAGCAGAAGCAGACGACAGGTGTTTCTCATGTCGTCCGTGGATTGCAACAAGTTGCGCGGGTTGTAGCAGCTTGTTGCTGCTGCTGCTGCTGCACAAAAATTTTGTGCTGCAACAACGGTTTTCCCCTCAAAGTTGAAACTTTGCTGCACGATTCTGCTGCAAATGTGCTTGTAGCAACTCAGGGTTGCTGCAAAATGCTGCAACTGCGAGACGGCGGGTGGCATTCAATGCCGCCCGTACACTGGGTTCCCGTGATTTGCAGAGACAGGGCAGGTGTTCTCTGCTGTACTGTTCGCGATGTGAAAGTGCAGGAAATTCACAGTGTAGCACGAATGTTCGATTTGTGCGGTTCGAATTTTCAAACGAAGTGGACGCAAAAAAGGCGCATCTATCTTGTTTGAAAGGTCGTTATTTAATTTTTGGTTCAGAAGTTTACAGTGTTGTCTGGGGATTTCGGGCGGACGCCCCGTCGGGCATCCCTACAGAATATGCGGATGGTGGTGGCGGCTGATGTTAGAAACCATTTTGAAAGATGACTGTTCATAATAAAACAGCGGACAACGCAGGCGTCATGCGATACAGGATTAAAGGATTCTACAGCGGACGCCCGACAGGCGTCCCTACAATACCCTGCATTTTTCCACATGTCTCTTACAGGTAAATAAAAAGGCGGGCCGTTTGACAGCGGCCCGCCTTTTTTGATGAATGTATCTGCTGATTGTGGCTAGTCGTGCAGCGTCATCATGTAGGCGATCAGGTCGTAGATCTGCGAGTCGCTGAGAAGCTCGTCGTAGTTATCCGGCATGGGGACGGGTGCGCTTTCGAAGCCGGGAACGATATATTCCTGCGGTGCGACGATCGACTGATAGATGTAGTGTGAAGCAGACTGGCCCTCGATGCGCTCGGCTGCACGGTCACGCAGGTTGTACTGACCCGGACCGATCTTGGTCTGGTCATTTTCGACATTGTGGCAGGTGTAGCATGAGAACGGCCCTGCTGACGTGTCAAGGCTCTCGAAGAACAGGGTTTCGCCACGCGCCACATCACCAAAGCCCGCTAGAATCGTGAACTGGTCAGGGGTGGGGGTTGGGCCGGAGGCGGTATCACCGGCGGGTTCTTCGGTCACCTCTTCGGTCGCTACCTCTTCGGTGACTTCAACCGTAGGTTCCGGCGTTTCAGTCGGTGGGGTAGTGGCGGTGGGCTGAGGCACCTGGGTATTGGTGGCGGCCTGCGCGACTTCCTGACCGCCTTCTGTAACCGGCTGCGTGCTGGTGATCAGGGCTTCCGGCTCGGTGGCGATGGTCCCGCAGGCGGTGGCAAGTGCCGCGACCAGAATCAAAAGAACAATGAATACGACAGATATTCTTTCTCGAAACATCTCTATCATCCCTGCATGGTTTGTGAAGTGCTGAACGAAGTCCATTATATCGCATTCCATCAGGTGTCGGTAGAGCGTCAGATGTGTGTGGTCTGATCGACCTTCGGCACGAGCTATCTCGTGTGCTCTTCTGCCTAATATAAAGTGATTATCTTAGTATTAAGGTGAATTTCGAATTTTCTAACAGTCAAACTGGCCTTAATTGCGTATGATAGAAGTATGAAATATTTACTATAAGGAATTCCAGAGGTTTCACCTTCTTTTATTATGCCTGATCATACGCCGCTCGGCTGTCTGCATGTCCTGATTCTTTCATCACACGAAGCGGAAGCCGCTGAGGTGCTGCTGTCACTGCGGCACGCCACATCGGTTGAGCATCTGCTTGTACAGACTCAAAGGCAGTTGATCGACGCCCTGGATTGTGACAAGTGGGATCTCCTGCTGGCCGATGACAGCCTGTCTGATTTCGGCGTGCGGGATGTGCTGGCCTATCTGCAAAGCGCGGGCCGTGATCTGCCGGTGATCGCAATGGCGCACAGCGCCGATGAAGCGCAGATTGTCGAGGTGATGCAGGCAGGGGCCAGTGATTTCATCACTTATGGCAACCACGTACGCCTGATGCCTGCCGTGCGACGTGCGGTTCTGGCCTTCCGCCGGAGAACCGAAGCGAAGCTGGCCGTTGGTAAGTCGCGTGTGCAAAGTCATCATCTGAACGGTCAACCGCTGGAAAGACTGCTGGACAACAGCCGCATCAGTGTTATGGCATGGGATGCGGAAAGCGACCGGATCACCTATCATCGTAATTTCGAGTCGATTTTTGGTGAGCCGTACCAACCGCACGACAGTCATCCGGCACATTTCTTCGCACGGCTGCATCATGAAGACCGCGCTTACCTTGAGCAGACCCAGTACGCTGACATCATCAGCCAGGATGCGCTGTTTTACGAATGCCGTGTGATCTGGCCGGATGAGAGTGTCCACTGGGTGCGGGCACTGGGCAAAGTCATTCGTGACGATCAGCAGAGTGTGTCACAGGTCGTCACCGTGGTGCAGAATGTGACCGACCAGAAACAGTCTGCAAAGCCGCTCACGTTTCAGGAAAAGGAGCGCACGGTCACAAGACTGCACCGGCGCTTTATGATGATGGCTGCTCACGAATTCCGCACACCGCTGACGGTGATCTCCACCGCGAATGAGCTGCTGTGCGAATATTATGACCAGATGTCCGTCGAAAAACACAAGGAATACCTGCTCGAGATCCGCTCGCGGGTGCGGGTGCTGCGGGATATGCTGACTGAGGTTGAGTCAGCGGCCCGTGATGAGCTGATCTCGCTCGAATTCACACCACAGGCCGCTAACGTCGAAGTGCTGTGCCAGCGGATCATCGCGGAAGTGCGGGACACTTATGCTTTAGAAGGCTATAATCCTGCTTCGCATCCGATTCACTTCCACTACCGGCTCGACCATCCTGTGCAGGTGATCGACAGCCGGCTGACCGGCCATATCCTGAGGCAGCTTCTGGACAATGCCATTAAATTCTCTGCTGATGGCCTCGAGATCGATCTGACGGTATGGCAGAGTGCGGATGCGCTGTATTTCTCGGTCCGGGACGAAGGCATCGGCATCCCGCAGGAAGATTTGCCGTATATCTATGAACTCTTCATGCGCGGGTCGAATATCGGGGCGATCTCCGGACGCGGGATTGGCCTGAAGCTGGTAATGGACTGTGTGCAGGCGCATGAGGGGAAGATCAGCCTGCGCAGCAGGGTGAATCACGGGACGACGTTTACCGTGATGCTGCCCATCAAGACTGATGTGTAGAAGTGGTACTGTCCTCTGACTGAAAATAAACAGAACCGAGACTGAATGTCCCGGTTCTGTTTTTATTGATGCTCTCTGGCTTTGGCCCGATGTTACGCCCAGGTGATCAGACCCGGCTGGAAGGGCGAAGGCAGATACTCATGATTAGGGACGACGCGTACCGAGATCCCACGATCACCGCTGGTGCTGTAGCGCACCTGCGCCACATATTCGTAATGACCGTCGTTTTTCGCTCTGACCCCCATCTCAATGGTGCTGCCGTTATCGGTGATGGTGCCGTCGGTGTTCAGCGTCCCGTAGTAAAGCTGGACGTGAACATCTTCCGGCTTCAGATCCCCCAGAATGACATCGGCGTGAACATCGATTTCATTGCCGACTTTGACATTCTGGTTCGGGATCTTGACGGAGGCTATCCGCACCGCTTTCCATGAGTCTTCCATGTGTTTACGCCAGTCCGCGAATGCGATGCCAGCCTTCAGGTCCGGGGAAGTCATGGCTTCGAAGCGCTGATAGGTGGGCAGGTAGAACTGCTCGGCATATTCCTGCACCATGCGCCGCGTGTTGAAGTACGGTGCAAGCTGCTTGATTGATTCCTTGACCTTCTTGATCCACTGACGCGGCAGACCGTCACGGCCATGTTCGTAGAAGGTCGGGATGATGTCCTGCTCAAGCACGTTGTACAGCGCCTGACTCTCGATGTGATCCTGCTGCTCGGCCTGGCTCTCGCGGTATTCTTCACCGTTGCCGATGGCCCAGCCCACATCGGTGTTATAGGCTTCGGCCCACCAGCCATCGAGGATGCTGAAGTTCAGGCCGGCATTGTAGACGACCTTCATACCGCTGGTGCCGCTGGCTTCCTTCGGGCGGCGCGGATTGTTCAACCAGATATCCACACCCTGAACCAGATAGCGGGCGACCTGCATATCGTAGTTTTCGAGGAAGACGATGGAGTGGCGCAGTTCGGGCATGCGGGCCATCCGCACAATGTGACGGATAAACGCCTTGCCTTCTTCGTCATGGGGGTGTGCTTTCCCGGCGAAGATGATCTGGACTGGCCGCTGCGGATCATTGACGAGGCGGATCAGGCGGTCGATGTCACGGAAGAGCAGGGTAGCACGCTTGTAGGTCGCGAAGCGGCGGGCGAAGCCGATGGTCAGTGCGTCGGGGTTCAGAGCTTCTTCGGCGGCTGCGATTTCACTCTGCGAGACACCACGCCGCACCAACTGCTGGCGCAGGCGGCGGCGTGCAAATGCCACCAGCCGTTCGCGGCGGCGCTCGTGTGTGCGCCACAGTTCACTGTCCGGCACGACATCGATCTGCTTCCAGACATCCGGCTCGTTCTCGTTGGTCTTCCATGTCGGGTCGAGGTAGCGGTCGAAGAGCGTGATCATCTCACGGCTGATCCACGTCTGGACGTGAATGCCGTTGGTGACGGATGTGATCGGGATCTCCGGCTGGGGGATGTTAGGATACATCCACTGCCACATCTCACGCGAGACGCGGCCATGCAGCTTGGCAACGCCGTTGGCGTCCGCAGAGAGCTTCAGCGCCAGTACGGCCATCGAGAACAGCTCGTAATCGCCCATGTCTTCGCGTCCGAGGGCGATAAACTCGTCGCGTGTCAGGCCGAGTTCTGCAAAATACTCGGTGAAATGCTCGTCGATCAGATCATAGCCGAAGCGCTCCAGACCCGCTGGAACGGGGGTGTGGGTGGTGAAGATGTTGCTGGCGCGCATGATTTCCTTGGCTTCATAGAAGCTCAGGTTATGTTCTTTCATGGCGACGCGGACACGTTCCAGCGCCAGAAATGCGGAGTGCCCTTCGTTCATGTGACAGACATCCGGCCGCATGCCCATCGCTTCCAGCGCACGGATACCCCCAATGCCCATCAGGATTTCCTGACGGATGCGCTGACGCCGATCACCCCCGTAGAGCCGGTCCGTGATGTTGCGATCATCGGCACGGGGATTTTCGGGGATATTGGTATCCATCAGGTACAGTGGCACGCGCCCGACCTGAACTTTCCAGATCTGTGAGTAGAGTTTGCGACCGGGCAGATCGACCGAGATCTTCAGCGGCTGGCCGGTTTTATCCTGTACCAGTGTTACCGGCAGGGTGGAGTAGTCGTTGATGGGATAGTTTTCCTGCTGATAGCCATCCGCATTCAGGTACTGGTGGAAATAGCCTTCCTGATACAGCAGGCCGATACCGACCAGCGGCAGGCCGAGGTCACTGGCGCTCTTCAGATGGTCACCACTCAGCACGCCGAGGCCGCCGGAATAATTCTGAAGCGCTTCCGTCAGGCCGAATTCCATCGAGAAGTAGGCGATAATCGGGTCCTGTGTGGACTGACGGTGGGTGTGATACCACGTCCCCTTGTCATTCATATAGGCATCATATTCCTGAATGACGCGGTGATAGTGCGCCATCGATGCCGGGTCTTTGGTGAACTGGTTCAGGCGTTCCTGGCTGACGAGTCCGAGCATGGCGACCGGGTTATGGTAGGTCTTTTCCCAGAGGGCGGTATCGATGCGGCGAAAGAGGGTGTAGGTCTCGTGATCCCACGACCAGCGCAGGTTGTAGGCGAGTTCTGTAAGACGGGAGAGGCTTTCTGGAAGGTCAGGTACAACACTAACGGTTGCAACAGGTTTGATCATGGATGAACGCTCCTATGATAATGTTCATGTGGTAACGCATAAGAGCCGGTTTTAGCTCTTGTTAGAATGAGCAGATCATGAACAGGTAAGGAAGAATCCCTTAAGCCTGCCATGCGACGTTAAGCATACTCGACTCTATACATTTATTACAAGCATCGATGCTTCATGCCTGATATGGAAATAAAAATTTACCCGCATTTGGATGGCGTCTGCAATCTTATTTTTAAACAACATTGTGACTGTAAACTTGTTGTAATGTGAATGAAATGCGGCTGTTCATTATGGAGTAAAGCAGATGAATGATGATCCACTGCGGGCGCTGGCGGCATCCACCCAGGCATTTTATGACCGCTTTCATGTGAAACCGGAAACCGACGACGCGATCCGGGTCTTTGAAGAAGAGGTGCGCGAACTGATTGAGGCAGCGCGTGCCGGGGAGTCGTCGCAGCATATTGGCGAAGAAGCAGCCGATGTGATGGTCACAGTGTTGGGTGTGTGTTTTGCAGCAGGGCTGTCGGTGGAAGATGTGGTGCAGCAGGTGGCAAGGGTTGTCGCGAAGAATGACGCTAAAACGCCTGAGACGCACGCGCAGGTCGATGGAAAAATCCGGCGCAAACTGTAAGCGTTTTACGGGTAATTTGCCCTTGACACAGGGGAAACGGTCGTTTATCATACCCGTACATCAGGAGCCGTAGTGTAGTGGTTAACATGCTGCCCTGTCAAGGCAGAGATCGCGGGTTCGAGCCCCGTCGGCTCCGAAACAGCCATCAGGCTAATTGCACCGGGCGTCAAGTTACGTGAACTTGGCGCCTTTTGCATTCCCCCAGATATTTCTTCTCCAGCGCATCGAATTTGGACCGCATTTCGCGCTGCCACTGTATCGTCAGTGGTTCCAGAGACATTTGGCAACGAACGAAGATGTGTCAGGATTTATTTGGTCAGGACCAAACATTTAAACAAGATGTTTCAAAAGAACCTCATCTGAGAGGGTTCCCAACTTATTTTCGCCTGCACAATACGGCCCGTAGTTGTGGAATATCCCGTGGGAATATATGCACGACGGGAAGCAATTCTTAGGGATACAGCCGCAGTATCCGATTTTGCGCAGCCTGATGGATATCCGTCTTCCGAGGGAAAAACTTGAGTCCTATCAGCCATCCTGTCCTTTAGGTATTCTGATGGTGTCTCACACCCGAAGGATGCGTCACCCCTCAACGTTGATACTGAAATCGTGATGATCCGTCGGGCGGTGAAGGCTGCACAGGACGCGACAGATGATCTCGACAAGGCCGCGTTCTGCTTCTCCTGTATCTCCCAGCTCGAAAATAGACTGATAAAACTGCTCTGCGACATTGAGAATAGTATTGCGGTGTTACTTGTGTAACAAGACAGTCTAAAGTGTTCCGCAATGAAAGTAAGGAGCAGCTTGTAATGAAGCATCAAATCAATACACGTCAAACGGTTATTAAGGGGTTTTTAGCAGGCATCGTGCTGGCACTGCTGCTGGTTGTTCCGCAGATGATGTTTGCTCAGACCGAAGAAGCACCGGATCAGACGCTGATCGTCATTTCCGGCAAACTGGAAGCCGATGCGTCGGGTAGTTTCTCAATTGCAGGCTACACGATCATCGTCACGCCGGATACGCTTTCCGATGATGTTCAGGCAGGCGATAAGGTCATTGTTATTGGCTATCTGCTGGCCGACGGGGTGAGTGTGGAAGCCCTGACGATCGAGGTCTTCAACACGCCGGATGAATGCGAAGAAGACCCAACGCTGCCGGAGTGTGTCGAACCCACTGAAGAACCAACCGCTACTGAAGAACCAACCGCGACCGAAGAGCCGACCGCGACTGAAGAACCTACGCCGACCGAAGACCCAACAGCAACTGAAGAGCCGACGGGAACTGAGGAACCGACGGGAACTGAGGAACCGACTGCGACCGAAGAACCCACAGTAACTGAAGAACCGACTGTAACCGAAGAGCCGACGGTGTGCTTCCGCGCCGATCATCCGGTTGGGTTACGCATCGCTGCTGACTTCGGTGTCGAGTATGCATACGTCATGGATCTGTTCTGCAGCGGCTACGGCTTCGGCGAAATTGTGATCCTCCTCTCGCTGGCCGATGGTGATGAAGAATCGCTGGATGAAATCCTCGCACTCCGTGAAAGCGGTCTGGGTTGGGGACGCATCAAGAAGATGTACGCCGTAGATGCTGATGGGGATGGCACCACCGAAGTCGAAACCCGCATCCTGCCGAAGAAGAACAAAGCCGATAAGCCCGGTAACGGCAATAACGGCAATGGCAACGGCCAGGGTAATAATGGCAATGGCAACAATGGTAACGGCCAGGGCAATGGCAATAATGGCAATGGTCAGGGCAATGGCAACGGTGGTGGTAACGGCAACGGCCAGGGCAATGGCAATAATGGCAATGGCAATGGTAACGGCAATGGTGGGGGTAACGGGAAAGGAAATGGTAAGGGCAACGGCAAAAAATAGCCGTCCTCGTATCTCCCACCGCTAATACTGCACATCAAAACAAACAGCGTTCACCACTCGGCGAACGCTGTTTGCTGTTTGTTTAGTGAAGCGAATACTGGATTGGTGTTACCGGGCGGACCCGCTGCTTTCAGTGTGATCGATTCAGCGGATTACTTCACTGCCTCGGTTTCCTCTGGCGTGTCCTCTGGTGTTGCAGACGTTTCTTCGACGAAAATGATTTCGGGTGCGTCGTGTCCGCTTTCTATCACCATCGACGCGAAAATCGCATCTAACACGGCGAGATCAGGCGTGAAGTCAGACGGCGGTGCTGCATCCAGCACGGCTTTGCGCTCACTGATGTGAGCCTCATAAGTCTCTGTACCATAGGTGCTTTCATCAGGATAATTCGGGTCTTTGGCCTCGATGATCGCTGTGGATACCTTCATGTGTGCTTCAATATAGTAATCGTCGGTGAATCCCTTGAATATATAATCCAGTTCCGTTGGGTCAACCGGAGCACCATTTTGCGTGTAATAGCCAATATGCCGCACCCCACGCCCACCCTCAAAATCGATAAACGCAACCTGCGAGAACAGATCTGTAGCCGTTGGCCACCATCGTGATGGCAGGTCTTCTTTAGTCAGCGCAGCAGAATCAGTGTCGGTGTCAAACAGTTCATCGAACGTCATGCCAGAACGTCCTGCACGGCCATACAGCCGCTCGTGAGCTTCCCGTGTATAGATGTAGACTGAAGTAGAACCGCCTATATGTCCAAATACGACCAGTTGCTCCGGCACAAGCCCCGAATATGTATAAGAGCCTGCCTCACTAATTGTCAGTTCATATTCCTCTGGTGCATTGCTGGATGATGCTGTGAACGTAATGCGCGGATAGCCCACCGTGTTCTTCATCGTAAGCAGATAAGGCTCAATTGCATACTGGCTGCCTGATGTTTCGACCGTCCAGCCTGTCATCGTCTCATCCAATGATAGATTGTGGTAAAAGATACGGTACCAGGTGTATCCATCTGCACAGACAGGCCCTTCCAGAACCTGAATTATCCCCTTACCTGGAATTTCCCCGATTTTCTCCCCGGATGTTGTCGCCTCATCACGGACGTTATTTGAGGTACCAGCGGTCACACGGGCGAAATCGCCTACAATCAGGCGGGTTGGAGGTGAGCCGGGGCAGGTCTTCTGCTGAGCATTTGTACTTGCAGGTGAAATCATGAAAGACAGGAAGAGCAGGGCTGAAGTGAAAAGCAAAATGTGGGTAGGGGGCACATGCGCTCCGATGAGTAATGTTTTCTGTAAGAATACTGATATTTGTCCAGCACGCAACTGGGTTGAGCAGTCCGGCCCGAAAGCTGCTGTTTACCCTATATGACCCTTGCCCAGTTTCTATGATGCGGTATCATGCCTTGCTCAAAACATCGCATCACTTCTGTGAGAAGGAAATACGATGACCAAAAGACCGCTTGAAGGTAAAGTCGCGCTGGTTGCCGGTGCGACACGTGGAGCAGGGCGCGGGATCGCCGTTGAGTTGGGGGCTGCCGGTGCAACTGTTTACGTGACAGGCCGCACCACACGCCAGCAGCGCTCGGAGTATGATCGTTCGGAAACCATCGAAGAAACCGCCGAGCTGGTCAATGCCGCAGGTGGCATAGGCATCGCCGTGCCGACCGATCATCTCGATGTCAGGCAGGTCGAACGTCTGGTGCAGCGTATCCGGGATGAGCAGGGCAGGCTTGAGATTCTGGTCAATGACATCTGGGGTGGGGAACTGCTGACCGAGTGGAATGTCCCCATCTGGGAACACTCGCTGGAAAAAGGTCTGCGGCTGCTCCGGCTGGCGATTGATACCCATCTCATCACCAGCCATTACGCGCTGCCCTTGCTCATCCAGAAACCGGGCGGACTGCTGGTCGAGATGACGGACGGCACCGAAGAATACAATCGCACCAACTACCGCCTGTCGGTTTTCTACGATCTGGCGAAAACCTCCATTAACCGGTTGGGTTGGTCGCAGGCGCAGGACTTAGCGCCGCATCAGGGTACGGCAGTGTCACTGACACCCGGCTGGATGCGCTCGGAACTGATGCTCGATCACTTCGGTGTCACCGAAGCCAACTGGCGCGACGCAACGGCCAAAGAACCGCATTTTGTCATCTCTGAGACGCCGCGTTTCGTCGGAAGGGCGGTGGCGCATCTGGCGGCAGATGCTGACGTCTCTCGCTGGAACGGGCAGTCTCTCTCCAGTGGACAGCTTGCACAGGTCTACGGGTTCACAGATCTCGACGGTTCCAGACCGGACTGCTGGCGTTATATGCGCGAAGTTCAGGATGCGGGTAAGCCAGCCGACGCGACCGGATACCGGTAATCTCTGAAGGGGCGAAAGATGAACGGTACTGAAAAAGCCAGCACCAACGAATTATTAGGCTATCGGGCGGATGCACGTTTACTGATTATCAACGCGGATGATTTCGGCATGTGCCATGCGATCAATACTGCGATCTTTCGTTCGTTGAAGGAAGGTGTGGTTGCGTCCACCAGCCTGATGACTCCCTGCCCGTGGGCGGCACATGCGATGGGGCTGCTGCGCGAAAACCCTGACATCGCCTTCGGTGTTCACCTGACGGTGATTTGCGAGGCCAGCAATTACGGCTGGGGGCCGCTGACCTGCAAAGATAAAGTGCCTTCTCTCATTGATGAAAGAGGATACTTTTACAGTCTGGAACGTATCCCGGAGTTTCTGGCTCAGGTGCGGCTGGATGAACTGGAAACGGAGTTCCGGGCGCAGATTGAAACCGTGCTGGCAGCCAATCTTCAGCCGACTCATCTGGATTGGCACGTTCTGCTGGATGGTGGGTGTGCCGACATCTTCGATCTGACACTTGAGCTGGCGAGAGAATACGGCTTCGCGGTGCGCGCCTATGGTGGCCCTGCGCGTGACAAATTACATGGCATGGGACTGCCCGCTAACGATCATGATGTGCTGGACAGCTATAATGTCGAGATCGATGATAAATCAGCCCGTTATGCTGAGATGCTGCGACAACTGCCGACAGGGTTGAGCGAGTGGGCGGTACATCCTGGCATTGGAAACGACGAGTTACAGACCATCGAGCCGGTCGGCTGGCAGGTGCGGCAGACCGATCTGGAATTCATGATGTCTGAGACCGCCCGTGAGATCATTGCGCAGGAAGGCATCACGCTGCTGAATTACAAACCCGTTCAGGCATTCTGGCAGCGGGGATAAGTCGGGTTCTTTTCGACATGACTGCTCGACCGCTCGCTGAAACGAAGGCCTGATCATTGAGACCAGTCTTCGTGCAGTTGATCTGTCAGTCGATCACTCCCCCGTGATGCCGGTCATCTCGACGGATTCCACGAACCAGCGCTGTAAGACAAAGTACATCACCAGCAGCGGCAGGATGTTCAGAAACGTGCCGCTCATCTTGACCGCTTCATTGAGCCGGTCGAAGATGTTGACGGTGCCAGGTGGGTAGAGATTCTCATACGCCTGTACGAAGCGTGAGAGCTGCATCGGCAGGGTGGTCACTCCACCTTCAAGGAAGATGGACGTCAGGAAGGTCTCGTTCCAGTACCAGACCATCGAGAAGATGAACGAGACGATATAAGCCGGAAGCGCTGACGGGATGGCGATGCTGAAGAAAATGCGCAGGTCGGATGCGCCGTCCAGCCGGGCCGACTCTTCCAGTACTTTAGGGAAAGAACTGAAGGTCTGATAGAAGATCAGGACGAAGATCGCACTGCGGAAGCCCTGACCCATGACCGCAGGCAGGATCAGCGCCAGCGGATTGCCGAGCAGTCCCAGATTGCGATACGTCAGCATCTGCGGGATGACGGTGTTCTGCGGTGGGATGATAAAGGTTGCCAGCAGCAGCAGCAGGATCACCCGCTTGCCCCAGAAGCGATAGCGTGCGAGGCCGTAACCGACCAGTGAAGCGACGAAGGTCTGAAGCAGCGCCGGGATGACACTGATCAGGATGGAGTTCATCAGCGTGCGCGGATAATCCAGCACGAGGAAACTCTTCTCGTAATTGCCGAGATAGAACTCCGTCGGCACCCACTGCACCATCGGGTTGAGCAGGTCTTCCGGGCTTTTGATGCTGTTGACGAACATGAACAGCAGCGGCTGAAGATAGACAAAGCCGATGGCAATCAGCAGGATGTACAGGACCGTATTGAAGATCACACCGCGATGGACACGGTTACCAAACAGCAGACTGCGCAGGCGGTCTGCAATCGGATGGCGGACGACCCGCCGCATCTGTA
>JAEZAF010000068.1 GCA_023430545.1 Chloroflexota bacterium
CAAAACGTCACAGATTGGATTATTTTTGGTCCACTTCGTTAGAAAAATCGAACCGAGTAATCCGAACATTCGTGCTACAATATGTAATCTTTTAGAGTGCGCGATGAACTTTTACCTTCGAGTTCAAGACAGGATGATCTGTTTAATCCCCACTGCCATGCAATGCAGAAGGGGAAGGGGGCGAGGATTTTAGTGTCTGCCGAACGCTGTACGTATCGAAACCGAACACACATTGCAGCACATTGCGGCACATTGCTGCCGCAAATCCTGTTCTTGCAGCAGCACATCAGCCATTTTGAGGGGAAAACCCGTTGTTGCCGCACAAAATTTTTGTGCGGCAGCAGCAGCAACAAGCAGCAACCAGCAATCAGCAATGCCCAGCGACCGCCAGTGCTCTCACCAGCGCCTCAGCCAGTGATGCTAAACTGATACAGGTCTCTACTCACACACGGAGCGAACATCCATGAGCCTGATTGGAAATATTATCTGGATTATCTGCGGGGGATTGATCGCCTCAATCGCCTATGCCTTTGGCGGTCTTGTGCTGTGCCTGACGATTGTCGGCATCCCGTTCGGGCTGCGCGCCTTCGATCTGGCTGGTGCCACCCTGTCTCCGTTCGGGAAACGCGTCATCAGTCGTCCGCAGGGCAGCGGATGCCTCGCGACGGTCTTCAACGTATTCTGGCTGTTGTTCTTCGGCTGGGAAATCGCGCTGGTTCACATCGTCTTCGGCGCGATCCTGATCGTGACGATCATCGGCGCACCATTCGGCATGCAGCATTTCAAGCTGGCGCAGGTCGCCCTGCTGCCCTTCAGCTACACGCTGGAGTAGCCTTGTAGAAGTGTCTTAGGGGCGCGGTGGATTATATTCGTATGTCAAACAGGTGGATTTCAATCAACAGGACAATCTGAAAAATGCTACTGCGCTCCATGACAGGTTTAATGACCCTGTTCTTGTTCTCAACCATGACGCTTGGTCAGGCTTCATCAGAGGTAGAGCTGCGTGTTCGATGGAATCCCCTATACGATATTATCGTGATAGCAGATCTGGACGGCAACATATCGCTGATCGACGTGTCCTCCGATAAGATACTCAATGAGCTATCAGTGACGAGTTTGAGGGGAATTAGTCACATTCTCAATTTGTCATGGAGTCCGAATGGTCAGCGATTGGCTGTTCAGGATGGATTTGATGTGCAGATCTGGGAACATCCGTGGAACCGGAGTGAAGCGCGTCTAATCAGCACGTTTCGCTATTACACTTATCCGCCAATGTCTGAAGCTGATGTAGACCCACGTGCCTTTGCGTGGCATCCAGATAATTCCTGGTTTAGTACGGTGACTGGCGGTTATATCAACGTATGGAATGCGGATACAAACGAGTTAATCTATCGTTTTACAGGCGATCAAGTTGGTACTTATGACCTGGCATGGAGTGAAGAGGGGATCCTAGCCAGTGGTGGAAGTCTTGGTCTGGGGATTGTTTGGGATCTCTCCAACGGTCTTCCCAAATATTATTTTAACTCTTTTCGAAGAGGCCAGGTACAAAGCCCTGTAATCCATTCCATAAGCTGGAATAAAGATGGCACGCTGCTGGCTCTAGGAACAGATGGAGGCTCAATACATATATGGGATACATCGGTAGGTCACGACAGCTCCTATGATGACGATGTCGGCTCTCTCATTGCGACCGATATGTCCTATGGTACTCGCAATCCAATTATTTCTGTTTCCTGGAGTCCAGATGGTGAGTATATTGCCAGTGGAGATGACGATGGCAATCTCCGTATCCATGACGTAGAGACCCGTGAGTTAGTTCAGCTTGTCAAGGCAGCTCTAGGCACGAAGATTTATGATGTCACTTGGAGTCCGTATGGGGGACGTTTGGCATTTATTTCGGGCGGAAATGCAGCGTCACAGAACCTGCTCAGTTCTGAGAGTGGTCGCCTTTTCAGCGGCGCTGTTCAGATTATTACGCCCGTCGCCTCTTTACAAAGACTCAACGATCTTCTGGATACATGTGAAGTGACGGATATGCAGGTCACCGAAATAACCCACCTACAGGATTTTGTGACACAGTTAGACACTTTGAGCGAAGATGAACTTCCTTCTTCATGCCGCGAAGATATTTTGGCTCTGGCACAAGCCGTTGCGGTAGAAGAGAACTAATTTGCTGTTGGCACCTTGGCTGCTCTCACGCACGCGGAGGCAGGCTGGACGGCCCAAATCCATTCGGCAGCAGTTCGGATAGCGTCGTCTGATAGCTGATTTCGCCGTCGAAGTTGACGCCGACCACGCGCAGATCCGGGGAGAATTCGTACAGGAGCTGACGGCAGTGTCCGCAGGGCGCACCCGCGTTCACCGTCGCGACCACCAGCAGATCGAACTCACGATACCCTTCGCTGACCGCCTTCACCAGCGCGGTCCGTTCACCACAGATCGCGCCGGGATAGGCCGCGCTCTCCACATTACAGCCAGTGAAAAGCTGGCCGTCGGCTGTCCGTAGCACCGCGCCCACCAGATAATTCGAGTACGGCGCATAAGCCTTCTGTGACGCATGTATCGCCATCTCAATCAGTGGGGCGAGGGTATCAGAGGATAAGGCGTCCTGTTGTTCATGCTTCATGGTAAACCACTTCGGTTCTGTAGATATTCAGGATCAAAATGCGCGGTCTGGCAGACCCGCAAAATCATTCAGGCTTTGGGATAAATGTTACCGCATATTTTCGGGCGACTTCGTCACGCGCCGCTCCCCAGTCAGCCGTATGATACTCGTGGAGAAATTCCTCCAGCATCGCGGGGACGGTGATCATCAGGATTGTCGCTTCTTCCCCCACCACATCCCATCCATGCGGGATGCCGCGCGGTAAATAGACAAACGAGCGCGGCCCGGCTTCGTAGGTTTCATCGCCACAGGTGACGGTCAGTGCCCCTTCGATGATATAAAAGCACTCATCCTCATTCTGGTGGACGTGCATCGGTGCGCCGCCGGTGGTACGGGATTCGATCAGTGTCAGCAGTCCACCCGTCGATGATTTCGATGCTTTTGTATCCGATCCGAAACCGGGTACGCCTTCATCGGCTTTGAGGAAATAGGGTTTACGTGGAGTGTCATTCGGTGAAGGCATCGTTTTCTCCTGATAAAATGAGGCGCGTTTCTGCGCCCCATCGCTATTCATTCCGGTTGATTATACCCAGTCTGCACTTCAGTGTTCGGAGATCGGCTGACGCGGCTTGTCAGGCTGAGTCCCATCCTCGACATTCTGGACCGTGCCGTTCTTCGCGCTGTCCCCTGATGGCTTGCTGGCCTCAGCCTTTGTCGCAGTGCCAGCAGACGGCGCGGCGGGTTTCGCATCAGGCGCTGTAGCTGCGGGCTTCGCAGGCTCGACCGGCTTTGCCGGTTCGCCGGGTTCCGCCGCTGTCACCGGGGCAGAAGCCTCAGCCGGTGGGATCTCATTTTTCGCCGTCTGAGTGCTTTCCGGTGGTGTCACCGGAACCGCATCCGATGACGGCGCGGTGTCGGTTTTGTCGGCCTCTGGTTTAGTCTCAGTTTTAGTGTCGCTGACCGGGATCACCGTCTTGTCTTCAGGTGACGCCGGTACTGGCTCGGTAGTCACTGGTTCGGCGGGAATGACTTCAGCCTCAGCCGGTGTGGATGGTACTTCGGGCAGCGGTGCAGGCGTTCCGCTGACTTCGGCTGCTTCCGCCGTCTGGTCTAAGGCTTCAGCTTCCGCCGGAGTAACAGGAACTGCGCCGGACGTTGGGGCGGTGACAGGTGCATCTGCGGGGGAGGTGACTGCCGGGGTCACCACTGCGGCCGCGATTGGCGCGGATGCCGGAACCGAGGGCGTCGGCGCAGGTGTGACAGGCTTCGCATCCGGCTCGGTCGTTTCGGCGACAGCGGTGGTTTCAGACGTATCCGTCTTGACCGGTTCCTTGCCATCTTCGTCCAGATCATGGATATAGACGCGCACCTTGCGGATACGCCGCCCCTCGACCTTTTCAACGCGGATCACCAGCCGCTTGTGATGATCCTCAAATTTGATCTCCTCGCCGATCACCGGGACGCGCCCCAGTGTGGTATAGACAAAGCCGCCGAGCGTGTCGCTGTCATCACCCGGGACTTCAACGTCCAGCAGATCGTTGAAGTCGTCGATGTCCATGCTGGCATCCACCGAGTATTCCGTCTCGGATTCCTGAACGTATTCAGCTTCTTCGAACGGGTCATGCTCATCCTGAATATCGCCGATGATCTCTTCAATGATATTTTCGATGGTGACGATCCCCGCCGTGCCGCCGAACTCGTCAATCACCACAGCCATGTGGACACGCTTGGTCTGAAGTTCCTTTAGCAGATCGTCCGCACGTTTGGTTTCCGGAACGAAATACGCCTGCCGCATCAGATCACGCGGAGTCAGCGATTTTTCCTTGTTACCGTTGTACCAGTGACTCAACAGGTCCTTGGCGTACAGCAGACCTTTGATATTGTCGATCGTGTTCTCGTACAGCGGGATACGCGAGAAGCCGCTGCTGATAAACGATGCAAGCGCCTCTTCCAGCGAGATGTCAATCGGCAGCGCCGTGATGTCGATACGCGGGACCATCACCTCGCTGGCGTAGGTTTCATCTAACTGAAGGACGGAGAGGATCATGTCCTTCTCCTCTTCTTCGATACTGCCGCCCGCCTGACCGGATTCCACCAGTGTCACGATTTCTTCTTCCGTGACGGTGTTCACCTTCTCGCTGCTTTTGAACAGCGTGGCGATGGCCTTGCTGATCGCGATCACGATGACCGTCAGCGGCTTGAGCAGGGTGATCAGGATCTGCATGAAACCTGTCAGCGACAGCGCCATTGAGCTGGCATAGGCCGAGCCGATGCCCTGCGGCACCAGTTCACCAAAGATCAGCGTCAGCAGGGCGACAACCAGCAGCACGCCGACGTACACCGCCAGTGGAGAAGCGGACGGATCGAGCTGGGTCATCAGCGGGTTGGCGAAGCCGAGAATAGAGACGGCTGCGATGGCGATACTGAGCAGCGTCGTCGAGGTCTCATGCGAGACTTCCAGATCGCTGTTCTTCTCAAGGAGCGGCAGTAAACGCCTGGCTCCTCTATGGCCTTCATCCGCCATATCGCGCAGCACGCTCTGCCGGACATTGGCAAAGGCGTTATACGCCAGCACGATCAGGCCACGCAGCAGAATCAGCGCGATGATCAGTAACAGGCCAGAGAGACTATCAGAATTCAAGGTGAGTTTCCTTTGATTGTACTGGGGCTACATCACGTCCGGCAGTTTTATGAGTTACAGCTTCCGCAGCAGGATGACCGAGTCCACTGCTGAAATGCAAACAGCCGGGGTGGTTACCCGGCGAGGAAAACTGCTCTATGTATTGACGTTGGGGAGGTCGATCAGGCGCGTCTGTAGACACGAGAGTACTTACCAATTTCGGTCATTTCAATCAATATAACATGCCTGTCCCCGGTCTGACAATAGATTTCACCCATGGAATGTTTAAATTCCGTTAGAAATGGTACGTTTCTCTAACGATTAAACGACGCCCTTCCCATCACGGCGCAAACCGCTTCCAGTTTCCTTCGGAGATCACCTCGACCGTACCATCGACCACTTTGATGGCCGTTTCGTCGTCAATCGCGTAGGAAGGATTCGAGAGCGTGGACGCCCATTTCTCGGCATAGGCCATACTGTTTGTCGGAAACGATGGATAATCAAGGTGCGGGAAGATCGAAAAATCCACGATTCCCAATCCGCTGTCATCAATACCCGTTGGCGGTCTCCACAGGACAAAGTGCTCGCCGATTCTGGGAGCCATCGCCATACTGCCGCCGCTCAGTCCGACCCAGAC
>JAEZAF010000084.1 GCA_023430545.1 Chloroflexota bacterium
ACAAATTTACCGAGCAAATGTGTTTCGGGGAAAAGCTGACTTTACAGCCACCAGTTTGAAACGGTTTTCAAACCTGAGAGCGAGAATCCCGCGTGTGCGTTATACGCAGTGAGGGTAAGCGTAAAAACGCCGCTGGCGCAGTTATTGCGGCAGCGGCGTGTGTTATGCGCTGGGGGGATGGAGGTTCAGAACACGGTCATACGCTCTGTCGCGCGTCGTTCAGTATCGTGATCGTGGGTCGCAAGGTAGATCATGGGCATCTGCTTTGCGTAGTCGATGATGCGCTGACGGGTTTCCAGTGTGACATTGGAGTTGAAGGCGGGTGCATCAAGTGTGCCGTTGAGCAGGCTGCCCTGATCGAATGAGGCATCCCCGGCGAAGAACCACGTAAAGCCGTCATGATGCAGCACCACCGACTGATGACCCATCGTATGCCCCGGCGTTGGTACGATATGCACATCCCCGGCTTTTGTCACCGGGAAGGACGCTTCAAACGGGCCGACACGCTCCGGGACATAATCGATCAGTTTCGGCTTCAGCCATGACGGATACTTGGACGGAAAATCGAAATGTGCTGATCTGAACGTCTGGACGTCCTCATACTCCTTACGCGAGAAGATCACTTCCGCGTTCGGGAACTGGCTCAGTGAGCCGGTGTGATCGAAGTGGGCATGCGTCATGATGAGCCAGCGCACATCTTCCGGGTTGATGCCACGCTGACGAAGCTGCGGGCCGATCTCGTTCTGTGGTGAGACGTGAAAGCGATACTGAGAGTGCCAATAGGGGCGCTGGATTGCCGGGAAGTAATCCGGATCATTGACCTGCGCGGTTTCGCCCGTGTCGATCACAATCACGCCTTCGGGGTGTTCAATTGCCCAGGTGTACACCGGGATGTCGCAGAATTTGGGATCAAGCAGCACGCTTGTCAGGCGGAGCGCACGGATGCGACCCTCTGATTTGACGTAACGGGTTTTCACACTCAGTACAGCCGTGTTGATGGCATGAATACGCATCTTATTCCTTCCTGAGGTTGAGACCTGTCTGACTTCTGATGGAGTCTTACGAATGAGCAGCCTCACGAATGACGGGCTGGCGCTCCACCAGATCGAAGTGATCACCATCACCCAAAACGTGCAGCCGGACGTCATAGATACTCAGCACGCCTTCCGGCTGTTCTTCCGACAGACTGGAATACGAGATCGTGCTGCCATCGACGATATAGACCGCCCCCGAGCCAATCACACGCAGTTTCTTCTCTTTTTCCACGACGATAGCGGTATCTTCGTCGATACCGACGCCGAGATTCTTCGGGTTCTGCGCGACTGCCCCCAGCAGACGACCGATGCGCCCACGTTCGGCAAAGTGCGAGTCGATGACGACCTCACTGAGAAACCCTAATCCGGGGGCCATCCCCAATGCGGAAATCCGGCTGGACTCGTCCCCCGCGCCGGAAACCAGCATCGTCGCGGGCATCGCGGCAGCCCCGGCAGAAGTCCCGGCGATGACGGTGCCGTTCTGATACAGTTCCTGCATACACTGGAAAACGGGGGAGTCACCGATCTGGCTGGTGATGCGCAGCTGGTCACCACCTGTAAAGAAGACGACCTTTGCATTGGTCAGGATATCGAGGTGATCCTGCTTATGAGCATCCTCACGAACGCGAATGTCGAGGACGCCGATATTTTTAACCCCCAGTTTTTTAAAGACTTTGGTATAGTCCTGCGCGATGGCTTCCGGCTCCTGTGTGGCGGCGGTGACGATCACCAGTTTGCCGCCGTTGGCTGCCTTCACCACCTCTTTCAGGATCTGGATTTCATCCTTTTTGTCCTCGTGTCCACCGATAATAATCAGCTTCCCTTTTGGCTGGGCTGTCACGGCATGCTCTCCTCTAGCTGCTGTTCCTGTTTGCTTTTCACAATGCGTTCGCCATGAATCAGGGTAAAGCCCATCCACTGCACTCCATTATTCGCGCTGATCTCCGTCGAGATACTTGTGGAGCGGCGTGCTGTTGACCCCGATTTTGTCGCGATAGCTGAGTTCTCCACCCAGCATACCGGTGACACCCAGAATGCTGGCGACCAGCAGGCTCAGCCAGACATTACGTTCCACAGGGGCGGTCGGGCTTTTCATCCGCCCCGCCAGATTGAGCGCGGTCAGCAGCAGTGCGGCGATATTGCCTGCCGCGTGCGCCTGTGCTTTTTCATTACGCTGTACGGTCGGGATTGTCAGATAATCCACTGCGCCGAACACCCCTGCCAGCAGCCCTGTCACCAGACCGCTGCCTAACAGCCAGCGTGAATTGCGTGCCCAGAAGCGGTCACCTGTCCGAAGGTAGGCGACATCGGTGATCAGTGCGCCGACCAGTGTCGCGATCGGGAAGGGAATCAGCGACGGGTGAATCGGATGGCCGACAATCGCAGCGGTGCTGTGGACTTCCGGCTTCGCTTCCCCGGTCTGGACTGCGTCACGGATGCCGTTCAGGGTAGGGGATTGAGTAGGGTTACGTGTTTGCATGGTTCTCTCCTGTCTGATCTCAGTTCGCCTGCGTCTTAGGATTCGAGTTCTCCGATGGGACGGGTGAGAGGTGCTTCACAGATCGCATCTTCCGTCGCGGAGCGTGCGAAGCTGTGCAGCATCTCGATGGTTTCATCGACGATATCCGCCGTAACGATCAGGCGGTCGCCGGCCTTGACCTGCTGCCATGCGCGGTGAAGCGCTGCTTCCTGATCGACGACGATCTCACAGGAAGTCCCCGCTGGCAGGCTGCTGCACATCAGCTTCGGGACTTCGTTCTGCTCACGGTCGCGGCGGTCGTATGAGTCATGCAGCACATAAGCATCGACATAGCCGACGGTCGCCCCGATGGTCGCGGTGATGTCTTCATCGCGGCGGTCTCCGGGCAGGGTGGCGATCATCACGGTACGACGATCACCCAGCGCTTTGACGGCGGTCATCAGGGCCTTCATCGCACCTTCGTTGTGACCATAGTCCAGCACCACCTGTACGCCGCTCAGTTCGACGACATTGAAGCGCCCCGGCGTCATCTGGAAGTCGGTTTTGAAGGTCGACAGGCCGCGTGCGATCATGGCCGGATTCAGGCCTGCGCCCCATGCAGCCGCCACTGCCGCCAGCGCATTCGCTACCTGAAACTCGATTGCGCCGCTGACTGTGAATGGCACCTGATCAAGATCGATCAGCTCGACACGATCTTCACCCTGTGCCATCACAATCGCGCCGTCTTCCACAAAGACGCACCAGCCGCCCTCGGCCATGTGCGCCATCGTGATCGGATTGGTTGGTTTCAGGCTGAAGTAGATTTCGCGGGCATCGGTGGCTGCGGCCATCTGTGCGACGCGGGGATCATCGGCATTGAGGACGGCGACGCCGTCACGGTCTACGGCTTCAATCACAACCTGCTTGACCTTCGCCAGTTCATCCAGTGTATGGATACCCCCCAGTCCCAGATGATCGGCGCTGACATTGGTCACGACGCCGACCTTGCAGGTATCAAAGGCCAGCCCTTCGCGCAGGATGCCGCCGCGTGCGGTTTCCAGCACGGCCACTTCGACATGCGGGTGCATCAGAATGGCATGGGCACTGCGCGGGCCGGAGCAGTCGCCGGTCATAATGCGCTCCTGCCGGATGTAGGTGCCTTCAGTCGAGGTCATCCCCACGACCCAGCGCGCTGTGTCGTACATGTGCGCGATCAGGCGGGTGACGGTTGTTTTACCGTTGGTGCCAGTGACGGCAATAATCGGGATGCGCGACGGCGTCCCCTCCGGATACAGCATCTCGATGATCGGTCTGCCCACGTCACGCGGCTGGCCGACCGCCGGATTCAGATGCATGCGCAGGCCGGGCGCGGCGTTGACTTCGACAATCGCGCCGTTCTGCTCACTCAGCGGGCGGCTGATGTCCTCGCACAGCATGTCGATGCCAGCGACATCCAGCGCCAGAATCTGCGCCGCGAGTTCGGCCAGGCGTGCGTTATGCGGATGAATGTCGTCAGTCACATCGGTTGCCATGCCACCGGTGGACAGGTTGCAGTTGGTGCGCAGCACGACGGTCTGACCGGATTCCGGAATCGACTCGGTGGTCATCTGCTGCTGATCGAGTACCAGCAGGGCGGCTTCGTCCAGTTCGATGCGGGTCAGGGCGCTGCTGTGTCCGGGGCGGCGGTGCGGGTCCTGATTGACGAGCTGCACCAGTTCAGCGACGGTATGCTCACCATCGCCAACCACATGGGCGGGATCGCGGCGGGCAGCGGCAACCATCCTGCCGTTGACGACCAGCACACGGTGATCCTGCCCCCGGATATAACGCTCCACCAGTACATTACGATTAAACTGCGAAGCGATCTCGTAGGCGCGGCGGACGTCTTCTTCACTATTCAGGTTGACGCTGACACCCTTGCCCTGATTGCCGCTTTCCGGCTTGACCACCACCGGCAGGCCAATATAGTCCGCTGCTTCCCATGCCGCATCGGATGAGCGCACCGTGCGGCCTTCTGGTACGGGTACGCCGACTGAGCTGAGCATGCGATTGGTCAGCGGCTTCTCCTGACACAATTCCACCGCGATCGAGCTGGTATTCGAGGTTTCCGAGGCCAGGATGCGCTTCTGATAGACGCCGTAGCCAAGCTGAACGAGGCTGCCGGTCGGTGTCAGACGCAGCACCGGGATATTACGCTTGCGGGCGGCGTTGACGATCGCGGCGGTACTCGGCCCAAGCCGGTAATCGTCAGCGATTTCCATCAGGCGCTCAAGCTCGGTTTCGATGTCGAACGGCGTATCATGCATGGCCGCCAGTGTCAGACGCAGGGCAGTGTCAAAGGCAGCACGGGCTGGTTCTTCTTCGCGGTACTGGATGACGACGTTATAGACGCCGCGTTCCCCGGTGCCACGCGCACGCCCGAACGAGACGCTGAAACCCATCAGCGATTGCAGCTCAATGGTGATGTGTTCGGTGATGTGAGCCAGATAGGTGCCGCGATTCAGCCGTTCGATAAATCCATCCGGACGACCGACACTGCATTCATGTTTGTGGAGGCCGGGCAGCCATGCGACCAGCCGATCTGTAAAGCCGGGGAAGGTATCGCTCGAACGATCCTCGTACTCCCCGATGTCCATTACAATGTGCATTACAGGCATATAGGCATATAAATTTGGCCCGCGCAGCACTCGTATACTTCGTACAGACACACTGTTTGTGCTCATCTTGTTTTCCAGCATTATTTGCCGATGTGAAGTCAGTCATACGAGACAGACGCAGTAATTTTGAATTGCGCAAAATCATGCATTTGTTTACGTCAATTGTATGGTATACACAAACAGAAGTATGGGTCACTCAGCGCATTATATGATGGGTGAGAAGTAGACCTTTTTGTATAATGAGAAGTGAGCATAGAACCTGAACGGGTGATATAAGCTCACCTGCTCATTACCCATGCTGCTGTTGAATAAGCCTCCTCAGTCAGCATATACGATGCATGTTATTGCCTGAATTTCAGGCGGGAGAGTTAACCTTGCGCACAGGGATATTGATGCCGATTGGCGGCGCGGAATCCAAGATCGGCCAGCGTATCGTGCTGACGCGCTTTATCGAACTGTGCGGCACATCATCGGCGCGGATTGTCGTCATCCCGGCTGCGTCCGGCTTCGCGGCTGAAACCGGTCAGGTCTACTGCCGCACTTTCAGCGAACTCGGTGCACGCCACGTGGAATGCCTGCACATCCATGACCGTCAGCAGGCCAGAGATCCGATGACCGCCGCCCTGCTTCAGCATGCCGACGGCATCTTCCTGACCGGCGGCGATCAGCTCAAGCTGATGTCGCTGATCGGCGGGACAGAGCTGGCCGCTGCCCTTCACGACTGCCATGCGAGAGGCGTTCCCATCGCTGGCACCAGCGCGGGCGCATCCGCCATGAGCCGCCAGATGATCGCCTTTGGACGCAGCGGTGCGCGACCGTCGCAGCGGATGGTGCAGCTTGCGTCAGGTCTGGGCCTCAGCCCGTTTATTATCGACCAGCATTTTTCGCAGCGTGACCGCCTCGGTCGGCTGCTGACGGCGGTTGCACTCAACCCCGGCATGATTGGGGTGGGTATCGATGAAGATACCGCCCTGATGATGTCACCGTCCGGCCAGTGTGAGGTGATCGGCGCTGGCGCGGTAACGGTGGTCGATGGCCGGAACATTGGCTTCACCGATATTTATGCTGCCAAACGTCACGATCCGGTTGTGGTCGAGGGTGTGGATGTCCGCCGCCTGCAAGCGGGTGAGCATTTCAATCCCGATGCTTATGTGACCTACGACTTCCAGAAACGGAATGTGAGTTAAAGAGTCGTTTCGGGTACACCTATGAAGACTATGGACGCGGCAAGGTCGCGCCGTTCATGATATCGAGGATGTGCTGGACGACATCGCGCAGCAGCAGAGTCATGAAGTTTTCAGCGGGGCAGGTGTACTGACGGTCCATCACGGCGAATATCCCCTGTGGCGTGATCACCGCCATACCGACTCGTCCATAAGCGTATTCGATCACACGCACACCCCAAACCTCGTCGCCCTGTGGATAACCGTAGATTTTCGGCGAGACGATCACCGAGGACATCAGCCATTCGTGATGAACCTCATCAAAAGTGGGCAGCGGCTGGCCGCGCATCCGCGCATGGGTACAGCGCTGAAACAGCAGATAGCAGACCTGTCCCAATCCATTGACCGCGTAGTCGATTTCCTCTGGCTTGAGGCCGATGTGCGGGTTGACTTCCACGAGCAGCCTGCGAAATGCGATCTGCAAAGTCACGGAGAGCGATGACCAGCCCGACGGAGGGAAGCCATCAGGCAGGGTCTCCAATAGGGCCTGCCGGACGTATGCCAGTTCGCTGTTCGCGCCTTTGATGGAGCCGAGGCCGGTGAAGTCCTTCGGCTGAAACCATGCGATGCTGAAGGACTCCGGCAGGCCGAGCTGTGCGCGGAAGTCCTTCAGAGCGATGAAGTCATGCGCTGTGCCGTCGATGGTGATCGAAATCATGAGGGGCGTGTCCTGTCAGCGGATTGCTGTCTGGCGGTGCGATACAGCAGGGTAACCGGATTATAGCTCTTTCGGCTAGTCCAAATTGCATCAACTGACCTATATGCGATGGCCCTTTTCCGGCTACTATGCGCAAATGATAAATGGACCGAACTGCTGAAAAGAGGGATGAATCATGAAAATCCTGTCTCCTGAAGCGCACGGTGTGCTGGATTATGCGACAGCGGCAGGCATGCTGCTGTTACCGGAAGTACTGGAAGTATCCGAGGACAGCCAGCGCGCATCATGGGTACTGCGTGTCTCCGGTGCGGCGATCCTCGTGCAGGCCCTGATGACCAATTACAAACTGGGTGTCGCCCGGGTTCTGCCGTTCAGAATGCATCTGGGTAATGACTTTGTGCTCTCCACCGGGCTGGCGCTTGCGCCGTTTCTGCTCGGATTCCGCAACGAACGGCGTCCGAAGACGTGGCTGCCGCATCTGCTGTTCGGGATTTACGCCTTCGCCACTACCCTGATCACAGACGGCAGCAAATCACGCAGCGCGGACTAACGATCGCAGGTTGAGGCAAACGGTTGCTGCACCAGATATCACAGTCGGATGCCGGATGAGTCACTCGGAGATCCACACAACAGTCACACTGCCGCGCTTTTGAAATAAATGTCCGCACCTGAAAAGCCGTCGGACATCCTCTTTTTCAGCCTATGGGAGGGTGGGATATTCCCGCCCCTGAAGAGTCGCGGCAGTACATTGGCGCACCCATCTGAGAGATTTCGAGGTGGAACAGCCCCTTATCTCCTCCTGTGACACCGGCACAGTGACTTTTATCAACATCCCACCACATGAAAAGGCAGAAGATATGGCACAGATTGGTTATCATGCCTCGCATGAGCAGTACAATCCAAAGGAACTGCTGAATTACGTCCAGCTTGCGGAAAAGGCTGGATTTCAGGCCGCCATGTGCTCCGACCATTTCACTCCGTGGAGCGAACGTCAGGGCCAGAGTGGATTTGCATGGTCATGGCTGGGCGCGGCATTACAGGCGACTTCGAATGTGAGCTTTGGCATGGTCAATGCACCGGGCCAGCGCTATCACCCGGCCATTATCGCCCAGGCCGTTGCGACACTGGCTGTGATGTTCCCCGGGCGTGTATGGTGCGCCTTTGGCAGCGGCCAGTACATGAACGAGCACATTACCGGCGAGGGCTGGATCAACAAGCCGGATCGTAATGCACGCCTGCTGGAATGCGTCGAGGTCATCCGTGCGCTGTGGCGCGGGGAAACGGTGTCATTTCAGGGGAAATACATCACCGTCGATGAGGCGAAACTCTACAGCCGTCCCGACGAACCCCCGATGATCTTCGGCGCGGCCATCACACCAGAGACAGCGGAATGGGTCGGAAGCTGGGCGGATGGGATCATCACCGTCTATAAACCCTATGAGAAGCAGAAGCAGTTCGTCGAAGCGTTCCATAAGGGCGGCGGAAAGGGCAAGCCAATGCTGCTTCAGGCGCAGACATCCTACGCCCGTACCGAGAAGGAAGCGCTGGCCGGGGCACATGACCAGTGGCGGAACAACATTCTGGCAAGCCGCGTGCTGACCGAACTGCGCATGCCGAACCAGTTCGATACACTGGGCGAGCTGATTCGCCCGGAAGACCTCGAAGGCCATATCCGCATCTCATCAGACCCGAAACAGCATATCGAATGGCTTCAGCAGGACATCGAACTCGGCTTCGATCGGATTTACGTGCATAACGTCAATCGCGATCAGGAGCGGTTTATCGAAACCTTTGGCGAAAAGGTACTTCCCGCCTTACAGCGGTGATAAGGATACGCCATGAAACTGGAAGAGACGGTTGAACGTCAGCGAATGCTCGGCCCGGAGGCTGAGCAGCGGCGGAAGTGGGGCACTTACATTTCAGCACGTTCGTGGGGGACGGTGCGCGAAGGACAGGGCAGTGCGACAGCATGGGAAGCAGTCCCGTTTGAATATGCACGCAGCCGCGCCTTCCGCTGGACAGAAGACGGCATTGGCGGCCTGAGTGATATTGAGCAGCGCCTGTGTCATACCATTGCGTTCTGGAACGGGCAGGATCTGTATCTGAAAGAGCGTTTCTTCGGCCTGAGCAATGAGCAGGGCAATCATGGTGAGGATGTGAAGGATTATTTCTACTTCCTCGACGGCCTGCCCAGTGCCAGCTATATGAAGATGCTCTATAAGTATCCGCAGGTCGAATTCCCGTATCAACGGATGGTGCGCGAAAATGCGATCCTTCAGCCGGAGCAGCCAACCTATCGGCTGGTGGATGCCCTGCACAATGCCTTCGCGCAAAATCGCTATTTTGACATCTTCATCGAGTATGCGAAGGCTGGCCCGGATGACATCCTGTGCCGGATTACGGCGGTCAATCGCGGAGATGAGGCCGCGACGCTGCACATCCTGCCGCAGTTGTTTTTCAGAAATACATGGCAGGTGGAGCAGAAAGGAAAGAAGAAATCCGTGCAGCGTCCGCGTCTGCGGGCTGAAGACGACCACACGGTGAGTGTCGATCACCCGGATTTCAAAGGCTACCGCTGGTACAGCGACGCACCCGCTGCGCTGCTGTTTACCGAAAACGAAACCAATACCGAACTGCTTTATGACACACCCAATGCAGAACCGTATACCAGAGACGGGATTGATTACGCTGTAGTGCGCGGTCAGCGGGATCGCGTCAACCCGGAGCAGGTCGGCAGTAAATGTGCCGCACACTGGCAGACAGAGCTTGCAGCAGGTGAGACATGGGTGATCCGCACCCGTCTGAGCGCCACCGCGCACGATCAACCGTTTGCGGATTTCGACGCCATCTTCGAACAGCGTGAACGCGAAGCTGATGATTTCTATGCAGGACTTCAGCCGGATGAAGCCTCGAAAGAGGAGAAGGCGATCCAGCGGGCAGGGTATGCCGGCCTGACATGGAACAAGAGCTTCTATCACTTCAACGTAAAGAAGTGGATGAAGGAAAACGCGGAAGCGCTGGAAGCAAGCGACGAAAAGCGTGCTTTTGAGGACTGGCAGCACTTTGACGCCCATGACATCCTCTCGGTGCCGGACCCGTGGGAATACCCCTGGCTTGCCACCTGGGATATCGATTTTCAGGTCGTCACTATCAGTATGATCGATCCGGAATTCGCGAAGGAACAGATCCTGCTGCTGCTGAGTGACCGCTACATGCACCCGGACGGCGCGATGCCGGGTTTCGAAGGCAATTTAGGCGTCCCGCATGCGCCGCTGCATGGATGGGCCGCATGGCATGTCTACCATACCTGCGAGCCGGATCGGGATTTTCTGGAGCAGGCTTACAGCCGCCTGAAGCCGCACTATGACTGGTGGCTGAAGACGCATCAGCCTGAACTGTATCTCTTTGACGGCGGTTTTGTCGGCAAGGATAATATCAGCCTGCTGGACCGCAACGCCGATGTCCCCGAAGGCGGCTGGATTCTTCAGGTGGACAGCACCGGCTGGATGGGACTGTTTACACTCAATATGCTGGCGATGGCGATTGAGCTGGATCAGGATAAGGACGCCGAGCGCTTTTTGGAAGCATTCCTCAACATCCGCACTGCGCTTCAGTCGCTGTGGAATAAGAAGGATAAGTTCTTCTATGAGGTCGTCCGCATGCCAGATGGTAAGCGTATCCCGCTGAAGGTGCGCTCGTTCAGCAGCCTGATTCCGCTGGTGGCAGCGATGCTGTTTGATCCGTCTGTGCTGGAAGCAGAAGCGCTTCCACGTTTGCGGGCAGCGTTTGAAAAAGCGGCGAAGAAAGAAAAGGAATTCAGCCCTGGCGCGGATGGCTGTGTACTGCTGTCGCTGCTGCCGCATGACCAGATCCGGCATCTGCTTCAGGTGATGCTTGACCCGGATGAATTCTTCAGCCCTTATGGTCTGCGTTCCGTGTCGAAGCTGCATGAGGAGCACCCTGCCAGTGTCAAGGTTGGCGAAAAAACCTTTGATCTGCAATATGAACCCGGTGAAGCGTCCAACAGTATGCTCGGCGGGAATTCTAACTGGCGTGGGCCGATCTGGGCACCGCTGAATCAGGTGGCGATTGAAGCACTGCATGTCTATGGTGAGTATTTCAAAACGCCTTTCATCCAGCATGAAGGTGACACGATCACATCAGGAAAGGCCGCGCTCGATGTGATTGACAGGCTGACGTCGCTGTTTGAACTCGATGAAAAGAAGCGGCGGCCTTATCTGGGAGACTGCGAGCTGTTCCAGCAGGACCCGCTGTGGCGTGACCGCATCTGGTTTTACGAATTCTTCCACGCCGACACCGGAGAAGGCCTTGGGGCGGCGCATCAGAACGGCTGGACAGCGCTGATTGCCAAGCTGATTCAGGATAAGGGCCGCGCAGTCTATCTGCCGAAAAAGCACGGCTCGCTTTAATCTGCACAGCATCGGATGTGGCTTTGCAGGATCTGGGCGGGATAGCACCCAGGCCATCCCGCCTTCGTCTTCTCTAATGTTTTGTATTCTGAAGGATGAGCAGGGCCAGCACCAGATACTCCAGGCGGGTGACGCCGATGCTTTCCAGTCTGGCCGCGCAGGTCTGAAGGATCGCGGTTTCGACAGGCTGATCTTCGCTGTAATCGGGCAGCAGCAGGTGTATTGCCCGTGAAAATTCGGCAGCACCGGTTTCATGCTGATTACGTGCAAAGCTCAGTGATGACTGGTCGAGCAGGGAGCCGACTTCGGCGGGAGTCGTCGTACTGCCGAACCGCCGCCGGATGGCATCAATCGACTGCGAAGCGGTTGTCCCCATATCCTGACGCAGGCCGCGCAGCAGTCGGATAAACGGCTTGTCGTCGCTGGCGATGCGTGAGATGGCGAGGGCCAGCTCCATCCGTGCGCCCTCGTTCTGGGTGGCATCGAGCAGGCCGAGGATATCCGGCAGCGCCTCATGATGACGCAGGTTGCCGAGCGCTGACGCGTAGGCCATCAGCATGCCTTTATCGCTTTCAGCCCGCATTCGCTCCAGCAGCAGCGGCGCGACCGAGGTGTCCTTCAGCGTCCCCAGTGAGCGCGCACAGTGTAACTGGATCGAGCGGTAATCGGCATCCAGACCGCTGCGCAGGGTTGGCAGGGCGCGGTCGCTGCCCATGCGTCCCAGTGCCCACACCGCTATCACACTCAGCGAGATCTCGGTCCCATCGACGATGCGGCACAGCGCATCGACCAGCCGAGGTTCCGGTCCCATCCGGGCAATCGAGATCACGGCTTCGAAGCGTACATTGAAGCGCGGGTCGATCAGCGCTTCCAGCAGTTCCTCGACCGTCAGCGGACTCTTGGTGCGGCCCATGCGCTCAGTGGCGTGGACAATCGAGCGTTCATCGGCGGCGCGGTAATAATTGGCGACCGAGGTCAGCGCGAAAACCGGATTGCCATGGGTGAACATCCCGGCGAATTCACCGAAGCTGACATCACTATCAGGCTGGACGCGGCGGAAGATCGCGATGCCGACGAACATCAGCGTCACCGCGCCGATAAAAAGCGGCGTGAACTGGTCGATCGTGAGGAAGCCAAGCTGCCCGGAGATGCCGCTGGTCGCATCCAGCAGCGCACCACTCAGAATCTGACTGAAGCCGCCGATCAGACCGATCGCGGCATAATACATCGCCATGTATTCGCCGCGCTGTTCGTGCGGGACCACACTGGTAAATAACAGGCGTCCTGAGCCGATGCCCCAGCCGATATCGACAATACCGGAGATGATGAACAGCGCCAGCGCATACGCCACACTGATGTCAGTGCCGCGTGGGATCACCAGCCAGCCCAGCGGCATGATGGCTTTGAGCGTGAGACCGAGCAGCAGCACGGGCTTGCTGCCGTAGCGATCGGCTGCCCATCCCATCAGATAAGTCGAGGTCAGGCCGCCGAACGTGCCGCCAATCCCCAGCCAGACAATCGTGCTGTCGCTGAGGCCCACCTGTTCGCGCAGGAACAGCGGCAGGAATGATAACGGCGCACCCGCCAGCGAGATCATCCCGATTCCGGCCAGATACCAGGTGAAATTGCGGTCGCGCAGCACGCCGAACAGATTGCGATAGGCAATTGTCTGCGTGGCGGTCGGTTCTCCACCCGGCAGATGCGAGCCGCACCATGCCGAAATGATGCCTGCGATCAGTGCCACAGCGAACAGGATGATAAAGCGGTTCAGATCGGTGGACAGGCCCAGGATAAAGCCCGCAAACGCCGTCGCCAGAATGCCCGTGATACGCGCCACCATATCGTTGAGGGCGGCATGCTTGCCACGGAGCGAGTTCGGGATATATTCCTGCGACCATGGATACATGGCGGTTTCAGCAATGGCGCGGCACAGCGCAAACCCGACCACAACAACGGCGATCAGTGTCAGGGCGGGTTCACTGCCATAGCTGGCCGCGACCCACGGGACGAACAGCAGCCCACCGGTGATGAATTTGCGCAGTGTGAAGAAGGTGACAAAGGTGCGCTTATAGCCGAAACGTGCGACCTGTGGGGCGATAAATAGTGCGATCAGGCCGGTGAAGGGCAGCAGCGACAGCAGAAAACCAATCTGTGAGTTCGATGCGCCGATTTCATTGACAAACAGGATGAAGGCTGATCCGAAGAAGGTCAGCACAGCAAAGATATTGTTGAAGGCCCCCAGCGCCGTATTCCACGGCAGGCGACGGATCTTCTCCGCAGTGGTCAGTTCAATTGTCACGCGAGTCACGTCCTGTAGTTACAAAGGCCGTTTGAAAGTTCTTTCAAGTCTAGCAGTCTTTCATGAAGAAAAAATGTCCATTCCCGGGTCACCCTGTGATCTGCTGCCGCAGGATGGGGAAAACGGCGTCGGTGATGCGATCCTGAAGGCGTCGGCTGAGGCCGACCTGACGCGCCCATGCGACCTCGTATCCACCCTCATCGAAGGCATTAGCGGGCGGCAGATACGCATAGCTGCCATTCGCATAGCTGATCAGCCACGGGTAGCGGTATCCGATCTGCTGGGCGCGCTTGCGGAATTCGACCGCCGTTTCGCTGAAAACCTCACCGGGCTGCGTCATGAAGACCGCTGGACCGATCCGCAGTACCATGATTTCCAGCGGCAGTGTGCCCTCTGGCAGATCACCGAGCAGGCGGCGATACAGCGGAGATACTCCTTCCGCTGGCGGTTCGTCAGCATCGGCTGCGCCATTGACCGTCAGACTGGTGACGCCAATCGGCAGGGTGTCGTCCATCGAAATCCCCCGCCAGACGCGCATCACTTCGGCATTATAGGCCAGCGCCAGCGTCTCGCATTCCAGAAACGTCCCACCCTTGCGATCCTCGATATTCCAGTGATCCGGCGCGCCATGCTGATATGCGCCGTAAGATGAATCGAGGTTGCCCATCGATCCGACCGGATGACCGGCGTCCAGCCGCTGGCGCACCGTTTCGGTCAGCGGATTGACCTCCGCAGCGCCGCCCTGCATAAACAGCGCCGTGCAGCCGGGCAGTGCGGCTTCCAGATGACGGCTGGAATATCCGGGCCAGTCTCCGGAGATCATCAGATTGTCATAGCCAAGTACGACGGCGTGACAGCCGAAATTACTGACCACCGCCAGCGGCTGACCGTCTGCCAGCGGCTGACCGTCTGCCGTATCAACGCGCATCACGCCGACCGATGGATCAACCGGACGATTCAGCCAGCGCCGGTTGATGCTGTAACCGAACAATTGCCCGAAGCCAAATCCGATGCGCACTGGCTGAAGCCGCTGTGATGCCGTGATGATCGCTTCTGCAATCAACTGTACCAGCGGTGTCTGCCAGTTCTCCGGCTGATGCGGGGCGGGGCCAGCGTGGGTGTGCGTGCAGGCGATCAGGATATTTTCTGCCGGAATGTCACAGTGCTGTGCGGCATACTGGCGGATCTCGGCGATCAGCGGCGTCCACAGCCACAGCAGTTCGACCGAACACAGCGCGACGGTCGTCGTGCCATCACTGATGACCAGCGCCCGTGCATAGAGGTCGTCATGCACGCCGGTCGATACCTCCGGACGGTTGCCATAACCGGTCAGTTCATATCCGATGCGCGGCGTGATGATGTGTGATGCAGTACCTGCTTGTAGGAACCCTGCCTGAAACGAAGCCATCGCTTTCTGCCTTCAGTGTGCAAAGGCAACACCATACCGCAAACGGGGCATTTTCGCAGTACATGTATTCTTGGCCGTAAGCATCCGGCATCATAGACAGCAGCTTAAGGGTTTTAGGCCGGGAAAGCCTCTGTTTTTTTTGGTCCACTTCGTTTGAAAATTCGAACCGCGCAACCAGAACATTCGTGCTACACTGTAAGCTTCCTGCACCTTAACATCACAGCGCGGTAGGGGCCGCATTCAATGCCGCCCGCCGCATTGCAGTTGCAGCAGTATTCTGCTGCACATAAATTTTTAGTGCGGCAGCAGCAAGCTGCTACAGGCAGCGCCTTGCGCCGCATTTGCGGCGCATTTACGCCGCAATTCTCCCATTACCGCCGATTTTGAGGGGAAAAATGTTTGTGGCGGCGTAAATTTTCGCGCCGCCGCCACCGCCACGATCCGTAAACGACAGAAAACGCCTGTTGTCTGTAATGCCCTGAACTTGGTGCATATGAGGGCGCAACACTGCGCCCCTGCAATGCATTCGTATCCTGTGTTTATTCGGTCGCTGCACTGTCTGCAAGCTGATACACGCGCACGTAATCGACCAGCATCTGCTGTGGGAACTCGGTAGTGGCATCGGGATGACCGGGCCAGCTTCCACCGACGGCGACATTCATAATCATGAAGAAGTCGTGATCGTAGACCCACTCACGGTTGCGCAGGTCATTGACCGAGATGGTGTTGAACAGCTCACCGTCGATGTACCAGCGCATGACCTGCGGGTCCCACTCGATTGCGTAGACGTGGAAATCCTCGGACAGTGGAGCGTCTCTCACGATATGACCACCGAGACCGCTTGCGCCGCTGTACCCCGGCCCGTGAATCGTACCGTAGAGCGTGTTCGGTTCGCGCCCGATATTCTCCATGATGTCGATCTCGCCGGAGTTCGGCCAGCCGATTTCAGGGAAGTCTGCGCCCAGCATCCAGAAGGCCGGCCAGATACCCGGTCCATAGGGCAGCTTCAGCCGTGCTTCCACGCGGCCATAGGTGAACTCGAACTTGTCCTGGGTGGTGCAGCGTGCGGATGTAAAGGCGCACTGGCCGTACCAGCAGGTTCCGCCGTCTTCCGGCTGACCCTGCATGGCCGTGATCACCAGATTCCCCTCGCCGTTGTGCGAGACGTTGTCCAGAGAGGTGGTGTAATATTCCAGTTCATTATTGCCCCAGCCGTGACCGCCGACTTCGCAGGTCCAGTTCTCAGGGCTGACGGAGGTGTTGGCTTCTGCCTCGAATTCATCGGACCAGACGAGCGCCCACTCCCGCGACTCCCATGTGATGCTTTCGTTGATCAGGAATCGTTCGGCGGGCTGCTTCTCCCGCCAGACAGCGGCGGTGGTGTTCTCCATTGTGTAGAGCTTCACGGTATCGATGTAGAGCGTTCCGGCGGCTGTACCCTCCGCAGGCGGGACACTTAATCCATAGCCGGTGACTTCAGCGGGGTTGAATTCGCCCTCGCCTGCGAGGATGTCAAACGGGACGATGACGTACTGCCAGCCAGCAGTCTCATCGGCGAAGGTGTAGCTGGCGGCGGCATCCGCGCTGTAGACATCGACCTCGACCGTGCGCCCGCTGGCATCGCCGTGGAACCACATGCCGACTGCATGATAGGCTGACCAGTCCTGTGCGGAAGGATTCAGGCCGTTGGTGAAGTAATGGCGATAGCTGCCCCCGGTTTCGTCATAGGTCACCGCCAGCAGATTGTTGGCATCAGTCTTCTGATCAGGCAGGGCGAGTTCACTTTCCAGTACGGCCTGACGGATCGCAAGGGCTGCACCGCCCTCCGGTACCAGACCGATGAAGGTGTCGCCTTTGGCCTGCATCCAGATGCCGTTTTCGAAATTGTCCACCAGTCCGTCTGCGGCCAGTTCGGAACGGAAGAAGTATTCGCCGGATGCTTCCGGCTCGGTTGAGACTCCGTAGAAGATCAGGCGGCCGAACACGCTTGGATTCTGATACGACTCGTCACCCGGCTCGTTGATCGACCAGCTCAGCATGCCGTCGCGGTTGCGGTCAGATGCTGTATTGAGCTTGACCTGAAAACCGATCTCACCTTCGTGTTCTGGTTTGATCGACCAGACGGCATTTTCCAGTGGGACGGCGACTTCCACTGCCCATCCGCTGTCCGTCTCGACCGTGATGATCTGCGCTTCAACCGTGTCTCCACGCACGCCGGAGAAGACCACGTCTTCTGGCTCTGCGCCGATATTCAGCGGGGGCAGGGTAAGCTGTGCCACGCCGTCGGTATAGCTGGTGCGGGTCAGATCACCGGTGGCGTTGAAGTAAAACTCCAGCGAGTCCTCGTTCCAGAAGTCCAGGTTGTGCTCGCCGGTGATGATATTGTCATCGATGATATCGCCCCACAGATAGAGGTATTCACTGTCGGCAGCTACGGCAAAGCGGACGGCTTCCTGCCCGACACCCTGACTGACTTCCGCCTGCGGGATGCCATCCCAGTCGTCGAACTCGCCGTCCAGTGTGATGCTGACCGGGAAGGGCGCGTAAATCGTCTCACCCTCTGTCCCTTCCGGGGCCAGTGTTACGCCCTGCACCAGTGCTAAACCTGCGAACAGGGCGAAGACCATCAGCAGCACGGTGAACGTAAATGTGTATCTGAAGTATTTCATGCGGCAGTCCTGTAATGTTTGTAATAAATAATGTAAGGTTGAGCTTTTGAAAACGGGTGCCTCGACATTGTGGAAGAGACACCCGTTATCAGCGTTATGACGCTAAATTAGACGGTCAGGCCGTGACCAAACGGATAAAGCGGCGGCTCATCGCTGGCCTTGAGCGCTGACACCGGAATCTGTTCCATGCTGCGCGGCCAGTTGTAGGACAGCTTGCCGGTGAATGGTATTTTCCCGAACAGGACCTCGGCAGCAGCATGAGCCTCACTGCCGGGCAGCCACGCCGCGACAATCGCGTCGCACTGATCGACCACATCGGTGATAATCAGCGGACGGCCAGAGTAGATCACCAGCACCAGCTTATCAGTCTGCTGGCGCACGCGGCTGATGAGCTGCTTCTGGTCTTCGGTCAGGGTCAGATCCCCGCGATCGCCCATGCCTTCGGCGTAGGGTTCCTCGGAGACCACGACGATTCCAAGATCCCCACGTTCGGAGAAGTTGCCTTCGCGCTCGTAATCGAGGTTTCCGGCATAGGTTCTGAGGCCGTCGATCAGTGTGCAGCCCTGCGTGGTCGCACCACGTTCGCCCTGCCAGCTAATTGTCCAGCCGCCGCATGCCAGACCGATGTCATCGGCGGCATCACCGGCGATGAAGACACGGCGCGTCTCGCTGGTGATGGGCAGCGCCTGATTTTCGTTCTTCAGCAGCACCAGTGATTTGCGTACTGCTTCTTCGGCCAGTGCGCGATGTTCCGGCGCACCGACGATCTCTGCCGGGATGTCTTCCACCAGCGGCTGTTCGAACAGGCCGAGCAGGAACTTGGCGCGCAGGATACGGCGCACGGCATCGTCGATGCGTTCCTGCGAGACATCCCCCTTATTGACCGCTTCGGTCAGGGTGTCGATAAAGCGGCGGTAGTCATACGGGACCATGATCATATCAAGACCGGCGTTGATCGATGATACGACGCTCTCATAGAACGATTCGTTGATCTGGTCGATCGCCATCCAGTCGGAGACGAGGAAACCCTCGAAACCGTATTCCTGCTTGATGACTTCGGTCAGCAGGTGATAGTTAGCGTGCATCTTGGTGCCGTTCACACTGGAGAAGGACACCATGATATTCTGAACGCCTGCCTTGATCGCTTCGACATAGGGCGCAAGGTGGACACGCCGCAGGGTTTCTTCATCAAGCCGTGTATCGCCCTGATCGATCTGGAACATCTCGGTCGGCCCCTGCCAGTTACTACCCGGAAGCCACGGCGCACGCACGGTAGATCCCCATGTCGTGCCGCCGTCCCCGACAAAATGCTTGACCGAAGGCAGCACCCAGCGCCCCTGTTCGTCCTTTGTGTGCAATCCACGGATGAACGCCATTGCCAGTTTGGTCACCAGTTCGGTCTGTTCGCTGTAGCCTTCATAGGAACGGCCCCAGCGCACATCCTGCGGAGTCGAGACTGCCGGGGCAAAGTCCCAGTGGACGTTGGTCGCCAGCAGTTCGCGTGCGGTCACCTGAGCGATACGCTCAATCAGATCGGCATCCCCGGCTGCGCCCAGTCCGACGTTATGCGGGAAGATGGTTGCGCCGACCACATTACTGTGACCGTGAACCGCATCCACACCATAAATCAGCGGGATCGCCAGACGGGTTTCCAGTGCTGCTTTGGCAAAACTCTGCACCATCTCGCGCCAGTTCTGGGCGTTGTTCGGATCGGGGTTGCCGCCGCCGCCGCTGAGGACCGAGCCAATAGCGCGGGCGGTTACCTCTTCCGGTGTGATGCTGTTCTTTTCGACCTGTGTCATCTGGCCGATTTTTTCCGCCAGAGTCATCTGTGCCAGCAGCGCTTCCACACGCTCGGTGATATTTGCTGCCGGGTCCCCATAACGATTATTGATTTCGGTTTGCATCAGAATTCCTTACGACTGAACGGTTATCGGTGGCACTGTTTTACTTGTCCACACCTGTAATCACAATCCCCTGAATAAATACACGCTGGGCGAGGAAGAAGATCGTCAGCGGCAGGATCATCGAGATGATCGAGGCCGCCAGAATCAACTGCGGCTCGGCACTGTAAAGGCCGTTGAATTCGGTGAGGCCGACGCTGATCGGGTTCGCCTGACGGTTGCCAGCCAGATAAATCAGCGGGCCGAAGAAGTCGTTCCATGCGAAGAAGAAATGGAACATTGCTACAGCAGTCAGCGCAGGGACAGCCTGCGGCAGAATCACCGATCGGAAGACACGCAGCGGCCCTGCGCCGTCAATCGTGGCGGCTTCTTCCAGCTCACGCGGGATTGTCATGAAATACTGCCGCAGCAGGAAGACGTTATAGGCATTGCCGAACATCTGCGGCACGATCAGCGGAAGCCATGTGCCACCCCATCCCAGTGCTCGCACGAAGAAAGCGTAAGTCGGGACCAGCGTCACGGCCTGCGGCAGGATGATAGTGGAAATCAGAATGATGAACAGCACGTTCTTAAATGGAAACTGGAAACGTGCGAAGCCATACGCCACCATCGACGAGGCGGCCAGCGTTCCGATCATCGTGATGATCGCGTAGCCCAGTGTGTTGAGCAGCAGACGTAAAAAGTTAATCGTCCGCCATGCTTCGGGGTAATTTTCCCAATGGAATGCGGTCTGGGTGAGTGGGGTAAGCTGACGCCAGTTGCCTTCCCATTCGATCAGACCCGCCTCGGGGTTCTGAATATCAACGAACTGGCTGGAACGCCGGCCCGGTGTCACCAGTGCGTACTGCTTTTCGCCTGCATCGGTCGGCACACTGAAGACATCATAGCTGGTGCCTTCATACTCGAACTTCACCGGCTCGGATGGCAGGATCGGCGCACGCGAGTCCGACGCCTGTGCGCCGGATTTCAGCGAATTGATCACGGCATAGAACATCGGCATCAGGTAAATCGAGAGGACGATCAGCGCCAGCAGCGTGATCCCCGCCTGATTAAGGAGCTGGCGGCGGCGCTTGGCGGCCCGCAGCAGCGAAACGCTGGAATCGTGTTCGTAAGAACGGCTGGAAGTGGTTACTGCGGCCATTTATCGCTTCTCCCCGGCGTAATAAACCCAGTAGCGGGCGGTCGCGAAGAGGAAAATCGTGATGATCAGCGCGATGATGAACATCAGCCACGCTAATGCCGACCCATAGCCCATATTTTGAAAGGTAAACGCCTGCTTATAAAAATGAATCATATAGAAACGAGTGGTACCTTCAGGATAGCCACTACCCTGATTCAAAATCCACGGGACGAGGAAATACTGAAGCAGCCCGACAATACTTAAAACGAGATTGTAGAAAATAATCGGTGTTACCATCGGCACGGTGATATTCAGCATCCTGCGCCAGTAACCCGCGCCGTCGATTTCCGCTGCTTCATACAGCTCGGTCGGCACACCCTGAAGCCCTGCCAGATAAATCAGCACGGTATTGCCGATCCCCCACAGGCCGATGAAGGTATACGCGATGTAGATCAGATTAGGATCATCCAGCCAGCGCAGGCCGTTCTGCCCGACTGCGTTGATGCCTGTCACCTGAATCAGCCGGTTCAGCCAGCCGGTATTAGGGTTCAGCACCTGAATCCAGATCAGAATGGCGGCGATCCCCGGTACCATCGTCGGGGCATAGAACAGGGTGCGGAAGATATTGCGCCCGATCAGATATTTAGAGTTCAGCAGGACGGCCAGCGCGAAGGAGATGATCATCCCGATCGGGAACGAGATCAGGGCAAAGCGAAAGGTCACCGCGAGGCTTTCCCATGTATTGGGGTCCTGAAATAACATCCGCTGCCAGTTTCCGAACCCGATAAAGCGTGCTTCATCCGGTGCCGAGAGCGTGAAGTTGAACAGCGAGAATACCAGTGAGGCAATCATGGGCGCGAGATAAAAAACCAGAAAGCCGAAAAGCCACGGGCTGATGAAGAACAGGCCCCATTTTGCTTCGCGGCGCTGCATCGGAGATAACCGGAACAGGTTTCCGGCCCCACCTGATCGTCGAGCAGCATTGATTTCGGAGATCATGTCCATCGTGTTCGTCCTGACTTGCTGGCCCCGTCAATGGGGCATTTGATGAAGGATAAACGCTGGCCGGTCGAACATGGACCGGCCAGCATTCAGATGATCGGTGAATACTTAGTTGCCTGACAATGCCTAGTTGCTGGCGTTGTCGAAGATCGCCTGCAGGTTTTCCTGCAGCTTATCGAGTTCGGCGTCTACGTCAGCATCGGCGTTGTTATCCACGATCTGGGTGTAGTCGGTATAGGCGGCGGTGGATTCCAGGAAGCCGGGCATACCTTCTTCGTGGTTCGGGATGTCAGGATAGCTCAGCGCAGCAGCAGCAACTTCCCAGTTGATGTCGAAGTTGGTGTCAGGATACTGTTCCGACAGGGTTGCGGAATAGCGCTCGAAGAAGTCACCCTGAAGGCTCAGACGGGCGGGCATACCACCGTAGACCTGTGCCAGTTCCTCGGCCTTTTCACCCAGCAGGTAGGTCAGCACGGCGAAGGCTTCTTCAGGATGTTCGGTGGAGGCCATGATACCGAAGGTGTCGGCATGCAGCTTGGCAGTGGTGACACCTTCGAAAGCGGGGACCGGGGCGATGTCCCATGCATCGGTCAGGTCAGCAGTGCCCCAGCCCATGTACCAGGTGTGGAGCGGGACCATGGCGACGTTACCGCTGCCGAACCAGTTGCCACCGGCCAGCAGATCGCTGCCTGCGTATGCGCCGCTCGGGTAGAAGGCCTGCGGGCCATACTGGGCTTCGTGCAGCCAGTTTTCTGCCGTGCGCCACGCGTCCGGGATGACCGCATTGCCGTCTTCATCGACGAAATTGGCAGCGCCGAACAGGGTGTCGCGACCGCGCATATCGGTGTGGCTGATGCCGAAGCCCCACTGGATGATGTTGGTGTTATCGAATTCTTCCATAGTGGCGTCGTTGCCGTTGACATCGACGGTCAGGATTTTCGCCAGTTGTTCGACGGTTTCCATATTCCATTCGAGTTCGTTGCCGTCCTCGTCGATATACGGCTCACCGTAGGCGGTGGGCGGGTAGGGCAGGCCAGCTTCGTCGAACAGGGCCTTGTTGTACATCAGGAAGTAGGGGAACACAGCAAACGGAATACCGAGCTGCTCACCATCAAGCTGATAGAACTCGACCAGTGCCGGGTCGAAGTCGCTGAGGTCGTATCCGGTAGATTCGATCAGCGGGGCGAGGTCCAGCCATGCGCCGGGGAAAGAGGCGCGGCCACGGATACCCATCGGGCCAACGAGGTCGGGGGCGTTGCCTGCGGCGATCTGGGTATTGAGAACGTCATAGGCCTGTGCATTGTCCACGACTTCGAGGATGAGTTCGATTTCGTCCTGTGAAGCGTTGAATTCTTCAACCACGGCTTCCTGAGCGGCGATAACGGGGGCATCGGTACCAGCACCGAGGCCGACGTACCAGCGGATCTGTACACGTTCCTGCGCACTGACGACGCCGATGGACAGCATCAGCACCAGAATGCTGAACACAAATAAGGTTGAAAATCTGATTTTACGCACGATAGTCTCCTAAAAGTTTTTCACGAATATCACAGTCACTATTGGCCTTCTGAAACCGGTTTCAGGATGTGAAAACACAACCCTGTTTACGGTCTCAAAAGAGTGCGGAAACCGCTGTTAACATACTGCCGTGAATGTCATAGGGATCTCTGATGAACCCGTCTCCTTTCTGTTCATGAGTGGGCAGTGTTCAATTGAACCGCGCCACAACTGGCACGGACAATTAACTGGGTAGGAAGAATGCGTTCCTGTCGTTCCGCATTCGGCGCTGTGATGACCTCCATCAGCATCTCGACAGCGAGGCCGCCGATCTTTTCGATTGGCTGGCGGATGGTGGTCAGCGCTGGATCGGCCTGAAGCGCGGGCGGAAGATCGTCATAACCCACGATCGCGATATCCTGCGGTACTCTGAGACCCGCTTCGCGCAGGGCGCGCAGCACACCTAAGGCCATCGTATCGGATGCGACGAAAATGGCGTCCGGACTGGCAGGCAGCAGCTTCTGGGTTGCTTCATAACCACTCTGGAGTGAGTAGTCGCCAAACGCGATCAGGCTTTCGTTCATCGGGATCTGATGATCTGCCAGCGCACGGCAGTAGCCGGTAAAGCGATCATCTCCGGAAGAATTCTGCGATGAGGCAATCGTCGCGATGCGCTTATAGCCCAGACTGATCAGATGCTGCGTGGCGAGATAGCTGCCGCCGACATTATCGGCGTCGATGTAGCTGGCATTCGGTGTGTGTTCGGGACGGCCAATCACTACGAATGGCATTTTGTGCTCGATCACGCTTGGGATCAGGCTGGCGTCCTTGCGGTCAGCCGTGATGATCATGCCATCGATCAGGCCGGTGTTGAGGATATGTCGGACGGTCTCGTGGCCTTCTTCTTCCGACTGCATGATAAAGAGGGCCAGCGTCTGGTGATTGCGGTTGGCAGCCTGCGAAATGCCCTGCGTCAGAACCGGGAAGTAAGGATCAGTGAAGACGGCATAGGGGCCGCTGGGGATAATCAGCGCGATGATGTTGGAGCGATCCGAGGCGAGCAGGCGGGCGACATTGTTCGGTTGAAAACCGGTTTCAGCGATCACTTTCTGAACTTTTTCCCGGATTTCAGGACGGATATGAGGGTATCCGTTCAATACACGGGAAACGGTGGCCTTGGAGACCCCGGAGAGTTCAGCGATCCTGGAAATCGTAAGTCGTTTCATCAAAAGGTTCTTTTGAAACCGGTTTCAATAATTTCCGTCAATTTAAACGATGTTTCAGTATTTGTCAACAAAATTACAAAAGATCATGTCCATTTCATGACGAACCTCACATTACGGGGTGGAAATCCATCACCGTCTGCCCCATTGATTTCTGATCCTGCACTCACATGAAGATGATAGGCTCTTCGTATAACGGATAAGCCCACCAACGGATAATCAGATACCGGGCAGGCACTGAGTCAGGCAGTCTTATGAGTACGACGAAGATACAACCCTATGGGGATCGACATCACGCCGGAAAGATGCTGGCCGAAAAGCTGCATCACTATCACGGCCGTCCGGAGGTGCTGGTACTGGCACTGCCGCGTGGAGGTGTCCCGGTCGCGGTGGAAGTCGCGCAGGCGCTCGAAGTCTCGCTGGATGTCTTTATCGTTCGCAAGCTTGGCGTCCCCGGTCAGCCGGAACTGGCGTTCGGCGCGGTTGCAATGGGCGGTGTGCGCGTCCTGAATCATGCGCTGGTGGGTCAACTGGGCATCACAGAAAAAGATGTGGATGCGATCACCACGATTGAACGGCGGGAAATGAAACGCCGTGAAGAGATCTATCGCAGTGGACGTCCGCTGCCGAAGGTTGAGAATCAGATCGTGATCCTGATTGATGATGGACTGGCCACCGGTGCAACCATGATGGCGGCGGTTCAGGCCCTGCGAATACTGAATCCGGCGCGGATCGTGGTCGGTGTGCCTGCCGCATCTCCGGAGACGTGCCACCAACTGCAAAGCGAAGTCGATGAAGTCGTCTGTGCGATCACACCGACGCCGTTTCGGTCTGTCGGCTCATGGTATGAGGATTTTGCGCAGGTCACCGATGCCGAAGTGCAGAAGCTGCTCGCACAGGTGCGCCCTTCGTAAGCAGCCTTAGTGACCGGCTCGCGGGTGGTCGTGGGTGCTGGTGCTCATTATGTCGATTTCGCTGGTGATGCGTGCGACCGTTTTGGCGATGACAGATCGCGGGATCTCTTCATCGGCTGATATCAGTGCGGCCTGCATGCAGCCGAGTTCCATCATCAGCACATGGATACCCTCGATTTTCAGTTCACTGGCAAGCGCCTGTGTATAGAGTTTGAGTGCCTGCCGTCCCGTGTTGTAGGTGTACGGCTGATGACTGTCATGCGTGACCGGTTCACCGCTGGCGATGTTGATGATGCGCGGACAGGCGCTCGAAAGCAGCAGCGGCGTAAAGCGTCTTGCCAGCAGAATCGGCGCGATGGCATTCATGCGGAAGGCATAGAATGCATTTTCAAGGCTGTCGAGAAACAGTTTGCGGTTCATCTCGGCATTGTTGATCAGCACATCCAGCACTGAGGTACGCGAACGAACCAGATCGAAGGCCGCCGCCATGTGTTCCCGGTTGATCGGGTCGAGCTGTACCAGTGTGATCGCCTTCGGATACCGTCGGCTCATCTGCTGAAGCTCGTCGGCGGTGTCTGGATAGGGACAGGCCGCAAAGACCGATGCACCGTGCTGCGCGTAATGCTGGATCAGGCCGAGGCCAAACGGACTGTCGGTGTTGGTGACAAAGACGTGTTTCATCGCGCTGTGTCCGATCAGACTCCCCACGGATAGGTATCAGGTGGTTCAGCGGCGGCGGTGTCGATATGCAGGGGATGGAGCGCGTGGCTGTCCTCCAGATAGATGAAGGCATCATAGCGCCTTGAAAAAGCGGTTGGGACGAAATTGCCGCGCTCACGTTCAGGGTTATACACCACACCGATTGCCCGGTGGCCGCGCGTCCGCTGGAGCAGCCTGTGCGCCTGACTGGACTCCGAGAAGATCAGCAGGCTGTCCTGTCCGAGCGCATCGTGCAGCAGGCCTTCCCAGCTTTCAGGCTGTGCTTCTGGCACGGGCATACGCTCCATCGGCGCATCCCAGCGGCTGCCAGCGATCACGCTGCCCCGATAAGCTCCGAAACCGACCAGCACCACGCCTTCATCTTTCCATTCATCGCGTACCAACTGGCCGACATTGACCATCCCGGCATCAGCCATCGGCGTCGCACGGGCATCCCCGATATGCGTGTTATGCTGCCAGATGATGACCTTTGTAGCGTCACCGTAATGCGCCACCAGCCGATTGAGCGTGTCCACCATGTGATGGTCGCGGATATTCCAGCTTTTGGCGTTCCCCTGAATCATCGTCCGGTAGTAATGCTCGGCATTGAGCGCGACGTAGGCGTTCTGTTCGGCGTTGAAGTGTGCCTCACTGTCACCATCGTAAACGGATGAACCTGCACCTGCATTGCGCTGCATGTGAAACAGCAGATCCAGCACTTCTGTCTCGCAGGAGTCGGCCACCATCGGGTCGGCGGTGGCATAGGCGTAAGTATGCGGATCTTCACCGTAAGGCTGGAAGCACCGATAGGCGCGGTAGGCGGCATGGACGTTATCCGGCATATTGTGTTCCAGATAACGTGTGACTTCACCCAGTGATTCCCACAGACTGTAGACATCAAGCCCGTAGAAGCCGACTTTACGCTGCACGGGCAGGGTGTCATTATGACGGCGGAGCCACTCGACAAAGGCGGCGATTTCCCAGTTGGCCCACATCCACGTCGGCCAGCGGCTGAACTGATGCAGCACCTTCCATGCACTGTCGCCGGATTGTTCGTAATTCTTGATATAGCGGTTGATGCGGTAGCAGTCGGGCCAGTCGCCCTCCACCGCGATCATCGTAAAGTCCTTTTCCTGAATCAGACGCTGGCTGATGCGTGCCCGCCACTGATAATACTCCGATGTGCCGTGACTGGCCTCGCCAAGCAGTACGAAACGCGCATCACCGATGCGGTCGATCAGCGGATCAAGGTCATCGGGCGTCGTCAGCGGATGCGCGATCTGACGCAGTATCTGCTTTTCCTGTAGGGTGTCGGTGGCAACCATGACGGCGTTTCTCTCCATGAAAATTCCATGCTCCTCTGGGTGTCCCGTGTGGGAAGAGGAGCATGGTTTCCTTGCCTTAATGGTTCAGCGGAGTTTGATGTTAAACGGTGGGCGCTGTGATCTTTCAGTCTTTATTTTCCAGAAACAGTCGTTACAAACCAGCCGATCACAAGGGCGGCTGTATTCGGTCTTATACTTCAGCAGCCCCAGCGCCGGAATAAAGCTGTGCCGCACGGCAGTAGAGCGTGATCTCGTGGTCCGTGGCCGCGCCAATCCAGCCAACGGGGATCACCCGGCTTTCGTTTTTATACAGGTAGCCCTGGCGGACGATCACGTGCGTAATTTCTTTGGTGGTGCAATCCATCACAAAGCGCTCAATGTGACCGACCAGCTCGTCGTCTACACTATAAACTGCTGCGCCTTCCTTAAATCGCATATCAGCCTCTTTTTTCCGGTGAGCCACCGAAAATGGTGACTTCCAATAAATCTATTTGCGGGTGATCCACACTACAGACCTCTGCCGCATCTCAGACAGGCCTGAGTACACCGATTGATGTAACTCTTAATGTAACGGGAACAGTAACTATCTTAAACCAGTTTCTAACATACTCCAATAGGTCACAAGGACCGTTTTCCAGATGACCAAAAGAAGTATATCGGCTGGCTCCAGCATAGACATGAGCACAAATCACCAGAATGAGCCGCGGCTAAGTACTACATATAGACAAGCCTAAAGTGCTTTACCATTCCTTCAGAAAATGTGATAATAAATCACTGTGTAATTTTCAATTTAACACAAGCACAGACGGTGATATACATGACGGGCCATGAGGCACTGGTGCGACTTCCAGCGACCTTGTGGTACTTGTCAGGATACTGAAGTGTACCCGCTGTAGATTTCGCCGCTGACAGACACATGTTCTGTCTGCTAATCCACAATGATGCGCACAAATTATCATTCACTTATCAACCCTCGATAATGTAAGCCCCTTCTGTTGATGAGAACATATCCTGAGGATCTATACCGTGACAGGCGAACCGGGTTAGGGCGAGCGTGATGGACCAGAGTGGTCAGACTGAGCATCAAAATGAGAAACATCTGCACATGGTTGAGCGCATCAGCCAACAGATTAAGGCGGTGCAAATGCAGGCGGATGGCCTCAGGGCTGCGTACAGCATGGGGGACACCACGTCAGATACCAACCCGATGCTTCAGACGCTTGAAAAACTCCTGGCCGCGCTGGAAGAACTGCATGTCGCTCAGGAAGAACTCGCCATCCAGAATGAAGAGCTGGTTGCTACCCGTCAGCATGTGGAAAATCAGCGCTACCGCTATCAGGACCTGTTTGAGAATGCCCCCGATGCCTATCTCGTAACCGATTTAAAGGGTGTCATACGGGAGGCGAACCACGTCGCGGCCAATATGCTGAATGTGCCGCGTCGCTTTCTTCCTGGAAAGCCGTTTTTGCTGTACCTGAGCGAAGCAGACCGTGTGAACTTTCAGGATAGACTGCTGGATCCTGAAAGTTTCCGGGGCTATTTGAAAGAATGGGAAGTGCAGCTCTATCCCCGTCATCGGCCCGAACTGCCAGTTTCATTGACAACGACCCTGATTGATGATGAAACTGGGGTACCGGCTGCTGTACGCTGGCTGCTGCGTGATATTTCTTCCCGCAAGGAGATGGAAAGCACGCTGCGCGATCTGAATATGCATCTGGAAATGCGGGTGCGCGAGCGGACCGAACTGCTCGAAATCGAGACGAGCTTAAAGGATCGTGCCCTCGCCCGAGCACAGGCGGCGCGGCTTGAAGCCGAAGTACTGCGGGACATTGGCAATACCCTCAACAGCTCTCTGGAACTGCCGGAGGTGCTGGAGAAAATTCTGGATAATGTCGGGCGGCTGGTGCATCATGATGGCGCTGGTATCATGCTGCTGCAGGCAGACAAGGTACGACCAGCCATGTGCCGGGGGTATCCGCTCTGCCGCGATGAGGAAGAGATCCGCAGACTGCATTTCTCGCTGGATCATGCCTTTCCGCTGAACGAAATTGCCCGCACCGGTCAGCCGTACATCATGGAACAGGTGGAGGCTCCATTTGACTGGATCGCAGCGATGGGGATGACGAATGCGCCGTTTTCCTACATGGGGGTGCCGATTTTCGTGCAGGCTGAGCTGATTGGCTTTCTGAATCTGACCAGCACGGTCCCGCATTATTACACCTCTGATCAACTGGAAGTATTGCAGCCGTTTGCTACACAGGCGGCGCTGGCCCTGCAGAACGCCCGCCTCTATCAGCAGGCCAGAACCGCGACGATTCTGGAAGAACGGCAGCGGCTGGCGCGAGATCTGCATGATGCGGTCAGTCAGTCGCTGTTTACCTCGACCATCGTGGCAGAGGCGCTGCTTCAGAGTAAGGAAACCCGTTCGAAGCGGTTGAATGATCAGTTAGAGTACCTGCTCCGGCTGAATCGGGGCGCACAGGCTGAAATGCGTTCCCTGCTGCTGGAACTGCGTCCAGCGCATCTGACCGATGTGGACCTGTCCAGGCAGATACGCGGGCTGGTGGAGTCGGTACGGGGGCGCAAGGAAATCGACATTGAGTTATATATTGATGATGGTGTGCCGATGCCGCCCGATGTCCAGATCGCGTTTTATCGAATTGCGCAGGAAGCGCTGAATAATATTGTGAAACACTCACGGGCAAAGAAGGCCAAGGTCAGCCTGATCAGTGATAACCAGCATGTCGGTCTGGTGGTGCGGGACTATGGCCGTGGTATTGATGAGGAGAAACAGAATAAAGGGATGGGATTATCCACCATGCGAGAGCGCGCAGAAGAAATTGGCGCTGATTTCGAAATTGTCAACATGCCTGGCGAGGGCCTGACTGTGACCGCCATGTGGATGCGAGATACACGAGATGAGGAAGAGCATGAGTAATGCGCAGCCGATTAAAGTAATGATCGTTGATGACCATGACATTCTGCGTCATGGGCTTGGCCTGTCACTGGAAATCTTCGAAGATATTCAGGTGGTGGGTCAGGCGTCAGATGGCGTCGAGGCGGTGGAGCGCTGTGGTCAGCTTCAGCCGGATGTGGTGCTGATGGACCTCATGATGCCGGACGCGGACGGCGTGGTTGCCACCCGTGAGATCCGCAGCCGATGGCCCCACATCCAGATTGTGGCGCTCACCAGCTTCGAGGAAAACACCCTGGTCTACGAAGCGCTCAATGCCGGCGCGATCAGTTATCTTCTGAAGAATATCTCGATTGACGAGCTTTACTCGGCCATCCGGGATGCCTATCACGGCAAATCGACGCTCTCGAAGGAAGCATCCGATGCGCTGATCGAGATCGTCAGGCATCCGGTGGGCGAGACCGGGCTTACGACCCGCGAAAAGGAAGTCCTCGGCTGCATCGTCAAGGGGATGAGCAATGCCGAGATTGCCGATATACTCTCCGTGAGCGAGTCGACGGCCAAGAAACACGTCACGAATATCCTTACAAAGCTCAATGTCGCCAATCGTGCGCAGGCCGTCGCCGTTGCCCTTCAGCAGAAGCTGATCTAGCCAGTATTTGAAATTGTCGCAAGCCTGGGCCGGATTGTTCTGGTCCCTAAAGGTGCATGAGGTAAGGCGGGATTCTTCCCGCCCACCTGATCGCGACTCTCCAATCCCTCTATCGCATCACGTACAGCACGCCCAGACTGGCGATATAAATCGCGAAAACCAGCGCGGAGTCAATGCCGAAGCGCAGGATCGTCCGATCCTTGCGTTCAATCATCCCTGTCAGATAAACCGCTGTCATCACAATCGTTGCGGCTGCCATATAGATAATCGAATTGTCGGCTTCATTCAGCAGCGGGCCTTCGCGGTAGAAGATGTCTCCGATGAAGAGCAGCACCATGATGATGCCATTGCTGCCGAAGATATTGGCGAAGGCCATCTCGTATTTCTTCAGGCGGACGGCGGTGATCGCGACACTCAGTTCCGGCAGGGACGTCGAAGCGGCCAGCAGTGTCGCGCCGACAAAGCTGGTGCCGAGTCCGGTCTGTTCGGCCAGTGCATCCGCAATCCGGCTGATGGTAAATCCCGCCACCAGAATCACCCCTGCAAAACCGGCAAAGGTCAGGGCCAGCCGCCGCGTTGACCATTGGTGCAGATGCTTCTGATCTTCAGGGTCCTGCGGCGACAGGACCACCGCTTCCATTTCTTCGGTACTTGGGTGATTTTCCGCCTGCCATTTCTCGTTCCCCTCATAATGCTGGGACAAAAACAGCGTGATGATGTAGCCGATAAACAGCATCAGCGTCCACAGGCCGAGATTGGCAAAGACGACCACTTCTCCGAGTGCGATCGAGGCGACCGCGCTTGCCAGCAGGACGATCAGCAGTACGCCTTGCAGCATCAGGATCGGTTTGGGCGTGAAAAAGGTGAGCGCCCCTTTGATCAGCGCGAAATCGACAATCGCCAGCAGCACCATCTGAAACATCACACTGCCGAAGATGGCATTAATCGCAAGCTGTGGCCGGTTCGCCAGTGCTGCCGATACGGTAGTGCCCACATCGGACATCTGCGTTGCCAGCGACAGAAACAGCAGCCCCATAAATGCTTTGCCCAGATTGGTCCGGTCAGAAATCACATCGGCAAAGAGCGAGAGCCGTGTCCCGACGAACCAGATCAGCGCGATCAGCGCGGCAAAGATCGCCAGATTTAACCCCAGCGGATTACCAGTAAAGTCCAGAAACTCCATGCTAAGAAAAGCCCTTTCGTGTTCCACAACGCTGTCTGACGGCGGTGTCCGATGTACGTGATGTGCAGACATAAATCACCCATATGGACCATCAAAATAGGGTGATTTGCACTATGCCGCTTCCCGATTTTCGACTTAAGTTTGAAGGGATAGAAACGACGCAGGAATATGATTGAGCCTTATTTCCATGATTTTCCCTGTAAAGGAGCTTAAGCCGTGGGTGAAGAAAAGCAGCTAAGACCACCCCAGGAACAGGATCAGCAGCCCGGTATCGAATCCGAGATGACGCCGCGCCCCAAAGCTGAAGACCAGCAGTATCAGGGTTCCGGCAAACTGCGCGACAAAATCGCCCTGATCACCGGTGGTGACAGCGGCATCGGTCGTGCAACCGCCATCCTGTTCGCCAAGGAAGGCGCGGACTTGGCGATTGTCTATCTGAACGAACACTCGGATGCGGAAGAGACCAAACGTCAGGTGGAGCAGGAAGGGCGGCGCTGTCTGCTGATCGCCGGCGATATCGGCGATGAAGCCTTCTGTCAGCAGAGTGTACAGCAGACCCTCGACGAATTCGGACGGCTGGATATCCTGATCAATAATGCCGCCGAACAGCACCCGCAGGAGAGCATTACCGATATCACTGCGGACCAGCTTGAGCGCACCTTCCGCACCAATATCTTCTCGATGTTTTATCTGACCAAAGCCTCACTGCCGCATCTGAAGAAGGGAAGCGCTATCGTTAATACCACCTCGGTGACCGCTTATCGCGGCAACCCGCAGTTGATCGATTATTCAGCCACCAAGGGCGCGATCGTGGCCTTCACGCGCTCACTGTCACAGTCACTGGTTGAAAAAGGGATTCGAGTCAACGGTGTCGCACCGGGGCCGATCTGGACGCCGCTGATCCCGGCCACCTTCCCGGCAGCCAAAGTTGCCACATTCGGCTCGGATGTCCCTATGAAACGCGCCGGTGAGCCGGAAGAAGTCGCGAACTGCTTCCTGTTCCTCGCCAGTGATGCATCCTCGTATATCACCGGACAGGTCCTGCATCCCAATGGTGGCGAGATGGTCAATGGCTAAAGCATAGGCGTTGTCCCTGCAAAAGCGACGGATGTAGGGATACGGCATGCCAAGCGAAGCGCCAACCGTGTCCGTTCTGGTAGTCAATTTCACATACGCTCTACAATCCCTGCCCTGTATCACCTGCTATCCGGCCACTGGCCGCCCGTCCGACGACATCGTGCCCGACATCGCAGACCTGTTTGCTCATGAGGTGCAATTCCGTGGATTACCCATCATCCTATCTGGACGAAGACGAGAACAAAACAAACCAGACTCAAACCTCGGTCAATATCGACCCGCAGCAGCGTAACATGTCGCTGATCGGCGGCGCGGTGCTGCTGGCGGCGGCGCTGGCGCGGCGCGGTCTGCCCGGTCTGGGACTCGGCGCTGCGGGTGCGACCCTGCTGTATCAGGGAAGCACCGGTATGTCACCGATTAACCGTCTGCTCGGCAAAAATCAGGCGGTGCATGACAAACGCGCTGCGATCAGTGTCCCGCATCAGCAGGGCAAACATATCAATGACAGCATCACCATCAATAAATCGGCTGAGGAGCTTTACCGCTTCTGGCGCGATTTCAGCAACCTGCCGCAGATCCTGCCGATGCTTCAGTCAGTTGAAGTCACCGACGATACCCACTCGCACTGGACGGTTGATGGCCCCGGCGGGATGAAAGCCGAGTGGGATACCGAGATCATCAACGATGAGCCATATACCGTCATCGGCTGGCGTTCACTGAAGAATCCCTACGTCGATCATGCAGGCGCGGTGCGCTTCAGGATGGCCCCAGTCGGGCAGGGGACCGAAGTCAGCATTCAACTGGAATACATGCCGGTCGGCGGCGCGGTCAGCATGGCGCTGATTCAACTGCTTGGTAAATCACCGGAATATCAGATCGCGGTCAGCCTGTACCGTTTGAAACAGTTGATGGAGCTGGGCGAGATCACCAGCGTTGAGGGTCAGCCTTCGGGACGCGCAAAATCGCAGGATCAGCGGAATCAGCAGGAGCAGAGGGGTTAAGTTTATGAAAGCGCTTTGCTGGAATGGAATCGAAGATGTCCGCGTGGAAACCGTGCCGGACCCGAAAATCATCAATCAGAGTGATGTCGTCCTCAAAATTACCTCGACCGCGATCTGCGGATCTGACCTGCATCTGTATGACGGCTTCATCCCGTCGATGAAACCGGGCGACATCCTCGGTCATGAATTCATGGGCGAGGTGGTCGAAGTGGGCCGCGATGTGACGAAGCTGCGCATCGGGGACCGGGTGATCGTCCCATTCAATATCGCCTGCGGACACTGCCACTACTGCGAGCACAACCTGCACTCGCTGTGTGATAACTCGAACCCTAATGCGCCGCTGGCCGAAAAGATGTACGGCTCGTCCGGTGCAGGGCTGTTCGGCTATTCGCATCTGTACGGCGGATACGCAGGCGGACAGGCGGAATACGTGCGCGTGCCGTTCGCCGATGTCGGCCCACTGAAGGTGCCGGATCATCTGTCCGACGAGCAGGTGCTGTTCCTGACCGATATTTTCCCGACCGGCTACATGGCAGCCGAAAATGCCAACATTCAGCCAGGGCATATCGTCGCCGTCTGGGGCTGTGGGCCGGTGGGACAGTTTGCCATCCAGAGCGCGCTGATTATGGGGGCGGAGCGCGTGATCGCCATCGATCGCTTCCCCGAACGCCTGAAGATGGCGCAGGAACACGGGGCGGAGGTCATCAACTACGAGCAGCAGGATGATGTCGTCGGCATGCTTAAGCACATGACCGGTGGACGTGGCCCGGACTCCTGCATCGACGCGGTCGGCATGGAAGCGCATTCTGCCGAGCTTACAGGCATTTATGATCGTGTCAAGCAGACCATGCGGCTGGAAACCGATCGTCCCCACGCGCTCCGCGAGGCGATTCAGGCCTGTCGCAAGGGTGGCACCATCTCGATTCCCGGTGTGTATGGCTGGCTGCTGGACAAGGTGCCGTTTGGGACTGCCTTTGCCAAGGGTCTGACCTTCAGGATGGGCCAGACGCATGTCCATCGCTATACACAGCCGCTGCTGGAACTGGTCGAGAACGGCGTGATTGATCCGACCTTTGTGATCACCCACCGTCTCCCGCTGGATCAGGCCCCGGAAGCGTACAAAATGTTCCGCGATAAACAGGATAACTGCATCAAGGTCGTCCTGAAGCCGTAGAGACTTCAGCCCATGCTCTACAACCGAACCAGTATCTAGGGCGGCAGGAATGCTGCCCGCCGGTAAAAACGTACAAAACGAGAACCCAAAGGAGCAAGGATACGATGGTCAGAATAGGGTACGCCATTTCAAGCGAAGAGCATCATCCGACTGATATTGTCCACCATGCACAGCGCGCCGAGGAAGTCGGCTTTACCTATGCGCTGATCTCCGATCACTTCCACCCATGGATTGACGCGCAGGGTCACAGCCCGTTTGTGTGGTCGGTACTGGGGGCAATCGCCCACGTGACTACTACACTCGAGATCGGGACTGGTGTCACCTGTCCGCTGATCCGTACGCATCCGGGGATTATCGCCCACGCTGCCGCGACCGTCGCCGCGATGATGCCGGGGCGCTTCTTTCTCGGTGTCGGCACGGGCGAGAACCTGAACGAGCACGTGTTCGGCGATCGCTGGCCGGCCTTCGATGTCCGCATCGAGATGCTGGAAGAGGCCATCGATGTCATGCGCCTGCTGTGGGAAGGCGGTCAGCAGTCGCATTATGGGATGTTCTACACCGTCGAGAATGCCCGTCTGTATACCCTGCCGGAGACTCCGCCGAAGATCATGGTGGCAGCAGCAGGTCCGAAGGCCGCCGAAGTCGCTGGCCGTATTGGGGATGGGCTGATCAATACCTCACCGGATGCCGATGTCGTGAAGACCTTCGAGAACGGCGGCGACCGTTCCCGTCCGAAGTACGGCAAGCTGACGGTCTGCTGGGCCGAAAGTCAGCAGGAAGCGGAAGAAACGGCCTACCATTACTGGCCGACCGCCGGATTGAAAGGTGAACTTTCGCAGGAGTTGCCGAATCCGGCGAACTTCGAGAGCGCGGCGGAAAATGTCCGCAAGGAAGACGTCGCGAAATCGATTATCTGCGGGAATGATCCGCAGGCGCATCTGGACGCGATTCAGGAATTCATCGACGCTGGTTTCGATCACGTCTACGTGCATCAGGTCGGCCCGGATCAGGACGGCTTCTTCAACTTCTATCAGAAGTCGATTCTGCCGGAATTCACGAAGCAGAATGCCTGAGATCACATCCCTCTGAAATGCCGCATGCTTCCCGCATGCTTCAGAAGCCGCTGACAAAGCGGCTTTTGATTCCAGCCCTGCGGTTCCGCTGAAATCCACCTTATAAGGACCTGATCGGATCTCGACAATACCGCCGATTCCGCTATAGTGAACATATTCCACAAGCTCACCACGATGTTAAAATTGGAAGACTTCGCTCCACACAAGAAACCAGACCCAAAGTCCGCAGAATGTTCATTTCTGAACCCTGTTTGTAAAGCCTTTTAAGGAGAAATTTTATGGCCAGAATTACCTTTATCGGCGCTGGCAGTACCGTCTTTGCCAAAAATCTGATCGGTGACATCCTCAGCTATCCTGAACTGGCGAACAGTGAACTGGTGCTGATGGACATCGACGAGGAGCGCCTTGCGACATCCGAACAGGTGGCGCATCACATCAACAGGACGCTAAATGCCAGCGCGACTATCTCCAGCACGACCGACCGCCGCAAGGCACTCGAAGGCGCGGATTATGTGATCTGCATGATTCAGGTCGGCGGTTATAAACCCGGTACCGTGATCGACTTCGATATCCCGAAGAAGTACGGCCTGCGCCAGACCATCGGTGACACGCTCGGCATCGGTGGGATCATGCGCGGCCTGCGCACCATCCCGGTGCTGCTGGATATCGTGCATGATATGGAAGAAGTCTGCCCGGATGCACTGTTCATCAACTACGTGAACCCGATGGCGATGAACCAGTGGGCGATCAATCGCGGCAGTAAAATCAAAACGGTGGGGCTGTGCCACAGTGTCCCGCATACCGCCAAGGAACTCGCCAAAAATATCGGCGTCGCCTACGACGACATCGACTATCTGGTGGCAGGGATCAATCACGTCGCTTTCTATCTGAAATTTGCCAACCGTCACACCGGAGAAGACCTCTACCCACTGATTCAGCAGGTGGTGGATGAAGACCGCGTGCCGGACTGGAACCGCGTGCGCTATGAGATGTTCCAGCGCCTCGGCTATTTCGTCACCGAGAGCAGCGAACACTTCAGCGAGTATGTGCCGTGGTTCATCAAGCGCGACAGGCCTGATCTGCTGGAAGCGTTCAACATCCCGCTGGATGAATATCTGGCCCGCTGCGAAGCCCAGATCATCGCGTGGAATATGACACAGGCCATCCCGCAGAACGGCAAAGCCATCAATGAAAGCGAGATCCGTGACGCGCTGAAGGATCTGAAGCTGATGCCGAAGATGGCCGAGATGACCGTGCGCAGTGTGCTTGATTACAACAAGTTCGAGCGCAGCATCGAATACGGTTCGCTGATCATCCACAGCATGGAAACCGGCACCGTCCGCAAGATTTACGGCAATGTGCAGAATCGCGGCATCATTACCAATCTGCCGGATGACTGCGTGGTCGAGGTCCCATGCCTGATCGACGGCAACGGCGTGCAGCCAACACGCATCGGGGCCATCCCGCCGCAGTTGGCCGCGCTGATGCAGACCAATATCAACGTCCAGTCCCTGACCGTCGAGGCCGCGCTGACTGGCAAGCGTGAACATGTCTATCACGCCGCCATGATGGACCCGCACACCGCCGCCGAACTGTCACTCGATCAGATCTGGTCGATGGTGGATGAACTGCTGCTGGCACACGAAGAAGCAGGCACACTGGTCGCGCAGTAGAGCAGTCGGATCGGGACGGATTCGACTGGGTATTAAAACTGAGACCTGTGAACAGCGTTGGGACGATCCCGGACCTGCTCACAGGTCTTTTTGTTTCCACTCAGGTTTGATTTTCGTTTGGGATGCAGTCCTGTATACGTGCTTTAGTCAGGGATGTGTGGCTGATGTTTGCGTGTGCGGGTGTCCGGACAGTTCAGCAGATATTTACTTTTATTACTGAATGCTTTCACTATATTATGTAAAAGTGAACTACAGTGAAATCACACCCCACACCGCCGCCTTTGAACTTTATCCTTCGGGGGTTGAATGTTTGACAAGAATGGTTCTGGTAAAAAGATGCTGATCAATATCGTTCAGGATTCGCTGGCTGCGCAAGCTGAACCTGATGCACTCGCACCCTCACCTTTGCAAAACCCCATTCAATTTGAATCCGCGCATATCTGCTGGTCGATCCATCGGGTCCGCGATACGGTGGAGCTGTACCATCTGATCGCCCAGCTTACATGGCTGACCGACGGATGCACATCCGGCAGTCAGAAATTCGTGATCGTCTCTGATGATTTTCGAGTCGGCCTCGCGCTCAATGCCTTCATTCGCTTTTATGCGCCGCTGGACGGCATGATCTACCATGCGGAGACCACCGCCGAAGCCTATGCTGTCATCGCCAGTTTCAGCGAACCTCAGTCCCCATTGGATGACCAGTAGAGGGCATTCGCGAGCATCGCGGACCGGAAGAATCCAGCCCTGCATATTGCAAGGAATCCGCATCATGCAACCATGTATAGATGCACGGTGCAGGGATCGGGGCAGGCCCGACCTGATAATTCCGACTTTCAGGTTTGCAGCGGTCCGTCAGCAGTCGGCACCGGAATGCGTATCCTGAAGCAGCTTCCGCTTCCTTCAGTACTGGTCACATGGATGGCCCCGCCGTGCAGCTCCACGATACGGCGTGCAATCGTCAGGCCAAGCCCATTCTCGCCGGTAGCGAGGCTGCGCGCACGGTCCGCCCGGAAGAAGCGGTCGAAGATCAGCGGCAGATCGTCAGTGCTGACGCCGATACCCGTATCGCATACTTCGATGACTGCGTCCGGCCCATCGCGGAACGTGCTCAGGCGGATCTCCCCATTCGCCGGCGTATAGAACAGTGCGTTTTCCACCAGCTTCTCGATCGCGATCAGCAGTTGATTGCGGTCCATCGGCACCGACTCCAGTCGATCCGCCGGGGCATAGACAAACCGCAGGTTTCTGGCTTCCGCCAATGGCTGATAGCGCGAATGAATGCCGCTGGTCAGCGCGTTGATACTCCCTGTGGTCAGCGTAAGCTGTGAAACCGTCTCCACACGGGTCATGATCAGAAAGTTGTCGATCATCCGCGTCAGTCGTGCGACCTGTCCGGTGATCGTGTTGGCATGATGCAGTTGGCGCTGCGGGTCGGAAATTCGGACCATCAGATCCGCGCTGTTCTGGATAATTGTCAGCGGGGTCTTGAAGTCATGCGCGATGACCACAATGAATTTCTGAAGCAGCTCAGTGATTCGCCGTTCTTCTTCCAGCAGGGTGGAGCGTTCTTCGGCCTGTTTCTGCGCTGAGATGTCTCTCAGGACCACGATGACCTGATCCTGAAGGAAGGCGAAGGTGCGCACCTCATACCAGCACGGTTCGGGTGTCCTCTGCACCATATATTCGGACATGCCTTCCTGTCCGGACTGGCGCACCGTCTCGATTTCGGCCTGAAGATGGGCCGCCAGATTCGGGTGATACCAGTCGGGTGGGTGAGGGTCGGCAGCGAGTGCATCCCAGTGATAGGGGAGGTTGGTCTTGCAATCTGTGATCACGTTCTGGCTGTTCACGCGCAGGACGGTATCCGGGATCGCCATATAAACTGCTGTCAGTTCGAAGTTGAACTTCAGCAGTTCTTCTTCTGCTTTCTGCTGAAGAAGTTCCAGCGATTGCAGCTCCTGAACGCGCTGGCGGAGCTGCTCCACTTCCTTCATCAGATCCTGTACTTTTTCAGCCTGATCATCCATACGGATTTCATGTGTACTCGTCTTAGGGGAGCCTGATGTCGCCTAACGAGGTAATCCAGCGGTAGGATTTATGCGGATGCAGTGCGCTGTAAAGACCTGTCCGATCGATAATATAACATGGTATTCCGCAGACATCGGCGAAAGCACCGTCTGAAAACGGATCATCGCCAACGAAGCAGGCGTTGCTGAGGTCCAGAGGCGAGAGCGCAGATGTAACCACCTGCCACATCTCACCGGACGGTTTGCCGGTTTTCACCTGACAGTGTGCTGGTGTGAAGACCGCCTCGAAATAATGGCGTAGCCCGAGCGCGTCCAGAATTTCAGCCGCGTGATTATTATTGGAGACGATGTACAGCACATGACCTGCCGCCTGCATCTGATCCAGAAAATAGACGGTATCTTCAAAAATCGTGGGCGAGAAATCCCCGAATACGCGGGACATCAGTGTGGATTTCAGTGTATCAGGCCATCCCAGATGCGCAAACAGGGTGTCCAGAATCAGCGATTCATCGCGGTTCTGGCTGGCGCTTTCCAGTGCGACAAGCAGACCTTCACGATAGCGCCCTTCATCGAAGGGCAGCCCATGTTCACGAATCAGATCCGGCAGCACATGGACCAGCGCCCATGTATTCATCCCTGAGACCAGCGTGTCATCGAAATCCAGAAACAGATGCATTGTGTGGGGATTTTCCTTACGTTTTCAAGAACAGTGAATTCCAGACCAGCACCCGTCTGACCGGCTGATACGGTTTAGCTGTCTTCTGCCAGTTCCCCGGCCTGAACGTCCCGCGTAAAACCGATCACGGTCGAGGGATCAGCGGCGAGCTGTTCCACCCGCTGATATTCCGCCTGTGCCAGTTCTGACGAGTAGCTTCCCGAATAATCGACCTTCGCCGAGAAGAATCGCTTATTGAAGGCCAGATCGTTCAGGATTTCCCTGAGCGTTTCCGGTTTCAGAAACAGGGTTGGATACGGGGTGTAGTACAGCCGGACGAACTCACCACCCAGTAGGGCCAGCGGCATCGGCGCACGCAGCTTGAGGTCGCCGCTTTTGTTCGTCCCCAGATAAAAGTGCGGCATTGGGACTTCCGCGCCGTAGATCAGCCGCGAAAACCGGCGGTAATATTCCCGCTGGATCGCTTCGAGATCGGTTGTCTGACGGGTGAAGGCACGCAGTTCATCGCGGTCTGTGTCAGACAGGCGCTCATACGCTTCCCACAGAGATACCAGCGGGATCGAGGCGATTTCCCAGATCACCCGTCGACGGCCTTCCTGATAGGGCCACTGCTGCTGGAAGTCGTGGTACGCCTTGCCCAGCCGCTGCCCGACTGAGCCTTCAGGCAGTGCCAGCAGCGTATCAATCCCGATGAAATACGGGTCGATATTGTGGCAGCGGTAGAATGCCGCCCAGTGATCATCCATCAGGCGGAAGAGTTCCTGCGCTGCGAGTTCGGCATATTTCTCGCCGCGATTATAGAATCCTCGAAACGAGAACGCGCCAATGATCATATTCTGCCCACCCAGATCAAAGAACATCCGGATGAACTGTTGATAGCGTCGCTGAAGAAATTCGCCCTGTGCGGCGAAATCATCGATGCGACCGGGGTCAGGCTTGAAGCGGTTTTGTTCCAGGATATAGGTGGTGCGGGTGCCGCCGATTGCGAAAATGCCAGTGAGTCCTTCAGGATAACGTGCTGCAATCTTTTCCCGGAACAATACATCATTCATCGTGGTTTAGGGACTTCCGTTCGTAATCGATAAATCAGTTGTGTCGCTTCGCCGACATCCTGAGCGAACTTAAGCTGCCATTTATCAGCAATCGCACCGGCCATCCGATTGGTAACCTCAATCAGCTTTTCCCAGAACACATTGGTCCCGACCAGTACGGTCACGCCGAGGTTGCTTACCTTGGCGTTGTTATAGGAATGGCGTAACTGCGAGATCGCCCCACTCGGTACGGTATTGGCCTGTGAGAGATCCATGATGACATCGACGCGCTGTTCGGTACTGGCGACCATCTCCGACCCCTTCCTGAGGGCGGTGAAAATGTCGCTCCAGCTCCATCCACGCTGGAAGCGATAGCACAAAATCGACTGCTCACTGTCGGCCCAACCCACTTCAATTGTATTCATAACACCATTCCCAGCGTTTATCACGGACTGCATGGCTGCTGCTGACCTTATATTCTGATCTACTTCTACTTAGCATAAGTCGATCGCGAATATTCCGTTATTAAGGAAATGGATAGAAACGTAAATTTTTAGTCGTGCTAAATGACCAGTCACCGTGTGCAGATCTCTTAATGCGCAGCAGGACAGGCTGTTATGCTGCACTCAGTTGCTGATAACTGTGCAGTGCCATGAGGACTGCTGACGACACCACCTTATATGGAGTATACAACCCTTTGCCAATCCAGAGTGCAGGTTGGTGTTCCAATGGACCGCACTTCCGCAGGAAGGCCGCCGCCGCATGCAGCGGGATGAGGTCCATCCGTTCGACCTGCGTATGCCAGTAGACCAGCGCCTGCAGGCTGTAGGCTGTTTCTTCGGCAGTGGAGCTTCCATAATAGCCCCAGCCGCCATCCCGCTGCTGAGTCTTCAGCAGCCATTTCACACGGCGTGCCAGCTTGTCATCTCCCAGCATAGATGCGCCCAGCGGCTGCACCCCCATCATATGCAGGATCGGGATCGCATAGGTCGTCGGATAGTAGGGCGAGATATGCCACTTGTCGAACCAGAAATACCCCTCGCGGTCATGCGTCATCAGCATACGGACGATCTTGTTCGACCATTTTTCGAACTGGGGATGATCGCGGTGCATTTGCAGTGCGCCCAGCAGACGGATATTGGCGCTCAGTGACGGGTTGGCCTCGCCGTAGAAACAGCGGAAGTGATTTTCTTCCTCGTAACTGGAAAACACATCCGCGCTGACATCGTAGCCGCCCCAGCGCAGCACCATAAAGGCTTCGGCGGTATCGTCCAGATCGGTTACCCTGAAGCAGCTTGAATAGGTCAGGCCGCATTGTGGATTCCATACCCGATACAGGAAGTCCAGCAGAGGGCGGACCTGCGGATCATCTGGAGAGACAGCACCGGCGGCCCGCAGGTTGTTCAGTGTCCACGCGCATTCAAACACATCGATTGGGTCTACAGTCGGTGTGCCTCCGTCCGCCTGCTGGCGGACAATCTGCTGAAGATAATCCAGTGAGCCTTGTACAAAGGTGTTCGGATTCAGCAGCGAAGCCGCCGTGGCAGAAGGTGAGGTGCCGACGTTGAATCCCGGCGCGGTGAAGTCGAAACGCTCACCATGCGGCAGATAGTCCATGATCGCTTCCAGCGAATAAGCCAGCGTGGTATAGCGCAGGTCAGCGGGCTGCGCCGTAATCATGCTGAGCTTCTTCTTGACGACATCAATATTGGCGGCGATGTGTCGCGGGATGTCCAGATCCACCGCCAGCCCCTCGGTGATCAGCGCCGCAATCAGCAGGGGAAAACCGATCGTATCATCGGCATCGTAGCGCAGCCTGTCAACATTGTGCCAGAGAAATCGCGTCCCGGCGTCGATTCGGGTTTTGTCTGCCAGATCACCGATTTTCGCCAGCGCGATCACTGCCGACAGCGTGCTGATGATGCGATCATGATAATGGAGGATATTCGCGCCCCAGCTTCCATCCTGATGCTGGTGACTCCGCAGCCATGTCAGGCTGGACTCAAAGCCGCTTTGCGGAAAATGTGGGACCAGTTGTGCCGTCCATGCCGTGTCATAAGCGGTGCTGCTGGTATAACTTTTTCCCTCACCCAGTGACGCTAGCAGGGTATTGATGTCTGGCTGTGGACCCGCTTCGGCCCCCGTGTGGTGCGTATTGACTCCAACAATCAAGAGTGTTTCCTGTCCTGTCCGATAGTGACCTGCTCGCTGAACCTCTCAGGCAGAAGACCGCGTCGTTATTCGACAGCCTGCTGATAATGAATCGACTGCGTTATAAGAACGGTATATTTTTCCAACCGTTTGCTAACCATAAATATCACAAATCCTTACCAGGTTTGCAACCTTTGGCCTGCGAATTTACGTTTGTTCAATTAAGTGACTGGTTTCTAAGTAGGTTATAAACTGGGAAGCGCCATCCTGTGGATCGAACCTGCGGATTCACATATATTATCTGATGTATCAATCAGCCTGGAGTTTTTTGAAAATTGATTATGGGCGCGGACAGGGCGCCATTGCGAGCAATGCGGCCCTGCCCCTACAGTAAGCAGGTTTTACGTAGAGGCGGGAAGAATCCCGCCCCGGAGATTGAAACTTATCCCGCTGACGCGTTCAGATGGCGCTACGCCGGCCAGATCTTCCGCCCGGTGCCTTCCGCCACGATCTGTTCGATCTGGGCCAGCTCATCAGCACTCAGCGGAGCCAGCAGACCGGCCTGAATATTGTCCTGCATCTGCCGGATGTTCTTCGCACCTGGGATAACCGTGCTCACTGCCGGATGCGCCAGCGTGAACTGAAGCGCAAGCTGCGCCAGGGTGCGTCCGGTGGAGCCGCCCGCCATTGACTTCACCTGCTCGACCTTCTCAAGATCATTCAGGAACACCTGATACTCGTCCGGGTTCTCGTGCCAGCGGCGGCGGAAGTCGCCCTCACCGAAGCGCGTGTCAGCATTGAATTTCCCGGTCAGGATGCCCATCGCCAGCGCCCCGCGAATGATGACGCCGATGTTGTGTTCCTGACAGTAAGGCAGGATATCCGCTTCCGGTGTGCGGTTCAGAATGCTGTAGTCGATCTGAAGCGTGGCGCACTGGTCGTCATGGTTGAAGGCCTTCAGATATTCAAAGTCGCTGGTGCTGACGCCATAATGCCGCACCTTGCCAGCCTGCTTCAGCCGGTGGAACCCTTCCAGAAAAATCTCCATCGTCGGTTCGCGGTAATCGATATGGCTCTGGATCACATCGACGTAATCGGTCTGCAGGCGGCGCAGGTTGCTTTCGACACCCGCCACCAGCTTGTCTACCGTGTCATAAGCGGTGGTGCGGCGCTCGTGATCGAATCCCACCCAGCCGATCTTGGTGGCGACGATAAAGCGGTCACGCCGCCCCTGCATCGCCTTGCCGAGCAGTTCTTCGCTGTGTCCCATGCCATAGACATCCGCCGTGTCGTAGAAGTTGATGCCGGCATCCAGCGAATAATCGATCGTATCCAGCACTTCCTGATCGTCGGTCGCGCCCCATTCATCACCGCCCGCCGCCCATAATCCGAGGCCGATTTCGGTGATTTCAAGCCCAGTCTTGCCTAACGTGCGTTTCTTAAGTTCAGTCATGATCAGTATCTTTCAGTGGTCTCGCAAATCTTTCGAAAAGAACGCCTGAGAAAAACGGTTAAAAACTGTGCAGCAGCTCGACACAGATCCCCATCGGGGCATTGCTATCAACATAGGTATACATCCCGCTGCCGTCTGCGTACAGCCCCTGCTGGATGACTGGAATCTGATGCTGTGCCAGATAGTCGGTGGCCCGCTGTGTATCCCGTACCTGAAACGCGATATGCTGCGCACCTTCACCGTGTTGGTTGAGGTAATTCCGCCAGACGCTTGGCTTCTCGTCCGGCTCGATCAGCTCAATCGTTACCTGTCCGAAGTTCATGAAGGCGAGCTTGGCCGTTGCTTCTGACGGTTCTCCATAATAGTTGGTCTTCGAGGTCGCATAGCCCGGAGTCTGATGAATCTGCGGTTTCGGCAGGCCGAGGACTTCGGCATAACGGGCGCTGGTCTTCGCGATATCATGCACAATGATGCCAACCTGCGTGATCACATCCGTGCCGAGACCCTTATCCGCCGGGTGAGACGGCCCGGATTTAACCGGATTTCCCCCGTGATGCAGCAGCTCAAACACAATGCCGAGGTCCTTGTCGGTATCCAGATAGGTGTACTGTCCACTGCCATTCCCGAAGTAACCCTGCTGGATCACCTGATAGCCTTTTTCCGCAAACGCGGCAGCAGAGGCGGCGCTGTCTCTGGTGAACAGGGCGACGTGATGCAGCCCTTCACCATGCTGGTTGAGATAATCGTTCCATACCGTACCATCGCCCACCGGCTCGATGAACTCGAACTGGATGCTGCCGATGTCAAAGGCGATGATCCTTGCGCGTCCGTCCATCGGGCTGCCGTAATAGACTGCCTGCGACTGTTCCTGCGGCTCGGTCAGGTTGCCGTCGGTGGGAATGTGGTCCAGCCCGAGGATCTGCCGGTAGTGGGCGGCACTCTGCGCCGCATCGCGCACGATCATCCCAAGCTGGACGATCCTGATTTCGTCAATTCCGTTGATAGCTGTCGTCGATGATGACATCGCTGCTCCTTTTCTGTCGGTTATCCGGCGGTTGTCTGGCGGCTTTCTGGAAGTGTTCAGTCAGATTTTCCGATGGTCAGACCATGTGCTTCCCGTCTGGAAAACTCCTTGCAAAATTGATTTTAGCAACTTCTTGACAGCCTTCCTACATCATGTTACTCTTTATGCAAGCGCTTGCAAATGAGGGAATCAACCTCTTTGCAACAAACTGAATTGAATTTTTGACCGAATGCCGTGATGAACGGTTCCATTTTGTCCTGGTTTTGCAAGCGCTTGCAAAAAGTGAATTGTTACGATGACAAAGCAAAATACACCAAAGAATCAGTTAATTACCATCTACGACGTCGCCAGAGAATCCGGCGTTTCCTACTCGACAGTTTCGCGTGTGCTGAACGGTTTCGAGTTCGTCAAAGAAGGTACACGCCAGAAAGTCCTCGAAGCCGCGGAGCGTTTGGGCTATGTCGCCAACCTTCAGGCACGCAGTCTCGCGGGCGGACGGTCAAGCGTGGTTGGTGTATTGGTCCCCGGCATCGATAACAGTTACATCACCGAGATTGTCGCGGGTATTGACGATGAACTGGGCCAGTCCAACTTCAACCTGATGCTGTACACCACGCATCGGCACATGGGGAAGGAAGCACAGTACGTCAATATGATCGCCAACGGGATGTCGGATGGCATTCTGCTGGTGGTTCCGCTGGCGATTGAAGCCTATCTGAAGACGCTGCGTGATCGTCAGTTCCCCTATGTGCTGATCGACCAGCATGACCCGCTGGGTAAAAGTACCGAGATCGTCACCACCAACCGTAAAGGCGCTTACGAGGCCGTATCCTACCTGATCGAACTTGGACACCGCCGCATCGCCTTTATCACCGGTCTGCTGGTGCTTTACAGTACGGGGGAGCGTCTGGCAGGCTACAAGGAAGCGCTGAGCGATCACAACATCCCGATCGACGAACGCTATATTGTCGAAGGTGATTTCTGGGAACATGAGGCGTATCAGGCCACCAAGCGCCTGTTGAATCTTGACCCACTGCCGACTGCCATTTTTGCCTCCAATGACCTCACGGCACTCGGTGCGATGGTCGCGATCCGCGAACACGGCCTGCAGATCCCGGAAGACATTTCCATCATCGGCTTTGACGATATTCCTGAAGCGGCCTTTGTTCATCCCAAGCTGACGACCGTCCGCCAGCCGCTGGTGAAAATGGGACGCGCAGCCGTACAGCAGCTTTTCGAAACCCTTGACAACCTCGACCGGCCTTCGGGCCAGATAGTGCTGGACACTGAGTTAATCATTCGTGACTCCTGCCAGCCCCCGCGATCAATGGCTAATGAGAGACATACATAGAGGAGGTTTGCCAGCAGACAGACGCGTTTCACTTACACCGGCTTTCCGTTACGTACCGTACGCAGAGCAGCAAAATTTCACGTTTTAGGGAGTCAATGATGTCAAAGAGATTGTTTTCACTTGTTCTGGTCGTCGCATTTGCACTGTTAGCGATTTCCGCTGTCAGCGCGCAGGAAGAAGAAGTCACCATCAAATGGTGGCACATCAACACCAATGAGAACGAAGCCGCCTTCTATCAGGGACTGGCGGATCAGTTCGTCGAAGAAAATCCACACGTCACCATCGAAATCACCGTTCTGGGTAACGAAGAATTCAAGGCCCAGCTCACCACCGTGATGCAGGCGGGCGATCCCCCTGATCTGTTCCAGAGCTGGGGCGGCGGCGTGCTGTGGCAGTTCGCTGAAGCCGGTCTGGTCCGCGATATCTCGCCGGAACTCGAAGGCGAATGGCGTGACTCCTTCGCTGCACAGTCCGCATTGGAACTGTTCGGCCAGGATGGTGCATACTATGGCGTCCCGGTGACCTGGGGCGTGGTCGGTATCTTCTACAACAAGGCGCTGTTCGAACAGGCTGGCCTTGATCCGGAAAATCCCCCCCAGACATGGGAAGAATTCCTCGCTGCTGTCCAGACCCTGAAGGACGCGGGTATCACCCCGATTTCACTCGGTGAAGGCGACAAGTGGCCCGGTCACTTCTGGTGGGTTTACAACGCCGTCCGCATTGGCGGTCAGGATGCCTTCCTCGCTGCCTACAACCGCGAAGGTTCGTTCACGGATGAGCCGTTCGTTCAGGCCGGTGAATACCTCCAGCAGTTGATCGAACTCGAACCGTTCAATGAAGGCTACCTCGGTCTGAATTACGACCAGCAGGCCGCCGCGATGGGGAATGGCGAAGCCGCAATGGAACTGATGGGCCAGTGGGCACCGGCAGTCCAGCGCGGGCAGAGCCTCAGCGGTGAAGGTATCGGCGAAGATCTCGGCTGGTTCCCATACCCCGTGATCGAAGATGGTGCAGGTAACCCGACCGACGTGCTCGGTGGTGGTGATGGTATCGCCGTTGGCGCGAATGCCCCCGACGAAGCCGTCGAATTCCTTCAGTTCCTGACCAGCGCCGAAAATCAGCGTGCAGCATCCGAACTGTGGGTGGTGCCGGTGGTCAACGGTCTGGATGATGTCTTCGAAGATGATCCTGTCATGCAGGCGATTGTCGAAGCCCGTAACAACGCTGAATACTTCCAGCTTTATTACGACCAGTTCCTGCCCCCGGCAGTCGGACAGGCCGTGAATGATGCCGTCGAAACCCTGTTCGCAGGTGTCGGCACGCCGGAAGAAGCAGCGCAGGCCATCGAAGACGAAGCCGCCTTCGAACTTGAGTAACGTCTGACCCGTAACACATCGGTGAGGAGAAGGGGACAACTCCTTCTCCTCACGCTTTATAGACCGTCTTCCGGCTGCATCAAACTGCTGGAGAATGTGTCACCTTCAAATGCCAGTTCCGCAAAAGGTGGGATCTGATGTCTGTAATTACCAAAGGTAGCCTGCCAAAAGGCCGGAATGACGCACTGCCGAAGCAGGGTGGTGGGCGTCAGGGGAGGCGGTACCTCTATGCACTTATCTTTCTGCTGCCAGGGATGCTGCTGTTCTTTGGTCTGCTGCTGCTGCCATTAACCAATTCGTTTTACTACAGTCTGTTTGACTGGAACGGCTTCGGCCCGCCGGTGGATTTTGTTGGCACCGCCAACTACGAACGCCTGCTGAACCATGATGTCTTTCATTCTGCCATTCGCAACAGTCTGGTGATCGTCGTCCTCTCGATTGTCGTACAGCTTCCGCTGGCCCTGGGGCTGGCACTGCTGGTCGGGCGTGGAGAACTGCGTGGACGAGGTATTTTTAGAACCATTCTTTTTATCCCGTATGTTTTTTCAGAGATCCTTACCGCCTATATCTGGAGCTACGCCTTCCACCCGCAGGATGGCCTCGTTAACCTGCTTTTCGGCAGCGTAGTACCGGGTTATCAGAATGTGCTGTGGCTGGCGGATCGCAACGTCGTAGTGCTGGCGATCTTCATGGTGATTACGTGGAAGTATTTCGGCCTGCACATGATCCTCTATCTGGCCGCGCTTCAGGGTGTGCCGAAGGAACTCGAAGACGCCGCCCGTGTCGATGGTGCGACCGAACCGCAGATCATCCGTAAGGTCACGGTCCCGCTGATCTCACCGACCATCCGTCTGACGATCTATCTCTCGGTGTTGGGGAGCTTTCAGCAGTTTGTCCTCATCTGGATTCTCACACAGGGTGGCCCAGCCAACGCCAGTCAGGTGATCTCGACCTATCTTTACAAGTTCGGCATTCTGGGGGTGCGGCTTGGCTTTGGCAGCGCCGTCGCCGTGATGTTGTTCACCTTCACGCTGACCTTTTCGCTGCTGTATCAGTTCTTCTTTATGCGCAGGGATTACGTGCTGGAGTAGGAGGCCGTTATGTATGAAAATCGCGCAGTCACTGCTCTGAAGTATGTCATCCTGATCGTTCTGTGCATCCTGATGATGCTGCCCGTGATGGTGGCGGTGCTGGGGGGTATTCGCACCACGCCGGAGTTTCTGGCGGAACCCTTTGCCCTGCCGCGTAATGGCATCGTGCTGGACAATTACCAGCGTATTCTGACCAGTGAGAATTTCTGGCGCTCGTTCCGCAACAGCATGTTCATCACGATTGGCGTGACCAGCCTGAACCTGATCCTTTCCAGTATGCTGGCCTTTGCCTTCAGCCGGATTCGCTTTCGCACCCGTAACCTGTGGTTCAATATCCTGTCGATCGGTCTGCTTTTCCCGCTGGTCGTCGCCGTTCTACCGATCTTTATCCAGCTTCGCTCACTCAATCTGCTCGGCAGTCTGTGGGGAGTCATCCTGCCAATGGTGGCATTCGGACTTCCCGGCAGCGTCGTGATCCTGCGCGGCTTCTTCATCTCCATCCCCATTGAACTGGAAGATGCCGCCTATATCGACGGTGCTACCCTGCCGCAGTTTTTCTGGTATATTCTGCTCCCGATCTCGCGCCCCGTGCTGATGGCTGTGGCTGTGCTTCAGATCATCGCCTCGTGGAATGAATACTTTCTGCCGCTGGTGGTACTGACCAGCACGCCGGATGCATGGCCGCTGACGATGGGCTTGCAGCAGTTCCAGGCACAGTTTGGCACTGACTGGGCACCGATTATGGCCTATATCACCATTCTGATGGTGCCTGCCGTGATCTTCTATTTATTTACGCAGCGTTACATCGTCACCGGCCTGACGGGTGGCGAGCTGAAGGGTTGAGGCTATGCAGGAAAAACAGCTCTATTTAAACGCCGCGCTTTCAGCTTCTGAACGCGTGGATCATCTGATGGCGGAGATGACGCTGGAAGAGAAAGTCGCGCAGCTTGCCGGGATCTGGACCTCGGATCTGATCGATGACGATCGCCGGTTTGTCCCGGAAAAAGCAGCCGCTGCGGTTCCTCACGGGATCGGACACGTCACCCGCATCGGCGCGGTGACCAAAATCCCCCCGGCGGACAGCGCGGCGCTGGCGAATACCATCCAGCGGCATCTGGTGGAAAATACACGACTTGGCATCCCCGGGATCGTGCATGAGGAAAGCTGCGCCGGATACACGGCACTGGGGGCGGTCTCGTTCCCGCAGGCCATCGGACAGGCAGCGACATGGGACCCGGAGCTGGTCGAGCAGATGGCCGATGTCATCCGCCAGCAGATGCGCGCCGTTGGTGCACATCATACGCTCGCCCCGGTGCTCGATGTCGCCCGTGACCCACGCTGGGGACGCCTTGAAGAGACCTTCGGCGAAGACCCGTTCCTCATCAGTGCCATCGGTAATGCCTATATCAACGGCATACAGAGCCGGGACTGGCATCAGGGCATTGTCGCAACCGCCAAGCACTTCCTCGGTTACGGCTTCTCCGAAGGCGGCCTGAACTGGGCACCGGCCCATATCCCCGAACGACTGCTGCGTGAGATCTATCTCGTGCCGTTTGCTGCCGCCATCAAGGAAGCGAAAGTCGCCTCGGTGATGAACGCCTATCAGGAACTCGATGGCATCCCGGCGGGAAGCCATAAGAAACTGATGATCGATCTGCTGCGCGACGAACTCGGTTTCGACGGCGTGGTGGCCTCGGATTATTTCACCGTCAATATGTTCGTGGAATATCATCACATCGCTGCCGATAAGGCGGAAGCCGCCCGTTACGGCCTCGAAGCGGGCATCGACGTTGAGCTTCCGGCGGCAGACTGCTACGGTCAGCCGCTGCTCGATGCGCTGGGCCGTGGTGAGATCGATATGGCGCTGATTGATACCAGCGTTCGCCGTGTGCTGGAGATGAAATTCCGCCTCGGTCTGTTCGAGAACCCCTACGTCGATACCGGTGTGATCCCCAGTGTTTATCGCACCCCGGACCAGGTCGAGCTGACGCGCACACTGGCTGAAAAGTCGATTGTGCTGCTGAAGAATGACGGCGTCCTGCCGCTTTCGCGTGAAATCGGCTCGATTGCGGTCATCGGTCCCAGTGCGGACAGCGCCCGCCTGCTGCAAGGTGACTATCACTATCCCTCGCACATGGAAGGCGTCCACAGCGCAAGCGAAGCCAACATGGAAGCCCCCGCGCCGGTCTCCGCGCAGGCGGGTCCGAGCATCAACTGGGAAGAGCATCGCCCTCCGACCGTCACCGTGCTCGGCGGTATCCGTCAGATCGTCGCGCCTCAGACCGTGGTGCGCTATGCACGCGGCTGCACGATCACTGGCACGGATACATCGGGCTTTGCGGAAGCAGTCGATGCGGCCCGTCAGTCTGAAGTCGCAGTCGTCGTCGTCGGGGACATCTCCGGTCTGGCGCGCGGATGCACATCCGGCGAAGCGGTGGACCGTGCCATGCTTGGGCTTCCCGGCGTGCAGCAGCAGTTGATCGAAGCTGTCGCCGAGACCGGTGTACCGACCGTCGTCGTGCTGACCAATGGACGTCCACCCACGCTGACCGACATCGTCGATCAGATCTCGGCAGTCATGGAAGCATGGCTTCCGGCGGAACAGGGCGGCGCGGCAGTGGCGAATGTGCTGTTCGGTGAAGCCAATCCCGGCGGCAAACTGCCAGTCTCGTTCCCGCGTCATGTCGGGCAGGTGCCGGTCTACTATAATCACAAACCGTCAGGCCAGCGTTCACACTGGCACGGTGACTATGCCGATATGAGCACGAAGCCGCTGTTCGCCTTCGGTCACGGCCTGAGCTACACGCAGTTCACCTACGGTGATTTGCAGATCACCCCGGCAGAAGCAGGCGCAGCCGACACCGTACAGATCAGCCTGACGCTGACCAACAGCGGAAGCCTCGCCGGTGATGAAGTCGTGCAGCTTTACGTCGGTGATCCGATTGCCAGCGTGACTCGTCCGGTCAAGGCGCTGAAGGGCTTTAAGCGTGTGACACTCGCTGCTGGCGAATCGAAGCGCCTGACCTTCCATCTGCCGGTGGCGCATCTGGCCTTCTACGACCGTGACATGCGCTTTGTCGTCGAACCCGGTGAAACCCGTGTGATGATCGGCAGCGCGTCAGACGACATCCGGCTTGAAGGGGCATTCACCATCACCGGCCAGACCACACCGGTCGAACAGGTCTACAGCACCCGCGTAGACGTAGAGTAATCTCACCGCTTTCCACGCCGTGGATTGCAGGGCGCAAAGATGATGGTAGGAGCGGGATTCTTCCCGCCCAAATGTACTCTGTAATCGGGCCGACATCACGTCGGCCCGATTGCGTTACACCTACTGATTATTCAACAGTGGATCGCGCCGCTGAAGCGGTGTCAGCAGCGTGCGTGCAATCGTCAGATTGCGTTCCGCCGTCTCGATGTCCGCGATCCCCGCGCTGATCTCCGATGGATCGACCAGCCGGTCAGCATCGCGGCATACCGCGCGGAATTTCTCAAGCGCCGCGTTGATGCTGTCCTGCGTATTCCGCATGGCATCGGCAATCGGGGCATAAATCGGCTCGCGTGTCAGATTGCTGTCCACGAAGCTGTTTTCGCGCAGCGTGAAATCTTCCGGGATGTTGTTGCAGGTCGTCGTCTGGCCGGAGTCCAGCGCCCGCCAGCGTCCACCAATATCACCGAGGACTTCCGCCGCCCGTCCGATCTCAACACGCACCCGTGACAGCAGATAGCCGTAGGCGTAGAGCGATGAGGCATCCGGCGTCTGCTCATATCCACGCGGCACACCGACCGCCCATGAGGCCGTCCAGTAGTACTTGCCGCCGAGCTTGAACTGAATCCACAGCGCCCCGCCTTCAGCCGATCCAAGCCGCCCGGTGACTTCCACCCGTACCGGGCTTTCAATCGGTGTATCGACCTGATTCGATGGGTCGATGCTGTCCACGTACATATATTCCCCCGGAGACAGCACGATCGTCGGGCCAGCAGCGCGTGCGATCGGTACCGTCTGCACGCCGTCAATCGGCAGTTGCAGGATGTCGCCGGTCCATTCCAGCAGCCAGTACGCCACCCATCCATACGTCACCCCATCGACCGTGAACTCCGTCCGTGCGCCTTCTTCCAGTGGACCCTCATACGCGATCTGAATCCAGTCGCCGTCGATCGTGCGTCCAGTGGCGCGGTAAGTCGCCCCGTAGGGCAGGACGGCCAGCCGGTCCCAGATGGTCCCCGGCCCCGCCCGCAGTGATGCATAATCCTGCGTGGTAACGTTCACTTCCGACAGGCGGTTTTCCTGCCCAGGCAGGTGATTTTCCTGCCCAGGCAGGTAATCTTCCTGCCCGTGTACCGCTGACATCCCCAGAACCAGCACCACCAGCGCCAGCAGCAGCAATCTCATTCGTCTGTACATCTTCTTTGACCTCATTGATGTCTCCGGCCTGATTATGATCAGCGGTTAGGGTGTAGCGGTCAGGGTGGGGGCGGGTGTCAGGCTCGGTGTTGGAGTCGGCGTGACCACGCTGCCATCGCCATAAGTTCCCGCTTCCTGCGCCCAGACCACCAGCGGTCCGACGCCCGTTGTCAGATCGACGACCTCGCCGGTCTCCACATCCAGAATCAGGGTGTGCTGGCCTACGCCTTCAACCGATTCATCTTTTGGCAGGCCGGTTTGCAGCGCGATATAGCGGCTGTCCGGCGACCATGTGAACGTGCCACCGTATACGCGTGCACCAGTCTCCGGCAGGCAGTAGCGCCGCGTCTTTCCGGTATGGCTGTCCCACACGCCAATCGGATAAGCTAGATTGCTGTCCCCTGCAAAGGCCCGATAGCGCCCATCAGTTGACCATGTCCCGCCCTGCGCCGTTCCGAGCTTCAGATTGCTGACATCAGGGAAGGTCACCTGATACGTCGGCGAGAACAGATACGGGAACGTGTAGTACATCCGGTCCCCGAACGGGTGCCAGTAAACATCGATCGTCTCGTAGTTGTACTGCGCGAACAGTTGATAATCGCCGCTGTCGGTGTTGTACAGGTAATACTTGTAACCAGTACCGATGCCGGTATTGTAGGTGGTCGAAGCAACGACCCACGATCCACCTGGCTGACGGCTGACCAGTGTCGTCGGCAGTTCGTTGATGCTGATATCCGGGAACCACGGCTTCGGATCAGGGAAGACGTTGAGCGTATCCCGAGCGTAACCCTGTTTGAAATAAATGTCACCGCCGCCTTCCGGGGTCAGTGGGATCTGTGCCTGCCATTCCAACTGCTGATTACCGGACCAGTTCAGCTCACGCGGCACAGGTGTCGGATGAATCGGCGTGCGTAAATCCCACAGCACGCGGGAGTCGCTGTTATCAGGCCGCACGATGTAGATCAGTTCGTAGGTCTGCGCCAGAATCCACTGCTTGTCCGGTGAGAACTTGCAGTTCAGGCCGCGTCCGCACTGCGGAATCTCCGGTTCTTCATAGCGTGTGCCGTTCTCCGGTTCGATCACCCACAGCGAGTTGCCCACCACCGGCGCATACAGCCGTCCCGTAGGGGCATAGGCGCTCGGCGGATTGCTGATCGAATACAGCCGTTCAACCGGGCAGACATTCTCGTCGCGTTCTGCCGTGTCGAAGACCGACTCCTCTGGGGCCGGATACAGCGTCAGTTCAACAGTCGGAGTCAGCGTGGGGCGTGCGGTCCCGATGGCGTTATACGTCGGTGAAGGCGACGGCTGCGCCTGAATCAGATTGGCGGTTGCCAACTGCGCGACGGCAGTCGAGGTCAGCTCGGCCATCAGTGAATCGTAGGTGACGACCATCCGGTAGACGATCAGCTCACCCGGCAGGCTGGATGCAGCGATCATGTCCTTGTCCGGGCTGAGGATCGCCGTTCCCAGTGAACGTCCTTCCGTTTCCTCGAACAGTGCATAGATCGGACCCATCGGGCGCTGTTCGCGGAAAGGTTCCCGGTAGTCCCCGCTCGCCCGTTCGCCGGTTTCCGCATCGATGAACATCGTCAGCCCCAGTGACGGGTCGAACTCACCATCCGGCTGAATCACGCCGATGCCTTCGCACAGCAGGATCGCCAGTTCCAGAGCCTGTTCAGCCGTGGAATTGGCGGTCATATCCTTCCAGACCGCGCTGTACTGTTCGGTCTCGTTCGGATAGCGATCCAGCAGGCAGGGCGGCACTTCACCAAACGGGACACCTGTCGCGGCGATGAACTCCGGTGTGTCGGTGGGCTGAAGCAGCGCTTCGACGCCGCTGGCGCTGTCCGGCAGGTCATCACAGATGCGCAGCGTCCACTCGTTGAGCTTGTCCCCGCGCAGGCGATACACCATTCGTTCCCACAGATTCGAGAACTGCGGCAGATGTTCGGGATACGCATCGACGATGCACTGCGGCAGGCTGTTGGATGCATACTCTGCGCCGTACACGCGCTGCGGGACGCTGCTGGCGAGTCCCTGTCCATAGACGTAAACCGTGTTGTCGTCCGCCCAGCCGTAGAGCCGCTGATTGTTCGGCGGCAGGTCATCCCCGGCGATCAGCCACTTGAGGCCGTCTTCATAATCGTACAGCGCGATCTGGTTGCCAGGGGCATACGGGCCGAAGTTGTTGACGCTGTAAACGACGAGGAACTTCGTCCACGACGGGTTCGCGTACATCTGCTCGATTGAGCTTCCAGGGATCGCGTCAAATCTCACCGTGTAATTATCGCCGCTGTCCAGATCGAGCACTTCCGCGCCGCCACCGCCAACATAGTTGCTGAACTGGCTCAGGAAGCGGCTGCCATCCGACGCGGTGGCGATGATGTCGCCCGCCAGATGGATCACCTCACGCCGCACGACTTGACCGGTCGCGATGTCCCACTGACGCCATTCGGTCCCGGCCAGCGTGATCACCTTCGTGCTGTCATTGCTGAAAAAGAAGCGGTCAAAGCTGCGGGAATAGCGCAGGTCTTCCGCCAGCATCTGATTGCTGTCAGCGTCGAAGCGCTGGAAGTCGCTGATGATTTCACTGCCATCGAGATTGTAGGCCAGCACGCGGTTCTGACTGCTGCGGCGGTAGCTTCCGATCGAGCGCAGCGCCGGTAAAAAGCTGCGGACTTCCTGACCGGTGCTGATGTCATACGTGATCACATATTCATCTTCGAGGTAAACACGCATCAGCAGGTTTTCGGCATCCGGGCTGAGCACCGCCTGATTCACAGCACGGCTGAACTGGAAAATGCCCGTGCGCGTATGTTCGTTATAGATGAACAGCAGCGCGATCACGTTCTCTGCCGAACTGGCAGGCGGCACGACGAGGTCCACCAGCGTTACGGTCAGTGGGGCGCGGCCATAAAAATTATCTGCACGGTAATCGACATGAATCAGCCGTTCCAGCAGCGGCAGGCTGGAGCGATGCCCCGGCTCTCCGATCACACGCGCAACCGAGCCGAGTTCGAGGCCGCCAAGCTGGTTAAAGTCGTTCTGGCTAAGGCTGGTACTCATCGGGATCTCGACCAGCACACCCTGTTCGGTATCGACCTGCATCAGCGTATTGGTCGTCACCGGGCGCACGTAGACGCGATCATCGTTCAGGCTCTTCCAGACGGTCAGTGGGTCCTGTTCATAACGGTCGGTCGGGATCTCATAGCGCGACTCAAGCGTCAGCGCATCCAGCACGCGCAGGCGGGACGGCAGCGCCGCCACGATATGATCATCCGGTGACAGCACGAACCCGTTGGCGAAATCCGTCATCTGTACTGCCTCGGAGCCGTTCGGCAGCGTCGATGAAGCTTCATTACGTGCGGCGGGCAGATGCCACACCCATGGATAAGTGATCGTATCATTTTCCGTCAGGCGCAGGGCACGCGGCGCGGGATAGATCCCATAGAAAACCAGCACGTCGTCATTACGGGAAAAGCTCAGCGGGCCGAGTAGTTGCTGTGCCCGTCCCAGGCTGGTGAGATCAGCGGCCAGCGTGCCCGTTTCCGTGTCCCACAGTTCCATCGTGACACCATAGATCACCGCCAGCCAGCGTCCATCATTGCTGAAGGCGATATCGCCATACTCGCCGCGCTCATGCAGCACGGCCAGCGTGGAGTAATCGGTCGCATCCACCAGCAGCAGCCGACGATAGGCATCGACCACCGCCATACGTTCATGCTGCGGATCGTAGACGATCTTGCGCGGCAGGGCACGCCCGATCTCACCGACGATTTCGAAGGCAACCTGCGGTTCTTCGGTAGACTCTGGATCGGGTATGGTGTCGTCCACCTGAGACATAACCAGACCACTGATGAAGAGCAGGATGCAGAGTGCGGAAAGAATGCTTATTCGTTTCATAGAGGTTTCCGAATCGTTATTCAGTCTGAAGGCTGCTGTGAATGTTATTGTAGAGCGTAATGGACATCGGTTGATCCAGACTCCGCGCATAGTCAGCGGATGGCGCACGCAATCCCTACGATCACACTACGCAGGATGAAAGCAAAATATAATCATGGGAACTTGATCGCGCCGCAGATGGAATCGATGAAACCACCCTATGTACCCTATGATACGTTCTTTTACTTTACAATCAGTATTTAGTCTGACGTGCTCACATCGACTGCCGGTTATACTGGTCGTTTTGCTGTCTGCTTTGCTTCTGACTGTGCGACCAATGCCGCTCACGGCGCAGTCTGACGCAGACCAGTCGGAGTGCATCCCGGCGGAAGGCGAGCCGATCCGCATCGGGGCGGTGTTCCCCCGGCTGGAGTTGTTCAGCACGGAAGGCCCGCAGCCGCTTAAGGGAGTGGAGGATATGGTGCAGGCCATCAACGAATGTGGCGGGGGCCGTCCGGTGGAGCTGGTTTACGCCCCGGCCAATAACCGCGATCAGGCGCTCGAAGCCGTCGAGATGCTGCGCGGCGATGTCGCACTCGTGATCGGCAGCGGGTCCGGCGCGGTCAGCCAGATCCTGACCGAAGCATCAGCCGATGGCAGCTTCGTCTATTGGGAAGTGACCGAGCCGCTTGATTCCAGCAGTGACTGGGCATTCTCGCCGCGTGCCGATAGTCGTCAGCTTGGGGCATCCGCCGCGCAGTTCGCGCTGGAACAGATCCCGGACCTGATCGACGGTCGCGAGCCGCGCATCGCCCTGTTATATGAAGACCGCGCCAGCCTGATTGCCGAAGGCGTGACCGATGTACTTCAGCCGCACATCACCCGCCGTTATTCCAACCATTTCCAGGACAGCTACGCGCTGGCGGTAGACATCCGCGACGAGCAGATTGATGTCGTCATCGTCGCGACCTTCGAGCAGGATGCGCAGTATTTCTGGCATCAGCTTCGCCGCGCCGACGCCAATATCGCGGCCTGGATACAGGTCGGCAGCCAGCTTGATGATCGCTGTGACTCATTCGCGGCCATCAGCATTGGGGCGGCAGGGGACGTTGACCCTGCATATCGTGTTCAGGCGGGCGGCGCGGTCTACGAGCGCTACCGCGAGCTTTCCGCCGGATTATTCGGGGCCGTCAGCCACCGGGCGGATTTGGCTGCATCCGGTCTGCACATGCTGCTGACGTATGTGCTGGCTGCGGATGACGCGCCTTCGACCAGCGAGGAGATGCGGGACGCTCTGCTTGCCAGCGAAGTCCCGCTTTACAGTGGTCTGATGGGTGAAGGGCTGTTGCTTCAGGACGGCGAGAGCACCAACGCCGCCGCCAGTGTCATCGTCCAGCAGCGCCAGTGGGACGGCTTCTGCACGCTCGAACCGGGGACGCTTGCCACCTGCACCAGCGGCTTGCAGTCGTTTCCGACGTGGCGCAGTCGGGCCGTCGCCGCATCACAGGGCATTTGCGGCACCGAACGCGACAGTCTCGCCTGATGATGTCTGGGGGACCATCTGAAAATTGATTGCAGACATGGAGAGGGTGGTCTTGTCGTTACACTTTACATCTTTTGTAGGGACAACGCCTAAACATGCTTGCATGTCGTTGTCCGGTGTTTCAATAAGATTCAGAGTAGGTCTTCTGAACATTCAGATACGCTCTGATCCTGCCTGATCTTTCAGTTTGTGAGTTCATAGGAGCTTTACATGACAACCCGCAGATTTATGCTGATCCTCGCATTGGTTTCCACCCTGCTGCTCTCCGGCCTGCTGATGACCGCCGGTGCCTTCGCCCAGCCGCCGGGCGACCCGGACGCCGCTGATCCGGGCGAGGCCATCACCGGCATCGTTGAATTCGAAGGCGCGACGGTCTATGTCGGCCCGGATTTCGCCTATGATCCCATCGGCCAGTTGATGCAGAATACCTCCGTCAGGGTGTTTGGCCGTCGCGGGGATTTCATCAATAGCTGGAACGGCGATCAGTGGCTGGAAATCGAATTTCAGGGCGACCGCGCCTGGGTCTATGCTCGCTTGATCCGTACCAGCATCCCGTTTAACAGCATCCCGCCAACCGGACGCCGTCTGCCGCGTAACCGGAATGGCCGCGTGCCGGAAGTCTTCAGCGTGGCCGATAATGTCTGCGACTCATGGCAGGGGGAGTTCACCCGCACCGGTGATTTTATGGCCGGCGATAATGTCCTCACCGTCACCTATCCCGAACTGAAGGGCGCGACCGTCTACAGCGTGATCGTTATCTCGCCATCCGGTGAGCGCACCGCCCACGACAGCACCACCACCACCGCCGAAATCCGTCTGGAGAACCTCAACCGGCAGGGTGGGACGTATACCTGGCGGGTTGCGCCGTACTGGTCGAATGATGACAGCCGTTATTCATGGCAGCAGATCTGTCTGCTTCAGACCGGCGGCACCTTCGAAAAACCCGGCCCGGAGATCACGCCGTTCCCGACCATCTACCGCAATTACTACTTCGTGACGCCTCGCGGCACACCCACACCGGAACCGCCGCTGGTCCCATAGCCGATCCACCTCGGTTACGTATCAAAAAGAGGGGCACTGATAACAACTATCAGCGCCCCTCTTTTATCCTCATATCCGCATCCACCGCTCTCAATTCATCCCCGTACCCATCCCCGACAACTGTAGCGGCAGGATTCAATCCTGCCCGCCGAACTGCAAAACACGCGCCGCGTAGGGACAGGGCCGCATTACTCACAATGGCGCTGTTTCCCCTGTAAAATCTGAACCGAAAATTGAATACGTGCCTTTGAGAATGGGGAATGGAGGGATGAAAAGCCCTCCCCAAAAATGCGTCCACTTCGTTTGAAAATTCGAACCGCACACTCCGAACATCTGTGCTACAATTTAAGGTCGGTGTATCAAACCTTGCACCTTAACATCCCGCTTCGCAGGTCTTTACGGACGGCCCGAACATCACCTCGTTCTATGATGGTAGGGGTGGCTTTCAGGGGTAGGTAGTTTACTTTGGGTGCAGGTGTTTACAGTGTGTCCCTACCTCTCACCTGTTTTGTAGGGACAATGCCTAAACATGCTTGCATGTCGTTGTCCGGGGTTTTCGTGAGAGTTAATGGAAATACCCACCCTTAAAAGGGTAGGGGTGGGCCTGTGTGCCCACCCGTTGCGGCAACCGTAATTTGCTGCAAGCTGTTGCAGCAGCACTTTTTTTTGTGCTGCTGCTGCTGCTGCAACAAGCAGTTTTGAACCTGAAACCTCACCCGCAGCGCCCGATTGCTGCAAATTGCTGCAAATTGCTGCAAACTGCTGCAACAGGCAGCCTGCAACGTACCAGTGCTAACTGCCGTAAGTCTCAATCCGGCTCCTGAGATTGTCCATCTGGCGATCAACGACCGCGAAAATAGTCTGCGCATTGATGATCTTCGCATACGCGCTGCGGATATCCTTGTCCAGATACACGCCGCACCGCTTCATCGTCTCAATCGAGGCGTTGAGATCATCGATGGCCTGTTCGAGAATGCGCACCTGACGCCGCAGCTCCGGCAGTTCCTGAACATCACGCGGGGTGTAGGCGTAGTACGGATAATTTCCCGTTGGCGGGACGCATTCCATCGTCTCTCCGCTGGAAAGCATCGTCCAGTACGGCGCGACCTGTTGAGCGATGGCGTCCATCTCTGTAACCCACGCCTGTAAGCGGTCGATCTGCGCAAGCTGGACTTCCGGTGGGATGATCTCAAGCCCGCTGACGTTCGTCAGGGCATACTCCGGGCTGACCGGGATGCTTTCAATATTGGCGGAGGTGCTGGTGAGGAATTCTGAAATCCAGCCGACAGTCCCGCGATAGTTGATTTTCAGCCATAGCCGGTCAGGGGTCCGCTCCAGCACCGGCAGCGTCAGGTTGACCGGGATCACCTCGATCGGCTGACCTTCACGGGTCGGCGCGGTGCGGAAGTTGGCCTCGCCGATCATCAGCACCGAGATACCGGTATCAATCACCGGCTCCGGACCGGTCAGTCCGGTGGTCAGATCGGTAATCGGCAGTTTCGCGATCTCGAACATGAACGCGCCGACATCGCGGTGAATCCACCCGACCTTGTCGCGGCGTCCGGGACGGCGCACTTCCAGCCACTGCCCGTCGATATTGCGACCAACCGCCACCAGGCTGTCATTCTCAAACACGGACGAGAGTCGCTCGGCGGTTTCGTCCGGCGCGGCGCGGATAAAGGCGCTGTCCACCACGATCTGGATCACATAATCCGGCGTCGGGACGAAGGCTTCCGTTGTCGGTGTCGCGGTGGGGGCATCCTGTGCCAGTCCTGCGGACGCGCTCAGGGAGAACAGCATCAGCAGGGTCAGTGAGAGCATAAAGGGGATGACAAGTGGTTTTCGCATGGTCCGTACCTGTGATAGAGAGTGAGCAGCACTGACGCCATTATAGGGACAAAGCGCCCGCCGAAGTGTGACGACCGCGCTACGCTTGCCCTTCGGTGTACCGTTTTATGTGCCGTTTCATCATTCTATCGTGCCGTACGTTCTATTCCATGCGGCTTCTGGCGGATAAAAAAACACAGCCACCTGAGCAGGGCGGCTGTGTCAATTGAAATTAGTCAGGGATGGCTGACGGCAGAAACAGCGATCCCGAAAACAACCCTTATTTATACCACGAAAGCGCTACCAGCCATAGTACCAGGTGCAGCCATCCTTGATCGACGCGACACGCTTCTTTTCCTTGGAGCCATCACCGTACTGCTGCATGCGGATGCTGGGGATCAGGTAATGATTGTTTTTGTCGTTGATGTTGACCAGCATCAGCACGCCGATTTCGCCCGGTGTCGTGACCTCCGGTGTGGCATTGACTACCAGATACTCACCCGCAGGCACGTAGCCGAGATAGGTGCCGGTATGGGTGAAGGCTTTCAGGTCGGCTTGCTGATCGACCACCCACAGCGCGATCGGGTCGGTCGGGTGCTTGACTTCTTTAGCCGCTGTCATATACAGGTTCGGGTCACAGGCCGCCATTGGGGGCAGGGTGCCATCGAGTCCGACTGGTGTAGTATTGAAGGCCGTCGCACAGTTGGCACGAACACCGTTTCCGATCAGGTCAGGCACGGCATCCTTCAGCAGGAACTTCGACTTGAACTTGTAAGCCTTCTTTGCGCGATTATACGCTTCAGTGACACGCTGGGCCGGGACTTCCTGCTCACGCACATCCGATTTGTTATCCGGCTTCCAGCAGAGCTGGCTCATACCGACGGTGACGCAGGATTCCTTCTGCGAGATGATCGCGCCTTCGTCGTAGCTGTTCGCGGTTGGGGACTTAAAGTCTTTGGCCTTAACCTTGAGTTCGTAATACTTCTTGTTCTTGTAATACAGGCGGACCTGTTTCGGCTTGCTGGTGCTGTTTTCAAAAACAGCCACCATCACCATTGTGCCACGGCCCGGCTGATACAGCGCGCCGACGATCTTCCCCGGAAGCGGGTTCAGGCCGGGGGCGGTCATATCCGGTGCCAGCACCTGAGAACCGGAGTCGACCAGTGGCAGTACCGTTTCCAGCAGTAAGCCATTCGTCCCCAGATAGGTGATGGCTTCGTCGGCGCTGACCAGATTCTCGACACCATCGAACTTTTTACCGAACGCCACAAGCGAAGCGTTCACCCCGGCTGGCACACCCAGTGGTGTGAAGGTTGGGCCGTCGGTCTGGTTGATGACCTGCTCAAGGATGGCGGGTGAGGGCAGTGGGGGCAGGTCAGGTCCTTTTTTGGCGTGCAGCGGCGCAGTCGTCAGGACTGCAAGCGCTGCAAACACTGCAAGCAGGGTATAGATTGAGAGTTTGTTTAAACGCATCTTGCACATCCTTATTTGTACTACCTTTGGACATATAACCGTTGTTTGGCCCTGAATGTTGCACTTCTCTCATGATTGATTTAAGTCGAGTATAGGCTGATCAGCCGACGGAAGGCTGATAAACACATTAAAACTCACTGGAATTTACGTTCTAAACACTTCAGCGGGAAATGGTTATAAAATTCTTACTAAACGCAAAAGCGGCCCCCAAGAGAGCCGCTTCTGCTATCGTGTGACAGGTGATGGACTGTCGAGCCTTACCAGCCGTAGTACCAGGTGCAACCGTCCTTGATCGAGGCGACTGGTAACTGTAATGGCTGTGCGTACTGCTGCATCCGCACGCTCGGAATCAGATAGTGTTTGTTTTTGTCGTTGATATTGACCAGCATCAGCACGCCCGTCTGACCGGGTGTCGTGACATTTGGCGTCGCATTCATCACCAGATATTCACCGGCAGGGATGTAGCCCAGATAAACACCGTTGTAAGTGAAGCCTTTCAGATCAGCCTTCTCGTCGACCACCCACAGCGCGATCGGCTGACCAGCCTTCTGCTGTCTGGCAGCGGTGACGTAGAGGTTCGGATCGCACGCGGTTAAATTCTGGACCGCTCCCGTCAGCGTATTGAATGCAGCGTCACATCCGGCACGCTTCTGCTTTCCGATCAGATCCGGAACCGCATCGGTGAGGAAGAAGTTCACTGTGAGCTGATAGGCGCTCTTGGCGCGATTATAGGCTGCGGAGACCACATTCTGTGGATGACCCTGTTCACGGACGGCAGGGTTCGTCGGCGGCCAGCAGACCTGGCTCAGCCCGACCGTGACACAGGACAGCGCCTGTCCGATGATCGCACCTTCATCATATGAATTGGCGGTCCTGCTCTTGAACTTATCAACAGTAACGTTGTACTCCTGATACTGCGTGTTCGTGGTGTACATCCGCAGCCGGTCGGGGCGACCATTACGGAAGACCGAGACCAGCACCATCGTCCCGCGATAGGGCTGATACAGCGCGCCAACCACTTTGCCGGGCAGTGGGTTTGCGCCCGGGGCGGTGATATTGGCGGTCAGTGTATGCGAACCGGAATTTTTAAGCGGCAGTACGGTTTCCTTCAGGATTCCACCTGTGCCCAGATAGCTGATCGCATCACTCTCGCTGACCCGATTTTCCACACCGTCAAACACGCCGCCGAACTGTGTCAGCGCCGGGATAACGCTTGCCGGGATACCCAGCGGGGTGAAGGTCGGGCCGCTGCTCTGGGCGATGACACTGTTCAGAACCGCCGCCGACGGCAGCGCAGGTAAAGCAGGAGGGCCAGCCTGTGAAGGGCCGGTGACGATGACCAGCAGGGCAGTGATGGTGACAGCGATGGTAAGCCGGATGAGACGCATTAGTTTCCCCTTTAAAAGATAGCGCCTGAAAAGCGCAGGTAGCAGAACCTGAAGTTACAGCAGAGGATGCATGAGTATGGGCGCATCCCGCTACCCCTTGTAAGAAATATTACATAATATGACACATTATATGCACTATTTTGCTATTAGTATGTTAAATTATGCAACATTTTTGCTCGAAATCCGTTAAGATTTTCAAACTCAAACACAAATAGGCCAAGTGACCTATTTCTGTATTTATGTATTACATCTGCTCTTTCTTGGTTTAGAATTGAAGAGGTTGGCTGTATGCCGACCTGAACGCTGAGCATTGGCTTGAGTGTCGCGACATGACTTTAAGAGAGACTGCATGACGGTATTCACAGGTGACTGGAACAAAATCATTGCGAACCGATTTCTGGTCAAAGGCCGGCTTGGGCGCGGTGGGATGGGGCAGGTTTTTCACGTCTATGACTATCTGACGTATGAAGATGTCGCCCTGAAGAGTGTGTTGTATGAAGTGGCACCCACCCCACAGCAGACCTTGCATACCACACAGTCCAATTTCAATTTCGCACGCGAATTCCAGATCCTTGCCTCTCTGCGGCATCCGCATATCGTTGAGGTTTATACCTATGGCTTCGACGAAGAGCGCCAACCCTATTACGTGATGCAGCTTCTCAAGGCCCCGCAGAATTACATTCAGGCCGTTAAATTTCTTTCCCTGAAAGAGAAGATCGCCCTCACGGTCCAGATGCTGAGGGCACTGCTGTATCTGCACCATCGCGGCATTGTCCATCGCGATATCAAGCCGGGGAATGTGCTGTTATCGGAAGGGCGGCTGCGGGTGCTGGACTTCGGACTGGCGACGAAAGTCGATCCCAATGCCGGTGTTGAGCAGGACTCTGACCTGATCGAAGGCACGCTGGCGTACATGGCCCCCGAACTGTTCAAGGGTGCGAATTTCAGCATCGCCTCGGACCTTTATTCGGTTGGGATCATGCTGTACGAAGCGATCACCGGCCAGCATCCGTTTGTCAGCGCGGATGCTGTGGGCTTTGTCACGGCGGTACTGGGCGAGACACCCGATCTGGACGCCGTTAAGACGGAATGGGCGACACAGCTTCAGGAAGGGCTGGACGGCGACACTCGTCAGCTCAACCTGTCGGAGTCGCCGCACGCGATGGAGACGCGCAAAATCACCGAGGACATGGCCGCCGGGGGCGAAGCTTTCGAAATGCCCGATATGAGCCAGATCGGGACGCAGTCGAATATCGTCGCGATTATCTCCCGCCTGCTGGCGAAAGACCCCGCGAATCGCTATCAGGACGCCGCCGAAGTCATCCGGGATCTCAGCGCGGCCATCGGTGAAGAATTCCCGATTGAGACCAGCGCCACCCGTGAGAGCTTCTTGCAGGCCTCGGATTTCATCGGGCGCGAGGCACAGTTCGGGCGGCTGACACAGGCACTGGATCAGGCACAGAAGGGCAGCGGAGGCGTGGTCGTGGTCTCCGGAGAGCGCGGCATCGGCAAGACGCGTATCATTCAGGAACTGCACACGCAAGCGCTGGTACAGGGAAATATCGTCGTCATCGGCAGTGCGACCGGCGAGAAAGCCTATGATGTCTGGCGGCTTCCGCTTCAGCGCCTGTCGCTGGAGACGAAGCTGGACCCGAATGAGACCGCTATCCTGCGCGATGTCTATTCCAACCTTGCCAGAACACCTGCCCCGCAATCACCAACACTCGCTGACGCTGAACCACAGGACCGGCAGAAGCGCCTGCTCAATACCATCAGCCTGCTGCTCTCGCGGCAGAAACAGCCGGTAGTGATTATCCTTGAGGACATTCATCTGGCTGGGTCTGAGAGCCTCGCCATCCTGCGTCACATCAGCCAGACGATATCCAGCCTGCCCCTGCTGATTGTTGCGACCTTCAGCTCAGATGAAAGCATCGCCCTGAACGACTATCTGGCCGGTGTTGAATTTGATGAGGTCAACCTGCCGCGCTTTAACCCCCAGCAGATCGCCACGCTCAGCGGTTCGATGCTGGGCCGCGCCGGGAACAACCCGCACATTGTCGATTATCTGGTACAGCAGACTGAGGGCAACGTACTGTTCATGATCGAGATCATCCGGGCGCTGGCCGAGGCTGCGGGTCAGTTAGAGAAGATCACGACGATTGAACATCTGCCCACCGACATCACGACCGGGGGAATCGTCCAGCTTCTCAAGCGACGTCTCGACCGCATTCCAGCCTCTGCCATGTCCCCACTGCGCCTCGCCGCCGTGATCGGCAGGCGGCTGGACAGTGCCGTCTTACAGCACCTCTTCCCCGATCTGAAGCTGGAAGAGTGGCTCAACATCTGCGCGAACGCCAATGTGCTCGAATTCGGATCGTCAGGCTGGCAGTTCACACACCCTAAACTGCGCGATACCATTCAGGCTGACCTCACTGCTGACGAACTGCGCCACCTGAATACCGAGGCCGCTCAGGGCTTTATCACCATCTACCCGGATAACCCGGCCTTTGCCGCGAACATCGCCCAGCACTGGCGTCGGGCAGGCCAGCCGCAGAAAGAGCTTCAGTACACCACCACCGCCGCCGACTATGCCTACCGCATCAGCGCGTTTGACGAAGCCCTGGGCCATTATCAGCGTCTGATGGCGCTGATCCCCGGAGATGACGTGCGTACCCGGCTTCAGATCCGCAATCGGGTGGCGGTCATTCACATCATGCAGGATCAGCTTGGTGCGGCCTTCGATGTCGCATCCGCCAGCCTGAGAGAGCTTCAGTCCACAGCCCCGGCGGACCATCAGCGTGATCTGCTGGCCGATGTGCATAAGGTCCTCGGACGAATCGCCATGACTCGAGGCCAGTTTCAGGAAGCGGACGAGCATTTCAAGCAGGCACTGGCGATTTATCAGACACTCAAACAGGACACCGGTATCGCCGATGTGCTGATTAACGAGGGCCGTCTGCTGGCACGCATGGGTCGCTTCGATGATGCCATGAGTAACGCACGTCAGGCGCTGGCACTGTTCCAGCAGACCCATCAACAATGGGATACCGCTAATACCCTGAATCTGCTCTCCAGCCTGTATGGGCAGACCGGGAGCTTTCCTGAAGCCACCGAATACGCGCTTCAGGCCCTTCAAACCATGCAGGACATCGGCAACCGCGAGGGGATGGCCGGTATCCAGATCAATCTGGGCATTATCAACCTGATGCAGCGCCGCACCGACGAGGCCAAGAGCTGGCTTTCGAAGGCACAGGCGATCTATGAGGAGATCCGCCAGTTTCGTGGACTCGCATCCTGCCTCAATAATCTGGGGATGATCGCCATGAACGAGGGCGACGCCGCCAGCGCGAAATCCCTGTTCGATCAGGCGCTGCCGTATATCTCCGAGATCGAGGACCCTCACTTCAAAAGCAATATCCGCGTGAACATGGCGCGGGCCAATTTTCTGCTGGGTGAAGATGCCGTCGCGATGGACGGTTTCAAGCAGGTGCTGGTGCGCGGGCATGAGATCAACGCGATGCCGCTGGTGATGGAAGCGATGATCGGTATCGGGCAGATCCTGATCAAACGCGGTGATGTGGCGACGGTGATGCGCATTCGCAATCTTGTGAGCACGTTTGCCAGCAAAGCCAGAGAAGTGCAGGATCTGCTGCACAGCCTTGATGAAGCCATTGCCAGCGACGACCGGATGAGTCAGCAGGCTGCGAGTGCAGCGCCTGTACCGGAGTCACTGGATGATCTGGTCGCGTATCTGGCGACAGTTCCGTCTGCGGTGTAACCGGTCAGCGAATTTCGGCGCGCTGCAGCATTTTGCAGCAATTTTGCAGCATTTGCTGCACTATATTGCTGCAATCAGGCACGGCTGATGAGATTTCAGGTTCAAAACCCCTTGTTGCTGCTTGTAGCAACCAGTTGCTGCTGCTGCTGCCGCACAAAAATTTTGTGCGGCAGCAACGGGAGGGCACACAGGCCCACCCCTACGCGGCATCGAACGCGATGAGGGTTCGAGACGTCAGTGAAACCTTTCCAGGTGGGATGTTAAGGTGCGTGATTCCGTACAGGAACCTCATAGTGTAGCACGGATGTTCGAGTTGTGCGGTTAGAGTTTCCAAACGAAGTGGACCAAAATTCGGGGAAAATCTCAGTCCCCCGGAATATCATCGGCGGGGGAAGCCTCGCCCCTGCATTTTATACGTTGTTCATTCGTTGGAATGTGCAGTCACGCTCGCATGATGCGTCGGAGGGTTTAGGTCAGCGGCGGACGCGCCCTCGCGCGTCCTTACATCAGGTTTATGGTGGCAGGGTAACTATCAAGCAGGCTGCGGCGACAAGACTTCAGCCTGTTCCACCGTGGGTCCTCATAAAAAGTTAACCTCGGTTTCATTCTAAATTCCAGAACGATTTCACTGACTTTTCACGATGAAATCTTCAACCTTTCCCGCGGTTAATTCAAAAGTGGCTTTTGTGAAATCCTGCGCTTAATCGCATGCGTGGAAGTTTGCCGTGCAACCGTCCTATCATAGGGTCTGTTTTCCGGTTGAGTCAGGGCGATGTACACGATGTTTCAATATGATGATAGTGATCCCCAGATGGTGATTGTGAATACTGGCCCCCATCACGGTGAGCCAGAGGATTTCCGCGATCTGGTCAACCGCTGGATCGCACGGCTGGATCAGGGCCAGCGCTTCGGCATTCTGATGATCTCAGAACCGCATGATCATGACGAAGATGAGCATGACTCGGAAGAACATCGTCAGGACGAGGCGGAGATTCAGCGCATTCTCAACGACTTCCGCCGCGATTACCGCCATCGTACCGCGCTGATCAATACGGCTTATGCACGGGTACACGATCAGGAAGTGATCGACAAATACTATCCCACACCTGAACTGGTGGAACAGGCACAGATCCGCACCAACATGTATGCGGAGTATAACTGGGGCATTCCGGGGCGCGGGTTTACGGATGTCGAAGAAGCGAAGGCATGGCTGCGGAGCCAGCAGAATCGCGCACCGCTGGAGATGAAAGATGCGACGCCTGACCTCACGCTCAATCCGACGGGCCGTGTCGGGCTGTTCTACGGCAGTTCGTCCGGTGTGACGGAGTATGTGGCTGGCCTGATCGCTGACGCATGGACGCAGCACGGGATGCAGCCGCTGGAAAGCTTCAACATCGGTTATGTGAAGGATGCCTCGCAGCTTCTGGCGTTCGATACGCTGATCCTCGGCATCTCGACATGGAATATCGGCCAGCTTCAGGATGACTGGGACATTATTTTCCCGCAGCTTGACGGCATTGATTTCACGGGTAAGCGGGTGGCGCTGTTCGGCCCCGGTGATCAGAACTACTATGCCGATAATTTTGTCGATGCGATGGGCATTCTGGGTGAAAAACTGATCGAACGCGGTGCGGAAATCGTCGGCCAGTGCGAGTGCGACGGCTACGAATTCGCCGCGTCCCGCGCACTGATCAACGGTCAGTTTATCGGCCTGCCGCTCGATGAAGTCACACAGGCAAATCTCACCGGCGAGCGTGTCCAGCGGTGGGTGGCACGGCTTGTTCAGGAATTCGCCCTGCAAGCTGCGACTGCTTAAGGAAAGGGTTGTTTTAATGTCTGGGTTTCGACCGCGTTTTAAGCTGGTCAGTCTGCCGGTGCTGCTTCTGGTTCTGTTTTTGGTCGTCGTCGTTATGCTGATGTTCGTGATGGACATCGCCTCGGTCTTTGGACAGGATAACACCGAGTGCGATGCAGGCTTCCGCCTGTTCGATCATGAGCTGCTGGCGACCGATCCGGTCTGCATTCCCGAAAATCCGCAGCGGATTCTGGCGCTGGAAAATGCCGCCGTTGAACTGCTGCTGTACACCGACAAGGAAATCGTCGGCACATTTGATGCCTTTACCAAAGACGAGTTCAGCGCCGCGCTGCCACCGCTGGCCGATGAGATGGAAGCCATCCCCGGTATGGCGTGGCCGGTCAACCTCGAACTGGCGCTGGAATGGTCTCCGGATCTGATTGCGACCTACAGCAACGAGACGATGGTCTACGATCAGCTCAGCCAGATCGCGCCGACCGTGATCTTCAACGCGGGCATCGCGGAAGGGGACTGGAAGACCGCCACCGAATTCTGGAGTGAGGTTTTCAACGTGCAGGATCTGTACGTCGAGATGCTGGAGACGTATGAGGCACGGGTGGCAGAGCTTCAGGAAGCGCTCGGCGAAGATCGCGGCGAGATCAATGTGTCACTGGTGCTGGCGAGTTCCTACTTCAACATGATCAGCACACAGGAATCGCCCGCCGGTGCGATCCTTGAGGATGTCGGACTGGGGCGTCCCGCGTCACAGGCGCTGACGATCGAAGAGTCGCTGGAAGTCTATGGCAATTCGACCTTCGCCTATCTCTCCGATGAGACGTTCAATCTGGCGGACGGTGATGTGATCTATCTGTACACCTTCCCGTCACTGGGGGAAGACGCCATCGCTGCCAGTGACCAGTATCTGGATGACTTCGAAGCCAATCCGCTGTGGCAGTCGCTGAATGGCGTGAAGGCGGGGCAGTCGTACCGCGTGGGCTATCACTGGGCGCGTGCCAATACCTATCTGCTGGCGAATGCCGTGCTGGATGATCTGTTTGCCACGCTGACAGATGTCGAGCCGACGATCCCGAATCCGATTGAAGCCCTGACAGACGGTGAAGAAGCGGAAGCGACGGCTGAAGCCACGGCAGAAACGACGCCGGAGAGTTAGCAAGTATTTTTAATATCCGGACACGGCACTGCCGTGTCCCTACAAGAGGCATGAAATGCAGGGTCGGGTTCTTCCGGCCCACGTGATAACCCATTCATCGACTTTAGAGGACCAATGCTGAAACACATGAAGAACCGTTATCTGTCACTGATGCTGCTGGTTTGCAGCGCACTGCTTCTGCTGGCCCTTCCGGTATCTGCGCAGGACGCGCAGGAAACTGAAGAAGCACTCACCGTGGAATGTATAGCAGGCCTGCGCCTGTTTGAGCATGAACGCTCCGTCACTGGCTCGGTGTGTGTGCCGGATAACCCGCAGCGCGTCATTGCACTGGATATGCCCGCCACCGAGTTTCTGCTGCTGAATGAGATCCCGATTGTCGGTGTCTTTGGCTATGCGGCGGACGAAATCTCCGCGATTACACCGGGGCTGGCCGATGATCTGGCCGACATCCCGCGTTTTGACTGGCCGCCTAATCTGGAACTGATTACGCAGCTTCAGCCCGATCTGATTATCGCCTTCAAGGACTCATCGCTGTTCTACGAGGGCATGGAGCAGATCGCGCCGCTGGTGGTGTACGATGCCGCCTACGCGACCGACTGGAAATCATCGACGGGTTTCTGGAGCGAGGTCTTCGGGCTGGAAGAAGCCTACGCGGAGATGATCGAGACCTACGAAGCGCGGATTGCTGATCTTCAGGCCGCTTTAGGTGAAGACAGGGGCGAAATTGAAGTCTCGGCGTTTGTCCCAAGCCCGGATTATCCGATGATCTGGCTGGTGGACTCGGCACAGGGTGTGATTTTGCAGGATGTTGGCCTGGGTCGCCCGGAAGCGCAGGCGGTGACGTTCGATGAAGGCGGCTATCTCGATGGCGGTGCAGACTACGGTTTTGTCGCGATCTCGAATGAGCGCCTCGATCTGGCTGATGGGGATGTGATCTTCATCTTCACATGGGCCTCGACCGATCCGGCAGTGGCTGCTGAGAATAACCAGTTCCTTGAGGACTTCAATGCGACGAACCCGCTGTGGCAGTCGCTGGAAGGCGTGCGCGCTGGCAATGTCCACATTGTGGGGCCGCACTGGTTCCGCGCTCAGACGTATCTGGCAGCGAACCTGATCCTCGATGATCTGTTTGCCACCCTGACGGACGTTGAACCGACCGTGCCCAGTCCGGCGGCGGAATTTGTCACTGCTGATGAGGCTGACGAGACCGCCGAAGCGACGGCTGAAGCGACGGATGAAGTCAGCGAGTAATAAGACGCTGACACGGAATACTATACGCTTCTAATATGTTTCGTGAAAGGAAACACGGAGTTACGATGTCTATATTAAAACGGTTGATGCTGATCTGCGTTGTGATGTTTGCGTCCGTATCGATGCTTGCAGCACAGTCTACAGAAGAACCGGTGGAACCGACCGAAGAAGCGGCGGCAGAGTCGGCCTGTGCTGAAGGTGAAAAGTCACTTCAGCATGCGCTCGGTGAACTCTGTCTTCCGGCGGATGCCGAGCGGGTGGTGGCGCTGGAATGGGGCTATGTCGAGGCGCTGCTGGCGGTGGGTGTGCAGCCGGTCGGTGTGTCGGATATTGCAGGCTATAACGCATGGGTGAAGATCCCGCTGGCGCTGGACGAAAACGTCGCCGATGTCGGCAGCCGTGCTGAACCGAATCTGGAAGCGATCACGGCGCTGGACCCGGATCTGATCCTCGCGGTCAGCTTCCGCGTGGTGCAGAACTATGACGAACTCAATGCAATTGCGCCGACGCTGGTCTTCAATCCGTATCCTGAGGACCTCAACATCTCGCAGTACGATGACATGATCGCGACTTTTAACACCATCGCGCAGGCGGTGGGCCGTGAAGCAGAAGCGGAAGCGGTGCTGGATCATATGGAAGGGCTGTATGAACGCGCTGAGACCGCACTTACGGACGCAGGCCGTGACGGGGAAGCCTTTATCCTCTCGCAGGGGTGGACCAGTGACAGCGTGGTGACATTCCGCCTGTTTACCGATAATGCGATGGCCGTCCAGATCCTTGAACAGGTTGGCATGGAAAATGCGTGGGATGATGTCCCCCAGCTTTATGGCTTCACCGAAATCGGAATCGAAGGCTTTGCCGAGCTTCAGGATGACGAGTTCAACTTCTACTATGTCGCACAGGGGACGGATAACGACTTCTTCGCGGAATCGCCGCTGTGGAGCGGCATGAAGTTCGTCCAGCAGGAACGCGCTTACTGGCTGGGTGGAGATGTCTGGCTGTTTGGTGGGCCGCTGTCCGCAGAAGTGCTGGTCGAGACCGTGCTCGGTCATATGGGGATTGAACTGCCCGAAGAAGAACCTGCTGAAGCGACGGTTGAACCGACAGCAGAACCGACCGCAGAGGTCAGCGAATAGGAGGCTGAACAGGCGCTTTATAAACAGGTGCTTTTCAGTCTGAAGATCCGTTGACAATCATCACGATCTGTTCAACCCAATCCATACGATAATAAGTCATACACAGGAGGCGACTGTGAAATACAGAGCCAATGCACAGGTAGAGACACCCAAGGCAGAACGTTACATGAAGGCGCTCTGCAATCACTTCAGCCACAAGGTCACAGCCGAATACACCGATCAGCATGGAAACGTCCAGTTTGGCTTTGGCACCTGCGAGATGACCGCCGACGCGAATACACTGGTCGTCCGCATCGAGGCGGATGATGTCGAGAACTTTGGCCGTGTGAAGCATGTCATCAGCGATCATCTGGAGCGCTTTTCCGGTGATGAAGCCCTGAAACTTGAATGGAGCGATGACGTTGCAACCCGCGAGCTGAACTCGTAAGGGCTGCGCACGGAACATCGTTTGAAAAATCCGAAATGACTTCTCAAGCCAGACCAGCACTCCGAAACACCTCCCGCATCCTCGGCAGACGCGCTTTACTGCTGCCGGGGATGCTGGCGGGTTTGATGCTGCTTGTCGCCGCCCTGATGTGGAGCATCACCCTGGGCGCGGCAGATATTACGCCGCAGGTGGTGTACGAGGCACTGTTCCGCTTTGAACCGACCAACTTCGATCATCTGATCATCCAGACGGTACGGCTGCCGCGTGTGCTGTCGGGTGTGGCGGTTGGGGCGGCGCTGGCGGTGGCCGGTGCGATTATGCAGGGCCTGACACGCAATCCGCTGGCAGACAGCGGTATCCTCGGCATCAACAGCGGCGCATCGCTGGCGGTGGTGCTGGCGGTGGTGACGCTCGGCAATCCGGCGCTCTCGACGCTTTCATACTTTGCGTTGCTGGGTGCGGGGCTGGCGGCGGCGGCGGTCTACTCGATCGGGTCGCTCGGTCGCGGCGGGATGACACCCCTCAAACTGACGCTGGCAGGCGTGATCCTGACCGCGTTTGTGTCTTCCTTTACGACTGCCATCCTGATCGGCGATCAGGAAACACTCGACCGTATCCGCTTCTGGACTGCCGGATCACTGGCAGGCCGTGATATGGCGCTGCTGAGCCAGACCGCGCCGTATATCGTGATCGGCCTGCTGGCCGCCATGATTATCAGCCGACAGATCACGACCATCAGCCTCGGTGACGATGTCGCCAGAGGACTCGGTCAGAGCACCTTCTGGGTGAAAGCGGTTGCCTCGCTGGTGGTGGTACTGCTGTCTGGTGGGGCAGTGGCGCTGGCCGGGCCAATCGGCTTTGTTGGGCTGGTCGTGCCGCATCTGGTGCGGTTTATCGTCGGCGTGGATTACCGCTCGATCATCCCCTATTCGGC